>QHWY01000103.1 GCA_003223875.1 Acidobacteriota bacterium | reverse complement strand
AGGGAACCAGCGGAAGAAATGCCCCTTGACCACCAAGATTCTGGACTTGGTCGGTACTGGCAGCAAGGACGTTTTCTATCGCGGGAACCTGGAATGCGCGATCGTATGATGCACGGAGTACGAGGCCCGCATGCGGAACTTGATACGCAGCTCCAAGCCGAGGGCTCCAAGCTTGTTCCTTTTCAACTAGCCGGTAATGGTCGAACCGAAGACCCGCTGTCAAATGGAGGTTACCTGTATGCCAGGCATCCTGTATGAATCCGGATTGTGTACGGCCGGCAGAACGGCCGGAAAAATGAAAGTCTTGCGGAAGATCCCGATCGAAGATGCGAAGGGTCCCCAGCCTATACGTCACGATGTGAAAGCCGAGATCCTCCCGAACTGAGGAGAACCATCCTTCAACTCCACTTTTCAATTCATGACCGCCGTAATGCGCCGCGACGCTGCCGGCGAAGTAACTCTCCCGAAACCCGCGATCCTGCGCTGGCCGAATGGGAATGGAGAGGTTGTTGGACCAGAGCCGCGCATTGGTATCGCGAGCCATGGCGCGGAATTGAGCCAGGATGTGAGATGAAAATACGTGAGTATGCGAGATCTGCCCAAACGTTTCGGCCCCATCACGGTCTTGCCGCTGGCCCGCGAGTTCCTGAAGCAATTCGTTCGGGACAGTGAAGGTGGTGTTACGCCGATTCACATACGCGCGAGTATGATCCGCTGCCGACCACTCACGGTCAAGAACGGCCGAGACCCCACCGCTCGCTCCACGGTTCGTGTAGTTCTGTTCGACTGGAGGATCAAGATAACGGTCCGTGGCCATAGCGTCGCCGTTCACCGTAACTGATGTACGAGCGTGTCCGTACCGCAAAGACAGAAAGCCGGCGCGATTGTCGAAACTACCTCCCTGGAACGATGCCATTCCATGGAAGCCGGCATGGACATCCTGATCGCTCGCCGTCTCAATGACGCCCCCCAATTTCAGGCCGAATTCGGCGGGGTACGCGGCCGTGCGTACGTTCAACGATTGAAACTCTTCAATGTTGGTTGATTGCGCAAAAGCAGGTGAACGGTTGTCGTAAAGCGGCACGCCGTCGATTACATACTGGACGTCGTACTCCGATCCTCTGGGATGCAAAGTTCCGTTGGCCTCGAGCAGCCAGCCTGGCTGGGTATTCACGAGGTTGATTACCGCCCGATTGGGCGCGGCCGATGCGCGGTCTTCGAGAGCGTTGTGGGGGAGGTAAGCCGCCGTGCGTTCAGGATCCAGTAACGTATCCTCAGCCCGAACATCGATCGTTGTTGCCAACGGAAGGATTTCCAACATGACCAGGTGTTCCAGAGGAAGCTGCGAATTGACCTCGAAGAATTCAACTTTCTTCGAAAAGCCCTCGCTCCGGATCGTCAAGCCATACTTGCCTAGCGGCAACCCTCGAAGGGTGAATCGGCCGTTTTCATCCGTCTCAAACGTATGATCGACACCCGTAGCCTGCCCCACAACCGTGCCAATGACCCGGATGCCACCACCTGTTGGATCGGTCACGCGAAGCCGAAGTTCTCCGCTTATCCGCTGTGCAAACCCGACCGAAGCGCCGATCGAAAACGCGATCAGAGTGAAAAGACAATTCCTCATTAGCTATTGCGACTTTATCATGGATACGGAGCATCATTATGCCAATGTCGGGTCACCTCGAGCACCTTCGAAAGAAAGTCGGCCACGATTTGCTTCTACTCCCCTCGGCAGCTGTCGCCATTCATGATAACGAGAAAGGTTTGCTTGTTTGTAAACATGCGGATAAGCGTATCTGGGTCGTGCCCGGCGGTCTGATTGAACCGGGGGAACATCCAGCTGATGCGGCTGTTCGGGAAACCTGGGAAGAAACAGGTTTGTTCGTCGAAGTTACTTGTCTTCTGGGCGTTTACGGCGGTCCTGATTTGATTGTCGATTATTCGAATGGGGACAGGGCGGCTTACATCGGCACAATTTTCCGCGGCCGAATCGTTCGCGGCACGCCCCATCCGGACGGCAGCGAAATTCTCGATGTCCGCTACTTTACTCGCGAAGAACTCGTCCGCGTTCCGCACTCGCGGTGGATGGATCGGTGCATGAGCCTTTTGTACTCGCCCGACGCTCCGCCAGACTTCGTCTCCGCTTCGTGGGCTCCACCGCAGTAAAACCTGTTGCGTTATTAAAACTGTGGATTCAGTCGTGGACTAATGCCTCCACGTCGCAGAAATTGTCGATCATGAAATCGGGTGGAGCATCCTTGAAGGTTTCCGTGGCGTAGCCGTAGGTAACACCGCAAGTGCGAATACCAGCGTTGCGGCCTGTGCGGACATCGACTGCGGAATCGCCTATGATCCACGTCCGTTCTCTATGACCTTTCGTGTCGGATAAAATCTGATATACGCCCACGGGATCTGGTTTTTTATGATCAAAGCTGTTACCGCCGTAGATGGATGTAAAATGTCTATAAATACCAAGGCCATCCAACATCGCGCAGCTGAAATGAATGGGTTTGTTCGTCAAAACCGCGAGCTTACAGTCCTTCAAACGATCGAGCGTCTCACGCACGCCCGGATATAGTCTCGTACTGTCAAGCATGTGTGCCCGATAATAGGAAAGAAACATCTGCAGTGCGGTCTGAACATTACCTTCGGTGGCTTGATCCCCGAGAGCGCGCCGGATGAGCATCAGCGCGCCGTTACCGATGAAACGAGCGATTTCGCCTTCCGTCAAAATAGGCAGATCGAATTGATGCCGGATATAGTTAACGGACGCGGTCAAATCCTTTTTGGAATCGACCAGCGTACCGTCGAGGTCAAATATGAGAACGGGCCGCACCGCCTGATCATAGCATTTGGTCAACGCCCATGCTTGAGGAGCTGATTCGACGAGAATTCAACCGATGGGCGGATCTAGGCCGCGGGCGCGGCATGGAGAAAAGCCATTGGGAAATCACACGCCAGATGATCGTGCTGATGGAAGTGGACCAGCACGACAACGTTATCGACTTAGGCTGTGGCGTCGGATGGGCCACGCGAGTGTTGGCCCAGCGCGCATCCAGAGGAATCGTGGTTGGTGTCGATTTGTCGGACCGCATGATCGCACAGGCGTCCAGGGAGTACCGAAATCCGGCAAATGCGTTCTTCCTTGTTGCCGACGCTGCCAAACTTCCATGTCACAGCGAATTTTTTAATACGCTGCTCAGCGTCGAAGCCATTTATTACTACCCCGAGCTGGAAGGGGTCGCGGCGGAAGTGCACCGCATCCTGAAGCCGGGCGGAAGGGCGTTCTTTCTCACCAATTACTATAGAGAAAACGTTTACGGCCACAATTGGGCCAAGTACATCGATATTCCTGTTCATCTGCTTGGCGCTGCAGATTACATGGAACTTCTCATTAAAGTTGGCTTCCGGGCAGCGAGTCATCGGCGCATCGTCGACTCCACTCCGATTCCGGAAGATTGGAAACCCACCAATTGGTTTCCAACGCGGCAGGATCAGGCGAAGTTTCAATCCGAGGGAGCATTACTGCTGATCGCTGAAAAGTGAAGACTAGCCATTCCCCTCCTCTACGAGGAGGGGAGTGTTACCTTCAAGCGAGCTCCTTCTCTTTTTGAAATCTGATTCTGTCTTCCTCTACGAATTCCTTCACCACGGGGTGATCGCTGGCATAAAGGTCTTCAATCGTGCCGATGAATGCGAATTCTCCTTTATTAAGAAGCGCCACGTGATCGGCCACCTTTTCGGCACAATTGGCGATGTCGTGGGTCACCACCATTTGCGTCAATCCAAGTTGGCGCTGCATTTTACGGATCAGTTTGGTGATCGTTTGCGACATCAACGGATCGACCATGGTGGTGGGTTCGTCATAAAGTATCGCTTTGGGTTGGGCTGCCAACGCGCGCGCGATCGCGACTGCTCGTTTCATGCCGGTGCTCAGTTCCGAGGGCATCAGGCCGGCGAGATCTTCGATTTCAACAAGCTTCAAGTACTCATCCACCTTATTTTCAATATCCCTGTCCGTATGTCCGCTGTCACTCAGTGGAAACGCAACGTTCTCCCATACAGTCAGCGAATCGAACAGCGCGCCGGATTGAAAAACAAGCTGCACCTTCCTCCGGACGTGTGCGAGTTCGCGCTCATTCATTTCAGTAATGTCGTCGCCATCGACAATGATTCGTCCGCGGTCCGGCTTGAGGAGACCGACGGCCAGCGTCAGCGTGACCGTTTTTCCAACCCCGCTCGGCCCCAAAATGGCAAATGTCTCGCCTTTTTCAACGCCAAAGGAAATGCCATTCAATACCTTCGTTTCTCCAAAAGATTTCTCGACATCGACGAATTCGATGAAATAGGGCATCGGGCTATTGTAGATTCGCTAAATTATGAAAGCCATTCCTTACCTTTTCCTGCTATTGCTACTGACCACGCCGGCTGTGGCTTCGGCCCAGGAACTCGTTTGGGCCGCTGATGCGGAGGGCGGTGCACCGTATAGTTTTCGAGACCCTCGGAATCCGTCGCGCATCATCGGATTTGAAGTGGACCTTGCGGATGCTCTGGCCAAACGCATGGGACGCACGGCCCGATTCGTTCAAAACCAGTGGGACGGCCTGGTTCCGGGGCTGGAGCGCGCGCAATACGACGTTGTCATCAATGGGCTGGAGGTCACACCGGAACGTGCGGAAAAAATTCATTTTTCCAATCCCTATTTCTATTCAACCTTGACGATAACGACACGCGCAGATGATTTTCGGGTCCATCGGCCCGATGACCTGCGCGGCCTCACGGTTGGGGTGCTGCGAGTAACCTTCGCGGAACGTTATGTTCAGAGCCTGGGAGACGTCGCGATTCGAAGCTATGACGGGCAGGTCCAACAATTCATCGATCTGGCGCTTGGACGCCTGGACGCTGTCGTGATGGATACACCGGTTGCCTTGTATTACGCGACTGGGCCACAGCTACGGAATATCGAGATTCCGGCAGCTCGAATGGCTTTTGGAATTGGTATTCGCAAAATGGACGAGGAACTCCTCCATCAAATCAATGCCGCCATCGAGGCGATGAAACGGGATGACACCCTCCGTAAAATTTACATGGATTGGGGCATTTACAATGCGGCTACGGCTCAGGCTTTTGGCGATCGGGAACCGGTATCTAACGACCAGGCCGTCCGTTATCGCGAATACCTGGACGCGATTCGAACCGAACACAGCTTCAGAGACCGACTGAACGAATATAAACGGTACCTGCCCCTGCTGCTTCAAGGCGCTCTGGTGACCTTGGAAATCTCAGCAGCAGCAATGGCGATAGCCATCGGTCTGGGTCTTATGATGGCGGTCGGGCGCGTATTTGCGCCGCGGGCTATCGCGTGGCCCATAGTCGGCTTTATCGAAGTGGTCCGAGGGACTCCGCTCCTGATTCAACTCTTCATCATTTTCTACGGCCTGCCATCGATTGGTATTCGATTTTCACCGCTGTGGGCGGCTGTTATCGGCCTCGGTGTGAACTATGCCGCTTACGAAGCTGAAAACTACCGCGCCGGAATTCAATCGATTCCGCGCGGCCAACTCGACGCAGCGCTCGCTTTGGGTTTAACACGCATGCAAACGATTCGAAAGATCGTACTGCCGCAAGCTGTGCGTCTGGTCATACCTCCAGTAACCAACGACTTCATTGCCTTATTGAAAGACTCCTCATTGGTTTCCGTAATCACAATGGTCGAACTGACAAAGATGTACGGGCAGCTCGCCGCCACGAATTACGACTACATCGGCATCGGGCTACTTACGGCGGCTATTTATTTTCTGCTGGGGTTACCCATCGCACGGCTGTCGCGTGCGCTTGAAGCACGATTGGCATACATGAAGATTTAGGACTTACTCAATATTGATGACTCGCAACTCCCCTCCTAAGTTAGGAGGGGTCCCGAGCGAAAGCGAGGGCAGGGTGGTTCCCTCAAGTGCCAGTAATGGCAGGGGAACCACCCCGCCTGCTCGGACTTTTGTCCTCGCAGGCCTCCCCTCCTAACTTAGGAGGGGACTTGCCGCACCCGATTCATTCCTCTATAGGCCTATTTCGTTACCACCTGGTAATTGAAGTAAGACACGCGGTTGCGGCCGCCGTTCTTCGCAACATACAACGCCTGGTCGGCGACGCGGACGAGATCTTCCTTGGTAAGCGCGTTGACCGGATAACTAGAAATGCCGACGGAGGCTGTGATGTTCCCGATGCGCGGAAACTCTTCAGCCCAGATCCGTTCGCGAATACGCTCCGCCACTTGAATAGCGCCGGCGAGGGGTGTTTCGGGAAGAATCACGGTGAACTCCTCGCCACCGTAGCGAGCCGCGAAATCAATCTCGCGGCAGCCGCTTCGAATCGTCGCGGCAATGGTGCGAATGACAAGGTCTCCACTCGGGTGACCGAAGCGGTCGTTTACTTGTTTTAAGAAATCCAAATCTATCATGAGCAGCGAGAGCGGATGATCGTGACGCTGTGCTCGAGCCAATTCCAGGGCCAATGTCGTTTGAAAGAATCGGTGATTTGGCAATCCAGTCAAAAAATCCGTGCGTGCACGGTGCTCGACCTCCTCGAATAGTTGGGCGTTCCGTAATGCGTTTGCCGCCGTGCTAGCCATGACCTGAAAGAAGCGGGTATTGGCCCCCGACAGGATCGGCCCCAGTTTCGACGATCGAACATAGATGAGTCCGAGCACCAATTCCGCCGCAATCATTGGAGCAACCATAATCGCTGTGGGTTTCGCATCCGGCAGAAACAGAAATTGGCGAGATATATAGGCCTGCTTCAGCTCCGGGTGCTGGTTAAGATCGATAGGAATATTTCGTTCTTCAAGGCGGGGGACTCTGACGACAACTTTAGCCAAGCCGGTCTTTGAATCGACGCGTACAATTGAACATTCTTCGGTTCCAAACACTTCATGCAAACGCGAGACGATGGAATACAACACGTCATCGGTATTCAATGATGACGACAACGCGCGTGTCATCTCGACCATGACTTCTGCTATCCGGTTCTCTTCTGTCATTACTTGGGACATTAGTGCGTCCTGAGTGAGCCGCTCAGAAAGAAAGACGTAGAAGATTGCAACGACAAAAAACAAAGCGAGAGTCAGAAAGCGCTCAATGTCGATATCGAACTCAAAACCAAACAGGCGAAAATAGCTGAAGAGACCGAAAAGAAGGCTGACAACGAAGAGCGAGAAAAGAACAAGCCGCAGCTCACGCCAGACGAGCGCCAAAAGGAAGATTGCCGCAAAAGCAACATACAGATAATTCTGAGGAACCCGCAAGAGATATAACGTTCCGAACACAAAAAGAAAATCGAGCGCCGTAATAGCGGCCTGGGTTTTCCGGCTCAGAAATTGGCCACCAGGAATCAACATCATGAGGAGATTGCTGGCGGAAAAAGCGAGTGCAAAACCGAAGACGAATGGAAACAGTTCGTTCCCGAGGTAGCTGAACAGAGTAAGATAGGAGGCGAGAATCACCAGAAGCCACCGTAAAGACAAGATAGCCTTGCGGTGATCGATATCGGACGCCGATTTTGGCTTCAGGTCGTTTAGGGGCATGCCAAATTGGGGCCGATTCTACAGGAGGTCAGTGTGAAATTCATGAACTTTTCCCGAAAAAGCGCGCCATCCGTGGTGCGTCTCGGGTGCGTTTTTGGGGATACATGTTTTGATCTAACTAAGGCAATCGGCGATGACCTCCTGGAGTTTCCTCGAGTGGTATTTGCGATCGAAGAAGTACTGCATGTCAAAGATGGACTGCAGTTGCTTGAAGATCAGCTTGCTCATTTGGAGCGCTCGTCGAGCGGGATACAAAGTTATCTATTTCGCGAATCCGACGTTACTTTCCGCGCTCCGATTACGCACCCTTCCAAAGTCATCGGCATCGGCCTGAACTATAGAGATCACGTTGAGGAAATTAAAGGACAAATACCGAAGCAGCCCCTTCTCTTTGCAATGTACGCGAATGCAATTATTGGCCCGGAAGAAGGCATTGTCATTCCCCCGGTGAGCAAGCAGGTAGATTATGAAGCGGAGCTCGGCCTTGTCATGGGGCGCAGAACACGCCAGGTTTCAAGAGAGGAGGCGATAGACTACGTCGCCGGCTATACGATCTTTAATGACGTTTCAGCGCGGGATCTTCAGTTTTCCGACGGCCAGTGGTTGCGGGCGAAGTCCTTTGACACCTTCGCGCCTATGGGACCGTACCTGGTCACCAAAAACACCCTTGGCGACGCTGACGGATTAGCGATCGAGTTGCGCCTCAACGGAAAGACGATGCAGAAGTCGCACACCGGTAATTTGATCTTCAAAGTACCCGATCTGGTTTCTTATGTTTCTCAGGTGATGACTCTTGAAGTCGGCGACGTCATTGCGACCGGCACGCCGGGCGGTGTAGGCTTCGTGAGAAACCCTCAGGTCTTCATGAAGGCCGGGGATATTGTTGAAATTGAAATCGAAGATATTGGCCTGCTCAGGAACCGAGTGGTTGACTTCGATTGATCAAGCCTTCGATTGCATCCACCAGTTCGTGGATACGGAATGGCTTCCGGAGATATTGAACCCCTACTTGCGTAAAGAAGCGTTTTGTCTGGGTGCTCACTACGTCTCCAGTCACGAATAAGAAGCGGTGACGCAGATCGCCATTCAAGGATTCCACGAGCCGGTACAACCGCTGGCCGCTCACCCCGGGCATCCGCTGATCGCAGATGATCACATCATAATTTTTCGTTTTGATCTGCTCCAACGCTTCCACGGCCGAGTTGGCCAGGTCGATTCGAGCTCCCTGCCGAGTCAAGACATCGAAGATAAGCTCGGTAATGTGAACCTCGTCGTCGATCACCAGAATCTGCTTGCCGCGCAGCGCCAGACCTTCCGACACTCGAACGGGCTCGACTGTTTCCGGCGCGATTTCGCGTTGGATGGGCAACTCCAAAGTAAAGGTCGAACCGCTGCCGTAGGTGCTCCAGGCGTACAGTTCACCACCATGCTCTTTCACGATCTCGGCACAAATGCTGAGCCCAAGGCCGGTACCGTGTTGTCTATCTTTAGTGGTAAAGAACGGAGCGAATATACGCGCCATGTCGCGGGCATGGATGCCGCTGCCGTTGTCGGTCACGCTTAGGTGAATGCGCCCATTCTGGACGAACGTCCTGAGGTGAACCGAACCGGGGCGCTGATGGGAATCCGCAATCGCGTCTTCGGCATTGACAAACAGGTTCAAAACAACCTGCTCCAACTGATCAGGATCACCACAGGCGTACGGCAAATCTTTCGAAAAATCCGCCGTAACAGCGATGTTTTCGACATGCGCCTGATACTCGCGCAATCGGACGACGTTCCGAATCGTTTCGTTCAAATCAAATGCGATTCGCTTAGGCTCCGTCTTTGCCGCGAGACTAAGGAAACTTTGAACGATTTTTCCGGCCCGCTCTGCCTGGCTCAATATGACCTCAATCATCCGGCGAGCGGACGGTTCTAATTCACAGCGCGAAACAAGTTGCGCATACCCGAGAATACCGGCCAGAGGATTGTTCAGCTCGTGCGCCACGCCCGAAACGAGGCGTCCGATCGCAGCCATCTTCTCGAGGTGAACCGCCTGCCGGCGAAGCTGAACCTCATTCGTGATCTCCAAGGCGTAAACGATCTTCATGCCTTGGTTGTTCAACGGAACGGTCTGCAGTTCGTACGTGGCGCCGCCAGCTACTTCCAGCTCGTGCTGCGACGGAAGTGAGTCGAGATTCTGAATGCCGTTGAATACATCGGTGAATGCCGAATTGGACAGGATCACCCGTCCCCCGCTATCAACAACTGCGACGGGAACGGGAATAAGAGCGAACAGAGTGCTGATGAGTTGGGTTCGATCGAGAACGACTGCACCGCCTTCCCTGGTCATGTATCTCCCTTCCTGGGATGTTTCCGATGGGAACAGATTCTCTTAAGGGGGCATAACCTTTGCAATAAAAAAATTACATTTTTTCAAAGCCGGCAGATCGCAACAATCGGGCATTGCGCGCACTTTTGTAAATCTCGTTTCCTCGGACAATCGCCCGCGATTCCGAGGTGACAGAGCGCGAAGTCGTAACGTATGGGATCGTCCGGGTGAAGACGCCGCAAATGCCGCGTGATGTCCACAGCCATTGCCCAGCCGGGACTTCGCATATGCGTGAGACCGATGTAGCTCGATATACGCGCAATGTGAGTATCCAATGGAATAACTAGCTGGCGCGGTGTTACATCCGTCCAGACCCCACAATCAATTCCATCTTCAGGACGTACCATCCACCTCAAGTACAGATTCAGCCGCTTGCATGCACTCCCCTCAGACGGATTCGGGAAAAAAAACCGAACGCCGTTCCGCCGCCTGAGTTCGCCGCGGGGATAGAACTGCTCGTGGCCAAAACCCAGCAGAACCCGGCAGAAATAGTCGAGCGCCCGGCCAACATCAGAATCCTCAGGCCTTAAACCCGACCTTAGTGCTGCTTCCAGTGAGCCGTAATCTTCGAGAGTCCGGCGGATGATCCAAAAAAGTACGGCGAGATCCCGGCTCGTATTGAATCGATGGTAGAAGCCGCGCAGTCGCCGAACATCGGTCCGCGGATTGAACGACGCAATGGTTCGTGAAGGCGATGGGCCCAGATAACCCAGCACCTTCTCAACTGTCCTCAGCACACTTTTCACATTTCCGTACGCAAAGACGGATGCAAGCAGCCCGGCCACTTCGCGGTCCCGCGCATCATCGTACCGGTGAACGAACTGGACAGGATCATGGGACAGGTGACGTTCCTTTGGAAAATTGGCGATAAAGGTGTCCAGGTGGTGTTTCAGGAAGGACATAGAACTAATTAGCCACAAAAAGGCACAAAAGTCTTGTGCCTCTTTGTGGCTAAAAACCTACTGCGGAAAATTCAGAGTGGGCTTCGCGCGATCCGTGTCGTTAGTTGTACGCGAATTTGGGCCGCGAAGAGGGTCTGAGGCCCGGTTACGCCGGTCATTGTCACCGGCCAAAATATCGGCTGAAGGGGCAGCGTTGGCATTCGTATCCGGCACATTCTTCTTTACTAGATGGATAACGCGATTCTTGATTAGCTCAGCATCGTTGCTAACCGGCGGCAGCGGATAATCTCCGGGCCGGACGAGTGTTTTCCTTCCTGCTTCGAGAATCACTTCGCGATCGGGCAGCCCCACCGTTTCCACAGCAACACGCCCTTCCAGACAACGAACCTCGGCGATCTGAGCTTCATCAATCGCAATTTCGAAAATCGTCCCGCGGACAGCAATTAACGCCGTCGGGGTTGTTACTCGGTAAGGATTGGGACGTCCGCCCAGACGCTGGACATAGAACCGGACTTTTCCAACCATCAGATTCACGAGGTTGCGCAGATTGCCGCTCCAGAAGTCCTCGACGATCAATTTCGAGTTTTCTGAAACCACCATGTAGGACCCGTCCGGCACCTCAAGTATCAACTGTGCTCCGGCTCCCGTTCTCACCTCATCGCCAACTTGAACAATCTGAGTTGCTGCCACCGGTTTGAACAACTTATCGGAAATCGGCCGCCACTCCACAAGCCCGGTGACCGAGGAGATCCTCAGCGCCGCCTGGGCCCACAGGCTGTATGGCAGGAGCAATAACAGCGTAGTCAGTAGAACCTTCCTCATTTTGTCCCCTTCCCCAGTTCGCCAGGGATCTCATGGACCTTCGTCGGCCCCCGCGGCGAATCGATGCGGCGGAAATCCAGAGCTTCCTGAAAGAGTCCAAACCCATTCCCAAGATCCGGTAGGGCATGAACTCTCCGCGATGCGCGCAGGCTGTCAAAGATTCGCGAGTTTCTCTCCCGTTCGACTCGCTTCAGAAAGCCGTCCAAAGAGCGAGCCATCTTCGTGCTATTCATGCCGGCGTTTTCAGCATAAGACCAAAAATCACGCGGTGCGTTGTCACGGCTCATCTCCGCGAAGCTTCTTCCCGTCGTGGCTTGGATGAAAGAGAGAGCTGTGATTTGACCCCAGTTCAGCTTCTGATCCAAAGCCCACTTGAGTTCCGCTTCCCCCGTTCCGAATTCCTTCCGGAGCAAATACACGAAAACCACGGGTGTCTCGTTGTTATTCGATGCCTCGTGATCCAGTCTAGAAATGGCGCTCGTCAGAACTGCACCTGGTTCGGCATTCCCAGAGCCCGCCGCAAACAGGGGAACACCAAAAAGCAGAACCAAAAGCAGAAGACCGAGAAAAGTTCTTCTTATCGTCATTCGGGCGCCATGTTAGCCTCAAACAGTTCTAAAATCAATTCCGAGTCTTTTGGCTTTGTTATAAAGAGTTCGTCTCTCGATACCTAAGATCTCCGCGGCTTTCTTCTTATTGCCGCCCGTCTCCTTCAAGATCTTAATGATGTGCTGCCTTTCCATCGCATCCAGAGACGCCTCGCCTCCTGGGAGAGGCCGCGTCGAAGGCCCAGGTGAGGGTTCAATCGGGGCACCATTTCCGGGTTCCCCGAACTCCAGCTCCTCCAGTTGAATGACGCCAGTGTCGTTAAAGGTCATGGCTCGCTCAAGCATATTCTTCAGTTCCCGGACATTACCGGGCCAGCAATAGTGCTTCATCGCCTCTAGGGCGTCGGATGCTAAGCGCACGGTCTTGCCGGTTTTTTCGGTGAACAGTTTTAGAAAATAACTGGAGAGCAGCGGGATATCTTCTTTACGGTCTCGAAGGGCAGGCAAAGCGATGGTAAAAACGTTGAGGCGGTGAAACAAGTCCTCCCGGAATCGCCCGGTCCGCACCATCTCCCTTAAGTCGCGATTGGTTGCGGCAATCAAGCGTACATCGACCTGGATCGTGTCGTTCGAGCCGACGCGGCGAATTTCTCGCTCCTGTATTACGCGCAGCAGCTTCACCTGGAAATTCAATGAAGTTTCCGAAATCTCGTCGAGAAAGACCGTGCCGCCGGACGCGCTTTCGAACAATCCTTTGCGAGAGCCTGTTGCACCTGTAAAGGAGCCGCGCTCATGACCATACAGCTCGCTCTCCAGAAGCGTTTCCGGCAGGGCACCACAATTAATGACCACAAAAGGGGCGCTCGCCCGCGCGCTATTTTCGTGCAATGCCCTGGCGATCAGTTCCTTCCCGGAGCCGCTCTCGCCGATCACAAGCACCGGTGCCTCGATCCGAGCGGTCTTCGCAACCTTTTTATATATGTCGATCATCTTGGGCGTTGCGCCGATGATTTCCGTCTTGGGGAGACTCTCAGCCAGTTCCGAACCGACGGTCTTGGACAGCGAAAGCTGAAACTTCTCTTCGATGCGGTGAAGAATCCTGAGCATTTCATCGATGACGAAGGGCTTGCTGATGTAATCGAATGCGCCGTTATGGACGGCATGAACGGCAGTCTCCATCGAACCATGGGCCGTCATGATGACAACTTCTGCATCCGCGTTGACGCATTTCATGCGTTCGAGGAGGTGAAGGCCGGAATCATCGCCGAGGTAGATATCGCTGACGAGAATGTCGAAGCGCTCTTCCTCCATGGCACGCCGGGCTTGTTCTCCCGTCATAGCCACGCGAAACGGATAGGATTCCATCTCGAGAATAGATCCCATCAACTTGCAGATGGACCGATCGTCGTCCACGACTAAAATCTTGGGTTTTGCAGTCATACAACCTTCAGCTCGGCTTTGCACAAAAAATACATCGTGGGCGCTCATAGAGCGCCCCTACAGTTGCACACCCCAAGCTGTAGGGGCGGTCTATGACCGCCCAGAATTTTTTGTGCAAAGCCCTTCAGCTCGGTATCGAGAATATAAATACCGAACCCTTACCTACCTCACTTTCTACTACTACCTCGCCACCGTGTCTCATAGCCACCTCTTTGGTGAACGCGAGACCTAGTCCGAAGCCGCTCTCGTCACGAGTTTCTTTATTCTCGCGCCGATAAAACTTCTCAAAGATCTTCGAGAGTTCATCCGCGGGGATACCGAAGCCCTGGTCCGCGACCTCGAAACGAACACGGCCGCCACCATTCGTTACCCCAATCCCTACCGTCGTGCCCCCCGGGCTGTACTTGATGGCATTGGCGACCAGGTTTGTTAGCGCTTGATATACCAAAAGCCGATCCGCATGCACACGGATTCCATCCGCGCCGCTCGATTGGATCGTAATCTGCTTGCCGGCCGCAACAGGACCAACGGTGCTGATCATGTCTTTCAACATCGGGGCGACCTCAAAATCAGACTTGGTGATCCTGTGCTTCCCCGATTCAATGTACGCTATGTCCAAGAACGATTGAATCAATTGATTCAACCGGTTGCTTTCATCGATGATGGTGCCGAGAAACATCTTCCCTTTCTCGTGGACCAGATCGTACTTCAAAAGCATGTCGCTGTAGCCGCGGATGGACGTCAGCGGCGTCCGCAGTTCATGCGAGACCAATGAGACCATATCACTCTTCGCCTGGTTTAACTCGTATTGGGCTGTGGCATCGTGCATGGTGACCACGACCCCAGATCTTGCAATGGGCAAAATCGACACATTGTAGAAGCCTCTCCTCTCCCGAGTGGGAATAAAATTCACAGTGATAGCCTCGGCATCTGCCAAGACAGTTTCAAATTGGGGGCGTAAATTCCTCCCATCGAGAATGGATGCGATGTACGACGGCGCGTCAGCCGGGTTCATCAGATAATTCTTCAGCGCCTTCGCGGCGGGGTTCTGGTAAACCACACGACCCGCCATGTCGCTCACAATGATGACGTCGTTAATACTCGCCAGGATCGCGTTATTGAAGGATAGGAACTGCATCAACTCTTCGTTGAAGAAGTCGATCGCATCTAATTTCCATCGAGAATTATGCCGGCGCCGCCCAAACAACCGATTGCGGCGTTCGGCCGCGGCCTGCGTTTGCGATTGAAATGAAGTAAGCGCAGTAATCCAGCCACTCGACAAACGCTCAATTTTTTTGTCGAGATCGTGGCTTACGCGGACTCTGTTGGCAACCTCCAACCCCGGCACTACGAACACGATGGCCGCCCAAAACGGTGGGAACGAGAACCACAGATGAAAATGCTTCATGAGGAACCAGCAGAGGGCCAATAGGAGAGGACCTGTAGAAACTGCCGCTGCGTAGAAGCGCCATCCTTCATATCGATGATTCAGCCACCACAATAAAAGGACGAATACGGCCAGGGCGGCTAGTAGAATCAAATCCGGGACTTCGCCGATAGCGCGCCCGGCATAAAGCGTGTCGATCACATTCGCATGAACTTCGACTCCGCTCGTCTTCTTTCCAGTGATCGCGAAGGGTGTGAACCACTCGTCTCCAAGACCTTCTGCTGTAAAACCAATTAGAATGATTTGATCTCTAAACTGCCCCAGGTCGGCGCTGCCTTCGAGCACTGCCCAAGCAGGTACGCGCCGGAATGTATTCTCATCGCCCGCAAATCGAATATTTACGGCCTGCGGACGAATCCGTTCGGCGGCGCCCACCTTCTTCTCAAAATCCGATTTGAATTGAAGTCCGGCGGCATGCAGCGCTTGCACAGCGAAAGCTGGGACGACGCGTCCTTCTCCGGCCTTGGCGGAGAAAACTCGCCGGCTGATGCCGTCGAAATCGGGATCGGCGTGGACGTGACCCAGCAGAACTCCCTTTTGCGCGAAAAGTCCCAGCGGCTGTCTCCACAGTCCCACGCTGTCGACAGAATCGCGGCGCGTCGCCAAAACCATTGGCGGTGCGTTCGCGATCGCCAGCGCGAGGGCATAATCCGCGTCCTCAGATGTCTCATTATCGAGCAGCAGATCCAATGCGATCGCGCGAGGTTTGCCGGTAGAGACACCTTGGATGAGCCGCGCTAGTTTGTCGCGCGACCAAGGCCACATCCCGATGCGACCGAGGCTGTCTTCGTCGATCGCAACGATCACTACGGGACTGGACGGTGGAACTGGCCCGGCAAGCCGAAGGGCGAAATCGTAGGCGGTGGAATTCAGTTCGGCAAAATAGGTGGTCCAAGACAATAGCAGGATCCCAACTGCCACGAAGCAGCTGGCGGCTACCGCTCCTAACACAGACTTCATTACTTTTTGGGCCTCAGGCCGACTGGCCTTCGGCGCTGGCGCCGTATTATACAATGCAACCCGGCAATACAATTGCTCTAAAAGGCGCTATGGCAAAGGTCCCAAGTATAGAGGAGCACGTAAAGACAGGAAAGCTTGTGCTTAACGCGGAATCCGTCGGACTCAGCCCCGAGCAGTTTTTCCGACTTTGTCGCGACAATCCGGAACTTCGTCTCGAACTCACGGCCCGGAAAGAGATCATCATCATGTCTCCGACGAACTCCAAAACGGGCATGTTGAACGCCGAGATTACTCGGCAGCTCGCAAACTGGGCTAAAAAAGATGGCCGCGGCGTGGCATTCGATTCAAGCGCGGGCTTCACCCTACCGAACGGCGCTTCACGGTCGCCGGATGCCTCTTGGATTCTCCGGAAACGCTGGGACGCTTTAGCACCGGAACAGCAGGAAGTCTTCGCTCCGATTTGTCCGGATTTCGTAATCGAGCTTTGGTCGCCAAGCGACACGTTGAAGGAATTGCAACTCAAGCTCGCCGAATACGTCACGAACGGCGCCCAACTTGGTTTTCTGATCTACCCTCCGGACCGGCAAGTGTACATTTACCGCCCCCATCAGGCACTTGTATGTGTCGCCCACCCCAGCACCGTTTCCGGTGATCCTGAATTACCCGGTTTTACTTTGGATCTGAACGAAATCTGGCAATCACGCTGAGAAGTTCTATGTCCTTGCTTGAAACCTGCGCGAGTGTAGCGATTATCTCGACCGTCGTTTTTTTCGCAGCTCCTTCTTTAATACGAGCTCGGGAAAGTTATGAGTTGAATCTTACAGCGCGGCAAGTCGCTGAGAAGATAGCATGGACGCGCATCAAAGCCATCAGCCGGAATCGCAACTGCCGGCTCCGCGTCACATCGGAAGTTTCATACGTGATTGAATGCGGCGGATCGGTTTGGCAGACGGATGAGACAGTGACCCTTCCACGGGGTTTTCAAATCGCGGCCACGGCAGCGCCGCAGTTTCACCGGCATGGTAACGCAGCACCCGCCGGCTCGATTACGATTTGGGACCGCCACCTGAATTCCAGACGTGTGGTGGTCAATATTACAGGTCGCGTCAAAGTCGAATGATGTGATAAATCATGACTCCGTATGACCGATCCGGAACAGGTTGTTGAAGCCAACCTGAAGTTTTATTTCGCCCTGGAGAGCCAGGACATCGACTTGATGGATGAAGTCTGGGCTACGGATGCCAGCGCAATCTGTGTCCATCCAGGTTGGACGCGGCTGGCCGGCTGGGAAAACATTCGGGCCAGTTGGGAGCAAATGTTCCGGAACACCAACACGCATATGCGGATCGATGTTTCGGAAGTTTCTGTCGAAGTCCAGGGATCAACCGCTTGGGTCTCCTGCCTGGAAAGCATTACTAGAGCGAGTGGTGATCGCATTCAGCGCGCGCAAGCTTACGCGACCAATGTTTTCGTTTTCGAAGATGATCGCTGGCTTCTCGTCCTGCATCACGCATCCATAATTCCCGATTCTTAATAGACCGTTTTATCGACCTCATCAGCTCCTATCCTGGAACTGAAGACCCCGCGCGAACATCCAGTGAGAAACTAAAAGCGGGAAAGAGACGGCGATCCAGCCTTGCGGCAATCGGTAACCCAGGATTCCTCGTCCGAGAATCGGTAGGACGACCAGTATGTTGACGAGCCACAACATGAAGCCTACAGCAAACGGGTTCCGAAGATATGGTTTCAGTGAAGACCAAAATATTGCGACGGCGAAGTAGCCGCCAAAATAAAGCAATGCAGCATTGATCGTGATGTACAACTCCACACTGGCCAGCCCCGGCGCTACTCGAAAAATCGATCGCGCCAACAACTCCGGCATGAACACTGCTCCGACGTATTTCCACAGAAAGATGCTTACCGCCACGAACAGTAAAGGCCCGAACCACATCGCGCCCATTCTACGCCACCACTCCCACATTGACCGGCCTTCTTCGTTTCCGTTACGATGATTGTTGTCCCACGGGCCTGTGGCGCAGTTGGGAGCGCGCATGACTGGCAGTCATGAGGTCAGGGGTTCGAACCCCCTCAGGTCCATTCCTTATCTCGTTGCCTACTTTGTGCCTGCTGGCGAGGCCGGTTGCGGCATTGCTGGCTCTCTCACTTTTATAAATTTCCAGATTGCGTCGGAGTTGCAATAGGCGCATCGTGGAAATTTCTGACCTTCCAGAATGGTCCGTTCTCCGCCATGAGATTGTGATTGGTAGAGGATTTGCGGTTTTCGGCGGTGACCTACGCCGGAACGTGGTATACCGACAATTACTCGGTCAACAGCGGCGGAAGTTCGGTGCTGGCGCTCAGTGCGGCCGCGCGGGCGACATTTGAATTCAACGGAACAGTGGCAAAATGGATCGGTTATCGGGATGCGTGGTCCGGCATTGCCAATGTCTACGAGGATGGAGTGCTGAAGGGACAAGTCGATACCTATTCGGCAACGGATCAGGCTCAGGCCGTCCTCTACACCATCACCGGCCTGACTTCCGGCGCGCACACATTGACCATTGAGGTCACAGGCACCAGGAACACATCCGCTAAGTCGGCCTGGGTTTGGGTCGATGCATTTGAAGCGGCATCGACCGATTAGGCGGTGTTGCCGAGCTGACGGCGCGCCAGCTTCTATTAACCTGTCGCGCCACCCTCCTCTGCGAGTTGGGGAATGCTATCCTTGATATGTGAGAAGACTTGCAGTCGCAACCTTTTCGTTAACCGTCTTAATCGCGTGCCGGGCGCCTCAGCCATCCAATGAACACACCCGTCAACTGACCCGCGACGACTTTAACCGCCGCGCGGCGGAAAAATTTTTGCCGCTCTTCTGGCGTGAAGACACGAACAAAGACGGCATGATTCAGCCAAACGAGTTAGCCATTCTTTGGGGTTACGGCGACAGCGAGACTAGCCACTGGATCGATGCGCAACAACACTTCACGCCGCAATTCGATGAGGCCTATCGACCGATGCTCGAGCCCGACCCGCCGGCTCCGAACCACGCGGAAGAAGAACGTCACAAGCTGGTGCTGGACGAATTAGCGCAGGGCCGCCCGACGCTGGTGGAAACGGATCTCAGCCGGGAAACGCCGGAAACCGTCAATGCCGTACGCCATTTGATGAATGCAGCCAGGGCCATCGAGCGCATTTATGCGAAACAACGAGGTGTGTTCGCGCTCGAAACCAAAATTCCTGCCGCGGATACGGGCAGTCGGATGCTGCTTTACCGTAACCAATCGCCATTCTGTGAAGGACCGCGAACTGAGAAGAATCCTGCGTGCAGCGCGCTCCAGATGAAGCCTGCCCGCATTTTCGGTTTGTATCCTGCCGAAATCCAGGGCGATACCCAATTTTGCGAAACTTTGGCAAAGGCACCTAATGCTCAAGACTTGATGGGTCATTTCAACATCGTCATGAATGGCGATCAGGGCGGCACATTCAAAATAGTGCCCTATAACGAAGCGTACAAGAATGACATGCAGGCGGTCGCAAGCGAACTGGAGGCTGCCGCTGCTAGTCTGGGTCCCGATGAGGCAGCCTTCAAAGCGTACTTACTGGCGGACGCGCAAAGCTTTCGCACGAATGACTGGGAACCAGCGAATCGGGCGTGGGTCGCGATGAGCGCGGAAAACAGCCACTGGTATGCGCGCGTTGCGCCCGACGAAGTCTATTACGAGCCATGTGCATGGAAAGCCGGCTTTGCCTTGCAACTCGCGCGCATTAATCCGGATTCCCTGGCATGGCGTCGGAAACTGGATCCGCTGAAGAACGAAATGGAAAGCGTCCTCAGCGCGATGGCTGGCGCGCCTTATAAAGCGCGCAACGTCCAGTTCAAAGTGCCAGACTTCATCGATGTTGTTCTGAACGCCGCAGATCAGCGGCCGGCCACCGGTGCCACCATCGGCCAGTCGCTGCCCAACTGGGGACCTGTCGCGGAAGCCGGCGGACGCACCGTGGCAATGACGAATCTTTATACGGACGCCGACAGCCAGACGCAGCTCGCCATGCAAATGTCGTCGCTATTCTGTAAGGCCACCAACGTCAAAGCGGCCACGGGTCGCGAAGAATCACTCATTGGTTCGCTCTTACACGAGGTAGCGCACAACCTCGGGCCTGCACACGAGTACAAGGTGAACGGACAAGTCGATACGGTCGCATTCGGCGGTCCGCTAGCGTCGATGTTGGAAGAGCTAAAAGCGCAGACATCATCGATGTTCTTGACCGATTGGCTGATGATGAAGGGTTTCTTTACGCAGGAGGAAGTCGATCAGATCAACCTCCGCAACATCGCGTGGGCTTTTGGACATATTTCACGCGGCATGTACACCGTCGAGGGCACACCCCGAACGTATAGCCAGCTAGCGGCTATTCAGGTCGGCTCGTTTACAAAATCCGGCGCTATCGACTGGAAGAGCAGCGAAGTCGCAGCCAATGGCACCGATTCCGGTTGTCTTGAAATCAACTTCGATAAAATGCCCGCTGCGATTCGGTCATTGGAAACGACGGTTCTTAAAATCAAGGCTACCGGTGACCGGACTGGAGCTGAAAATCTGAAGGCAGAATTCGTCGACCGCAATAATGACTTCGGCAAAATCAAAACCGTCATTACCGAACGCTGGCTACGTGCGCCCAAAGCGACGTTTGTTTATAGCCTGAAGTTCTGATTCAGGTTAGATAAATCCGAGCCGAAAGAGCAACGAGACGCCAGTGCCGGGATGGCCTGCATAGCGATCGGGCTGATGCCGCAACAAGCGATCAGCGGCGGGTAAAATCTTCAATCACCGATGCGACTGAAGCGGTCAGGTTCTTGCCCGTGTTGATGTGCAAGAACTCGTTTGGCCCGTGGGCGTTGCTTTCGGGTCCCAGAACGCCTGTGATCAGGAACTGCGCCCTGGGAAACTTTTCACCGAGCATTCCCATGAAGGGAATCGAGCCGCCCTCGCCGTACGAGCACGCGCTCTTGCCGAAAAAAGTGGTTGACGCTTTTTCGACAGCCCGTTCGAGCCAGGGCGCGAGCGCGGGAGCTTCCCAACCGGCTGCGGTGTTGATCCTGTCCAAGCGGACGTGTGCGCCGTATGGCGGATTGCTCTCCAGAAGCTGCTTCAGCTTTTCGCCCACGCCATCGGTCTTTAGCGTGGGTGGCAGCCGGACGGAGAGTTTGAGAGACGTTTGCGGCCGCAGCACATTGCCGGCGTGTCCGATGTCCGGCATTCCCGCCTGTCCCGTGACCGACAGCGTGGGACGCCACGTCCGGTTCAGAACCAACTCGATCGGATCGGCATCCATCGGCACCGCGCCCGAAACGAATGGAAACTTGTCGTACACCGCGCTGCCCAGGACCTCCGCCGTACGCCGCGCTTCGGCCAGACGGTTTTGCGGGATCTCGGCATGAAGCCACGTCGGCAGAATCCTGCCCGTTGCCGGATCTTCGAGACGGCTGAGCAAATGCCGGAGGATCCGGAAGCTCGAAGGCACAATGCCAGAAGCGTCGCCTGAGTGCACGCCTTCGCGCAGGATCGAGACCGTCAAGTCGCCCGACAACAAGCCGCGCAGCGACGTCGTGCTCCAGAGTTGTTCGTAGTTGCCGCAACCGCTGTCGAGGCAGATCACCAGCCCCGGAGTGCCGATGCGCGGCGCAAGTTGATCCACATAGGCTGGCAGGTCGAAGGAGCCGCTCTCCTCGCAACATTCAATGATCGCGACCAGCCGGGGATGCGGCACGTCCAGCCGCTCTAAAGCCTTCACGGCGCTGACGACCGCGAAAATGGCGTATCCGTCGTCCGCGCCTCCGCGGCCGTAGAGCCTTCCGCTCCGGAGGACCGGCTTCCACGGACTCAGATCCGCCGCCCATCCCGTCATCGCGGGCTGCTTGTCCAGGTGGCCGTAAAGCAGGATCGGGTCGCCGCTCGCCGTTCCCTCCACTTCGAGCAACAACAGTGGTGTGCGATCCGGGGGAGAAAAGACATCGAGCTTGCTTTTCTGGATGTCTTGCTTCTCAACCCACTGCTTCACCAGTGCAACGGCCCGTTGCATGTGGCCATTCTCGCGCCATTTGGGATCGAACTCGGGCGATTCGTTGGGAATCTCGATGTAGCGCGAGATTGTGGGTATGATCTCGGCGTCCCAGAAGCGATCGATGTATTGCTTTGCTTCTTGTGCGTTCATATCATTTCACCTTACACCATTGCCGCAGGTGGAGCCGGCTCGTCCGGACTCCCGGCATTCGCGAGCGGAACGCGAACGAGCACAAACGCGATGAGCGCCATGAACACGAGTCCGAGGATGTAGCTCGGGCTTTGGAAGATGTTCGGCAGCGGCAGATCGAAGAAGTTACACGTGGCCGTGACCAGACCCACGAGCGCTTCTCCCGCGATCAAACCTGAGGCGGCGAGGATGCCGACGTTCTCGACGCGGATCTTCTGAGCCTCGTTATATCCTCGCCGATCCCGCACGGCATCGGTGGCCCACCGGATCATCCCTCCGATAAAGATTGCGAAGGTCGTCTCGAGAGGGAGATACATCCCGACCGCGACGAGCATCGGGCTCTTCACCCGGAGCATGACCATGGCAGCACCGAACAGGATGCCGACCACGACGAGAGACCAAGCCATCTCGCCACCCACGATCCCCTGCGCGAGTGCCGCCATCAGGCCGGCTTGGGGGGCAGATAGCTTTGGGTCGCCGAAGCCGATCCCCCCCTGCGCGATGTTGCCTTCGTGGAGGATCATCACGGGGAAGTACATCACCAAACTCGCGCAAAGGACCGCGATCAGTTCCACGATCTGAATCGTTCTCGGTGTGCCGCCGAGGATCCAGCCCACCTTGAAGTCCTGAAGCAGCTCGCCGGCGACCGCCGCCGAGACGCAGACGACCGACGCGACGCCGAGCACCGCGACGATCCCGCTCGTTCCGGACACACCCAGCGCGACCATGAGGAGCGCCGCGATAATCAGCGTCGAAAGCGTGAGCCCCGAGATCGGATTGTTGGAGGAGCCGATCATCCCTACGAGATAGCCGGAGACCGTCGCGAAGAAGAAGCCCGCGATCAGCATCACGACCGCCGCTACGATGGCGCCGACGACCAAGCCCGACATGTACATGTAGAGCGCGATCATCATCGCGAACAGCAGCGCGATGAGTGAGAAAACCGTTTTCCAGCTCATGTACCGCTCTGTCCGGGCGACCGATACTTGCGACTCCTGCCCGGAGCGGAATTCTGCGAATGCGCGCCTGAGCCCGCCGAAGAGACTCTTGCGCATCCGAAAGAGCGTGTACCCGGCTCCCACGAGCATCCCGCCGACCGCAATCGGCCGCACGATGTAACGCCAAACCGGAACCACCATGCCGATCCAATCCTCCCCCGCGGTGCCGCCGGCCGGGAGGAACGACCGGAGCTGTGGTCCGAGCAGGAAGATTAAGAGCGGGACCATGAGTCCCCAAGCCAGAACACCGCCCGAAAAGTTGAGTGCCGCCAGCTCTGGCCCGATGATGTAGCCGACGCCGAGATAGGCCGGACTCACGCTCGGCGCCGCGAATTTCGTTACGCCTCCCGTTGGTATCGCGGGCGCGTTCGCGCCGGCTCCAAGCCTGATCCTCGCGCCGAGACTGCCTACCGACACGAAGCGATCGAAGTCAACCGCGAAAAGCTTCAACGCGCCGAGGAAGTAGACGACCGCACCGAACCCCATGTTGTAGAAGAGATATTTGGCCGCCTGGCTTCCCCGCTGGCCCGCCTTGTGGATCTCTCCAGCGGCCACCGACTCGGGAAATGGAAGCGTGGGATCCTCGACCATGACACGCCGGACGAGCGATACGAAAAGCACGCCCAGGACGCTGCCGACGAGCATAAGTGCCGTCGACTTCCAGTACGCATCGCCGGGCTTGAACGAGGGCCACACACCGGCAATAACGAAAGCCGGCAGCGTGAAAATCGCGCCGGCGGCGACCGATTCTCCGATCGAACCCGCCGTACGCGCTATGTTCTCTTCCAGGATCGAGCCGCGAAACATCCGCAGTACCGCCATACTAATGACCGCGGCGGGGTAGGTTGCGGCGATCGTCACGCCGGCGCGGAGTCCGAGGTAGGCGTTCGCAGCGCCGAGGATCAACGTCAGCGGCAGCCCAATAAAAAGCGCCCGCCACGTGAACTCGGTCATTGAGACCGACTCGGGCACAAACGGCTGATGGCGCGGAGCGGAAGGGGGAGCCGGTGTGTCGGTTTTCATCGCGATAGGGTCCTCCGGACAATAAGCATGATTCTACCCTCTCCCTCTGAGAGAGGGTGATTTATCAGTCTACATTGACCGTGGATCGGGCGCGTATTACTCTACCGAGAACTAAAAGGAGGGCAGATGCGCGGTTTTCTGACGACAGGCTGGATGATCCGGTTGGTCCTGATGACGACCTTATTTATGTGGATCGGTGTTTCGAATGCTGCGGATCTCGATCCAAAAGCGATTACGATACAGCTTCCGAAAGATATCAAATGGGTTTCGAATCCGAACGCCGGCGCTGAGACAGCAGTATTGTTGGGCGATCCGAACAAGCCCGGACTTTATGTGATTCTTCAAAAGTGGCTTCCGCATCATAACAGCCGTCCACATTTCCATCCGAACGATCGTTACGTTACAGTACTTTCGGGAACATGGTGGGTGAATACCGGTCCTAAGTATGATCCTGCCGGCTTCAAGCCCGTTCCAGCGGGCAGCTTCGTTATTCATTACGGCAAAGAAATCCACTACGACGGCGCAAAGGATGAGCCCTGTGTACTACAGATTGTCGGTATGGGACCGGCGACAAATACTCCTGCCGAGGAAAAATAAGCTAGTGTTGCGTTTCGTAATTAAAAAGCCGCATTCCCCTCCTCGCAGAGGGGGGGTGGCTGCGCCATTAAGAAAACGCCGCGAAGCCACCGAAGCGGCGCAGACAGGGTGGCGCGAAGCGCGAGCCCGACAGGGCGAAGCCTCAATATCAGACCGGCGTACCATCGAGTGTTGCCGCACTGACCACGCCGGCGCGCCAGCCCCCTGGCTGTCGCGCCTCCCCTCCTCTGCGAGGAGGGGAATGCGTCACTAGCCAATCATGAGCGGCGGCGCCGGCTTCCAACCGCATGTCTTGGCGGATGAGCAGCCGCCGGAATTAACGCTCCGGGCTGTGCTGCTGGGCGCGGTGCTTGGGATTGTGTTCGGAGCCTCGTCCACCTACCTGGCGCTGCGCGTCGGCTTAACGGTGTCGGCGTCCGTGCCGATCGCTGTCATTGCGATCGCTCTGTTGCGGCAGCGACACCACGAGCGAGCGATTCTGGAGCACAACATCGCGCAGACAGTCGGTTCGGCGGGCGAATCCGTCGCTGCGGCACTGGTGTTCACCGTGCCGGCGCTGATTTTTCTCGGCTATCCGCTGCGAGTGGAATTGAGCACGCTGATCGCGCTCACCGGCGGCATGCTTGGCGTGCTGATGATGGTGCCGCTGCGGCGTTATCTCATCGTGAAGGAGCACGGAGTTCTCCGTTATCCCGAAGGCAAGGCATGTGCGGAGATATTGATTGCGGGTGAAAAGGGGGGCATGTCGGCGCGGAAGGTGTTTGCGGGGATGGCGGTCGGGGCTACGTTCAAGGCGTTTCAGGGGCTGCTGGGCGGCGTGAAGGGGACCCTCAGCCGCAGCATCGCGTTCTTCAAAGGCGCCAGCCTCGCGTGCGACATTGATCCGACGTTGCTTGGCGTCGGATACATTATCGGCTATCGCACGTCGATGATCATGGTCTCCGGCAGCTTGCTCGCGTCGTTGATTCTCGTGCCCATAATCGTCTTGTTCGGTTCTGGATCAAGCGAGCCACTGGAGCCGGCCACCGAACTAATTCGCAACATGCAGCCGGCCGACGTGTGGGACCAATACGTGCGGCACATCGGAGCGGGTGCGGTGGCGACGGGCGGCATCTTCGGATTGATCCGGGCGCTGCCGGTGATTGTGTCATCGATTCGAGCGTCGGCGCGGTCACTGACGGGCGGCGCGGGACAAGCCGCCAGCGTTCGCACAGACCGCGACACGCCGACACCGGTGCTGGTCGGCGGCGCTCTGGCGATCGTTGGGTTCATCACCGCGATGCCGCTCTTCAAAATGAACTTGCTCGGGGCCGTCCTCATCCTCGTACTCGGCTTCCTGTTTTCGGTGGTTTCGTCGCGAATCACGGGCGAGGTCGGCTCCACATCGTCTCCGCTGTCCGGTATGACGATCGGTGTTTTAATGGCCACATGCGCCGTTTTCCTGGCCGTCGGTTGGGAAGGTTCCGCATACAGCCGGCTCGCCCTGATGATTGGCGCAGTGGTGTGCATCGCGATCTCGAATGCGGGTACGTGCTCGCAGGATCTGAAGACGGGGTTCCTCGTCGGGTCCACTCCGGTGCGACAGCAAGGGGCACTGCTGATCGGAGTGCTCGCCTCGGTGCTGGCGGTGGGTTGGACCGCGTATGGACTGAACAACGCCGACGCTATCCAGAAGCCCCTGGACCAACCGTTCACGGTCAAGCAAGAATTGATCGACCACGCCGACACCATCACCAGCCGCACGGACGGCCGGACATACCGCTATGTACGACTCGCGCAGAATGAGGTGCCGTCCGGCATGAAACCCGGCGTGTACCTGGTGAATGAATCGTCTGGCAAGGCCGAGCACTTTCGGCAAGACGGAGTCGGCGGCCCGCGATTTCCGGCACCACAGGCCCGCCTCATGTCGGTTGTCATCGACGGTCTGCTGACGCACCGCCTGCCGTGGAATCTAATTTTGATCGGTGTGGCGATTGCGCTGTTCATGGAGTTGCTCGGTTTCGGATCGCTAACCTTTGCCGTCGGTGTGTACCTCCCACTTTCGTCAACTATGCCTGTGTTCCTTGGCGGCATCGTGCGGAAACTATGCGACAAGATTTACCTCCGGCCTCCCGACGACGAGGCTGAAAAAGAGGGGACACTGTTCTGTTCAGGGCTGATCGCCGGCGCCTCGATTGTCGGCATCTTCGCTGCGATGCAGGGATTTCTGCCGGGGTTTGATGCGAACACTTTGTTGCATCCGGACATCGCGCTGCTCTTGCGCCTGATGCCGGCCTGGGACAATCCCGTGAGCGATCTGTGGGCGGTCTTCCTCTTGGCGGTGCTCGGATTTCTCATGTTCCGTGCCGCGCGCGCGCCACAGTGATTCGGCGCCGATGAGGTCTAACGGCGTGATCGATTTGGCACCGGCACGACAAAAAGCCTAAGCGGTAGGCCGGAATTCCCGTTCCAGCAGCTTCTTGAGGCGGGTCAGTAAACCGGGCGTTGCGCAGCTCGAAAGGATGGATGCCAGCTACTGGGGCTTGAATGCCACCATTTGCGCTAGATATCGATGTGGGGCGGTAAACGTCCACGTGGCAGCGATTGACCCAGCCGTGGTCTGCACCAGATCCTCGGTGGCCACGTCGCCGCCCACGGATGCTCGCTGCGTGAAGTTGGTTCCCGGCGTGATTGTGATTGGTCCGGTGTCGTCCATGACCGCCGCGAATATCAGATCTCCACTCACCGGGGTGACTCCGGCTGTCGTCGTGATGCCGTTGGTAGTGGTAGTCCCGTTGGCATTATTTATTTTCGTGACATCAACCGGATTTGTTGTTGCGATTCCGCTGTACTCGTGGATGAGAATTCGGCGATACGGTGCGCTGCCATTGAATGTCGCTGTGACCGTCGTCGCTCCACCTTTGATGTTGGGGGCGAAACAAATCCCCAGCGACTGATTGTTGTTATCGTCATATTGGATCGTAATCGTCGTATACAGGTTTCCCTGAGTGTCACTGCAGCTCAAAGTGTTTGAGCTTCCCCAGGAAACAGCGACAACGATCAGATTCCCTGCGGTCGCTGCCGAGGTAAACGCCCTACTTATGGTCGTAGCGTTGGCGTCACTGGTACTGCTCGCCGCCTGTTTGAAGGAAATCGGCACGCCGTTGGAAATCTGTACCGTAATCACGCCACTCTGACCGGTATTACCTGTGGTGTCGCGTGCGACAGCTTTCAACGTGTGAGCGCCATCCGTTGTCGTCGTCGTGTTCCACGACATTGAATATGGACTGACTGTTTGCTCGGCGCCGAGCGGAACATTGTCGAGGTAGTATTGCACGCCTCCCACACCAACGTTATCGCTTGCGGTTACGGTCAAAGTAATGGTGCCCACGACGGTTGCGCCGTTGATTGGGCTGGTGAGTGTGATTGTCGGCGGAGTCGTATCGAGTACGGCTGTTGTCACAGTGAAATCCCCGGATGTGGCCAGATTCCCGGCAGCATCTCGCGAATCGACACGATAGTGATAGGTCGTCGCGGGCGACAAGTTCGACAACACCATGCTATGAGCCGTCACAAGAGCACCGTTCAACGTCGTGGCGGAACCATACGCAGACGTGAGGCCGTATTCCACCTGGCTGTCGGAGACTTCATTCGTGGTCCACTGGATCGTGGCGCTCGTCGCTGCGACTGTCGTTGCGGTGACGCCAGTGATGACGGGGGGCGTGATATCGGGCGTGGCGAATGTCGAATCCGGACTGGTGGCAGGATTGCCCGACGCATCTTTCGACCGGACGCGGTAGTGATAGGTCGTGCTTCCTGTCAGCCCGGCCACGGTGACCGAATGCGATGTGACCAGTGCTGGATCAAGAGTTGTCATCGAGCCGTAGCTTGATGTCAAGCCGTATTCTACCTGGCTGTCGGAGGCTTCGTTCGTCGTCCACTGGATTGTCGCGCTTGTGCCACCCACACTGACCACGATTACACCGCTGATGACGGGCGCAGTTACGTCAGCCGTCATGAATGTCGAGTCGAGGCTGGCGGCAGGGTTACCGGCGGCGTCTTTGGACTTCACGCGATAGTGATAGGTCGTGCTGTCGGTTAACGCGGTAAGAACCACGGAGTGGGCGGTTCGTAGCGTCGCATCCAGAGTTGTCAGTGAGCCATAACTTGTCGTCAGGCCATATTCGACCTGGCTGTCGGAGAGTTCGTTCGTCGTCCACTGAATTGTCGTGCCTGTTCCTGTGGACGTCGTTACAGTCACGCCGCTAATAACCGGTGGCGTGATGTCGGCCGTTACGAATGTAGCATCGCCGCTAGTGGCGAGATTACCGGCCGCGTCTTTGGACTTCACGCGATAGTGGTAGGTTGTGCTCTCCGTTAACCCCCCGATTGTAACGGAGTGTGCGGTTCGCAACGTGGTATCCAGCGTTGTCGTCGAACCGTAACTCGCCGTCAAACCATATTCCACCTGGGTGTCGGAGGCCTCATCAGTGGTCCACTGGATGGTTGCGCTTGTGCCGCCGACACTCGTCACAGCTACACCGCTAATTACCGGCGACGTTACGTCAACCGCGGTGCCCGACCTGAATGCCGCCATCTGAGCCAAATAACGATGCCCGGCGTTGAATGTATAGGTACCGGCTATTGATCCCGCCGATGCCTGCACCTGATCTTCAGATGCGAGGTCCTTATTATTGACCGACTGGCGAAGTGTAAAACCGGTACCGACGCTGATGTTGTTCGTTCCTTCATCATCCATGACGGCGCTGAAAATCAGATCGCCTGCGACAGTTGTAAGGGCTGCGGTGGTTATTGTCGAGTCAGTGAACGTGTTGCCATTAGCCATGTTCTTGGCGGTGACGTCAACGGGACTTACGGAGACGATTCCGGCATATTCATGAATCAGGAGGCGGCGGTACCCTGCACTGGCACTTAGCGTTGCCGTCACAGTGTTCGCTCCCGCGCGGATATTTGGGGCGTAGCAAATCGCTAGAAACTGATTGTTGATATTGTCGTATTGGGTCGTGGCGATACTGTACGCGTTACCTTGGGAATCGGAGCACGTGAGCGCCGGATTGTTCTCCGCGGAGACCGCGGCCACAATGAAATTGCCAGCTGTGTTGGAACTGCCGAAGGCCTGTGCGATGTTTGTCGCCGTCGCATTGTTTGTCGTTGCAGCACCCTGGACAAAAAGAACTGGGACATTGCTGACATTTACCGAAATCGGAGCGCTGCTTGCAGTGTTTCCGGCGGTATCACGAGCTACAGCAGTGAACGTGTGTGTGCCATTGGCCGTCGTGCGGCTGTTCCAGGAGATCGAGTACGGCGAAGTCGTGACCGGGCTTCCAAGATTATTGCCGTCGAGGACGAACTGTACCGAGGCAACACCGACGTTGTCGCTTGCCGAAGCGGTCACCATCACGGTGTTGGTGACACTGGAGTTTGGAGCAGGAGCGGTGATGGACACCGTAGGAGCAGTCATATCGATTATCGGTGTGCTGAATGTGAAATCGGCAGAAGAAGCCAGATTGCCGGCGGCGTCTCTGGAGTCCACCCGGTAGTGATATAGAGTGTTGGCCGAAAGTCCCGTCAACAGCGCAGTGTGGCTGGTGACCAGGTTCGCGTTTAACGGAGTGGAAGACGTGTACGCGGTCGATGTGCCGTAATCGGCCTGGCTGTCGGATACTTCATTCGTTGTCCAGGTAACCGTCGCCGAGGTCGCCGTGATACTGGTGACTGTTACTCCACTGATGACAGGCGGCGTAATATCCAATGTGGTGAAGGTAGAATCGCCGCTCGCCGCCAGATTGCCGGCAGCATCCTTCGACTTGACCCGATAATGATAGGTTGTGCTTCCCGAGAGTCCTCCAAGTGACACCTGATGCGAGGTGACGAGTGTTGCATTAAGCGGTGTCGCGGAGCCATAGCTGGCGGTGAGGCCATATTCCACCTGGCTATCCGATGATTCGTTGGTGGTCCATTGGATGCTAGCGCTCGTCCCGCCAATACTCGCCACTGTCACGCCCGAAACAATCGGCGGCGTCGCATCGAGTGTCGTGAAGGTGGAATCACTGCTCACACTGAGGTTGCCGGACGCGTCTTTCGACTTTACGCGGTAGTGATAAGTCGTGGAGTCCGTCAATCCACTCAGCGCGGCACTGTGAGATGTCACAAGTGCGGGATTCAGTGTTGTCGTCGATCCATAGCTCGTGGTCAGGCCGTATTCCACCTGACTGTCGGACGCTTCATTCGTTGTCCATTGGATTGTCGCACTGGTTCCGCCAATGGTCGCCACGACTACTCCTGAGATCACGGGCGGTGTGATGTCCGGAGTGGTCACTGTGAAATCGCCGCTGATGGAGAGGTTTGTGGAGGGATCTTTCGATTTGACCCGGTAGTGATAAGTCGTGCTTTCCGTCAAGCCGGTAATGGCCACGCTGTGCAGCGTGACGAATGCCGGGTCGAGCGTCGTCGCCGATCCGTAGCTTGTCGTAAGGCCGTATTCCACCTGACTGTCGGAGGCTGTATTTGTCGTCCATTGGATCGTGGCGCTTGTTGCTGAAAGGCTTGTGACCGTTACGCCGCTGATGACCGGCGCATTCGAGCTCATTGTCGTAATGGAAGAATCGCTGGTCAGAGAAAGGTTACCGGAAGCATCCGTCGACCGGATCCGGTAATGGTAGGTTGTGCTGGCGGTCAGTCCAGTGAGCGATACCGTGTGGGAGGTTACCAGCGTGGGGTTGAGCGTTGTCGTGGATCCATAACTTGTCGTCAAGCCATACTCCACCTGGCTGTCGGCACCTTCATTAGTCGTCCACTGAATCGTCGCGTTCGTGGCTGCGATACTGGTGACCGCTGTGCCGCTGATGACAGGCGGGGTTATGTCTCGGGTTGTAACTGTGAAATCACCGCTCGTGGCAAGGTTGCCGGCGGCATCTTTCGACTTCACGCGATAATGGTAGCTCGTGCTTTCTGTCAGGGGGCCGACTCCCACGGCGTGCGCTGTCACAAGCGTAGGATTCACAGGTGTCGCGGATCCGTAGCTCGACGTCAGACCGTATTCCACCTGGCTGTCGGCCGTCTCGTTCGTTGTCCACTGGATGGTTGCGCTTGTTCCTCCTATGCTTGTCACTGCGACGCCGGTGATCACCGGTGGCGTTGTGTCCGGAACAAGGGCAGCCTTGAATGCACCCATGATGGACATGTAGCGATGACTGGCGTTGAAGGTATTTGTTGCAGCAATCAATCCGGCAAATCCCTGTACCTGATCTTCAGATGCCAGATCTTTGTTGTTGACCGACTGGCGCTGAACAAAGCCTGTGCCCGCACTGATGTCGTTGACTCCTGAATCATCCATTACAGCCCCGAAGATCAGGTCACCGGGAGCAGTGGTCGTCGCCGCGGTACTTGTGATCGCGTTGGTACCCGTGGTGCCGTTCGCCATATTTGAGGCGATGACATCCAGCGCATTTACCGCAATGGCGCCGCCGTACTCATGAATCAGCAGACGGCGATATCCCGCGCTGGAGCCGAACGTGGCCGTTACCGTGTTAGATCCCGCAGCGATATTCGCGGCAAAGCAAATGGCTAGCGACTGGTTGTTCATCGAATCATACAGAGTCCTCGCGACAGTGTACGTGTTACCCCGCGAATCGGAACAGGTGACACTTGTATTCAGGTCCCAGGAGATTGCAACAACAATAAGGTTGCCGGCCGTATTCGAAGCACTGAATGCCTGCGATATCGTTGTGGCAGCCGCATTGTTCGTATTCGAGGCGCTCTGCACGTACACGATCGGGATCGTCGTGTTGCTCACGCTGAGAGGGATCGGCGAACTCGTCGCCGTATGGCCTGCGGTGTCGCGAGCCACGGCAGTTAAAATGTGCCCGCCGTTTGTGGCGGTCCGGGTATTCCACGACAGGGTATAAGGGGCAGTCGTGACCGGCGAGCCGATGTTGTTCCCATCGAGCTGGAACTGTACAGAACTGACATTGCTGCTCGTCCAGGTGTTAATTGTCACGATATTCGTCAACATGGAATTCGGAATAGGTGCGGTGATGTAGACAGCCAGCGTCGTTGGATCGTACTGGATGCGCCGGATGTTGCCTCCGGCATTATCGACATAAAACAGATCACCGTTGAGACCCGTTTTCAAATCGTACGGATTGGCGGCCCCTGCCACAAAGATCGCGCGAGTAGCGGGGTCGGGCAGGCCATCTGCTCCGGGCACCATCGACCAAATACAATTGCGGGATGCGTCGGCGAAGAACAGAGCGCCCTGATACAGGGATGGGTAATTTCCTCCGTTATAAAACGTCAGACCGGAAATCGCGCCTCCCGTCGTTCCGCATGCATCGCCGGATACAACAGCCTGATCGTGCCGGTATGCAAAGAACGGCGGCGTCACGCTGGGCGGCGGCGTGACCACGGGATCACAAAGATGCAGGCCTGCCGAGGAGTAGTTTGTGGAACCGGAACCTTCTGAACACGGCCATCCGAAGTTCTCCACAACTCCATCGGCGGTATTGGCAACACGGTTGATCTCCTCGTAATTCGTCCATCCGATATCTCCCACCCACAGTTCGGAGGTACCAGGTCGGAACGCGACGCGGCGTGGATTGCGCAGCCCATAGGCGACGATCCGCTGATAATTTGGATCTCTCGGGTCGGCCGGACCGGCGTTCGAAGCCAGAGAAGTCACCGCGCCGTTGAGCCAGCCGCTGCCCCAGCTATGCGCGCGTGTAGCGCCGCCTACGAACGTATGCAGGATGGCTGCCTGGGTCATTTGGGTATCGAGTTGCATCATGTCGGACGAGAACATCGAAGTGTCGCCGCTGATCCAGATTCGATTCAAAGCATGAAAGGGAGCGGAGTTGTTCGTGACAAGCGTAGGGATCACGTACTGGCCGAGGTTTTCGAGGGTTGCAAAAGTGTCCTGCACATCGGCGAATTCGAAGGTACTCATTTGTGCGGGCGAATCCCATGCTGCGACGGCCGAGAACACGTTAGGATTGCGGAGGATCAGGGACAGCGCGCCGAATCCGGACTTGCTAAACCCGATCGCCCAGCGTTGCGGAATCGTGCCTGGGGCAACGAAGCTGTCGCCGAAAGGAATGAGGTCCTGCACCATGAAGCTTTCCAGCCTGCGGCTAGGGTCGGTTGGATGATCGCCGTACCAGGGTGCGATATGGAAGCTTGGCGCGATCAGCGTCAGGTTGTAGCGATTATGGACGTTCAGAAGCCGAAGCTCTTGCAGCCCATCGCCGAAAGTGGCGCCGAGTTCTGCCTCCACGGGCAGAACGTACAGCAATCGCCGCGGCCATCCCGGCGCGGGCGAGGTCGGCTCCAGCACGCGAACGATTGTCGGTGTAGGACCTTGAAATACCGACGTCACAGAGTAGCTCTTTACACCGTTCACGTCAGTCGTCGGCGCACTGATTGTCATTGACGCCGCTGCCCGAAGAGGAACACCCGTGCCTGCATTCACGCGGATTATTGTCCCATCCAAGGTGACGGGGTCGGCGGGACTGCGCACGTCCTGACTACGCAACGCTCCACCTTCGTTGGGGGGATCATTGTTCGGATTCCCGGTCTGGCCGGTATCGACGACTGCAGAACTGGCTCCATCGCCACCGCTGGCGTAAAGGGCGCCGTCAGGTCCGAATCCCAGAGCTCCAATGGACTGGCCAGGGTATTGTTGAAACCAGTCTTCCACCAACACCTGCTCTGCGCCGGTCATCACATTACCATTCGCTTGTAGACGCGACAGACGCGCGCTCGCGACACAACCGGCTCCATTCACGTCCGGACACGGATCGGCGGTCCCGCCCGGAGTGCCCCAACGCGGCGCTGTGCCCCCGATTGCCGAATCATAGGAGTAAAGCACGTAAACGTAGGGATTCGTCGGAAAATTTGGATCAAGCACCATGCCCAGCAAACCGCGATTCCCGAAGTTATGTACTTGCGTTCGGAGATCGGCGAATACGGTTGGCGTTGTTGCCGAAAGATTGTCGTACACTTTGATGATCCCGCTCTTCTCTGCAACGAAAACGCGACCATCTGACGCAAATTGAACAACCGTTGGCTCCGTCAGGCTGCTAAAAACGATCGAATCCTGAAAACCGTTCAGGCTCGTCAGCGCACTCTCCATGCTGGGAGCTAAGGACATGGCCGATTGGCTGGAATCAGGAAAGAAGGAAATGTTCCAGCTCAGCATGGACGAATCGAGCGGGTATCGTTCGTCTTGCCGAATGGTAAACGTGTCCTCGCTAACTTTGGAGCTGTTTGCCAGTAGGTCGCCAAACGTCAGCGTCCCATCGATGATTTGGATGTTGGCGTCCGAACTCGTCAAAGTCGCGATGACAGCCGTGATTGTCGGACCCGTGTTCGTTATCACTGCCGTATACGTGTAATCGTACTGATACCCGCTCACACGCGTTGCGCTTGTCTGCGTGTAGCTGCCGATCGTCAGGTTGGCGGCGAGAGAAGCGAAAACAGACGGAGTCGAGAGATACAGATGAATGAGGGTGACTGAAAGCAGAAACTTTGTGAGTTGATATCTTCGCTTCATATCAGCTGGCTCCATGCACATGCTCACAAGACGCGCGCTTTCCAGCGCACTTCACTCAGAATCCTTCAATTAATGAGCGACGAGATTGCAGATGAAACAAGGACTGACGACTCGGGCACAGACGATGTTGGTAATGCTGACACAAAGGGTTGCGGGAAGGACGGTGTTTTCGATATTAATCGACGTTGGACAATGATCTAAACTCGGGTATGCTACCGCCAATCAAATCCCAATCGGTGTCATCATTGTAGGCATGCATCAACAATTGTCAAGACTAAGAGTGAAATCCGCAGCGTCCCATCCGGAAAGATCAGCAGATGGATTTTTGTCAAACACTGTACTGCGTCGTGCTCGCATGAGTTGCACATAAGGAGAGCGACGGCTAAAGAACTTCTAAGATCTTTATGGCGGTTGTGGATTCGAATTTCATGTGGATTCGAATTCATTCACCTAGTCTACAATACACAATACAAGAGTTGGAGTTGACTCGCGGTTTCATCTTGACGATCGTCTTGTATGTCGTCGGGGCGGAAAATTCTCTTGAAGCCTAAACCCATTATGCAAGGCAGCCGGTGAGCTGGACGCTTCCAGGACGTTTGTGGCGCAGCCCGCAAAACGTGTGGGCGCGCAGAGCTCTGTTTCAGGTCCACCTTTGGGCGGGAATTGGCGCGGGCATTTACATTTTCCTGATCAGCGTCAGCGGAAGTGTGATCGTCTTTCGCAACGAGCTTTATAAAACGTTCGTGCGGCCGCCTCTTGTCGTCGAGCCCTCCGGCACCGCGTTAACAGATGACGAGCTGAAAGCGGTGGCGAAGCGGGCCTATCCCGGTTGGAATATCGCGAACGTGTGGAGGGCCAAAAACCCGAATCAAGTCGTTGAGCTCTGGCTCGAGCGCGACAAGAAACGCAAGCAGCGTGTCTTCCATCCGTACACGGGAGCGGACCTTGGAGCCTCGGATCCGGCCGGTATACGCTTCACCCTCTGGCTCGTGGATTTCCACGACAATCTGCTGTACGGGGACACCGGCCGCAAGGTGAATGGCGCCGGCGCGATTTTGCTCACGGTCTTGTGCATCACGGGCGCGGTCATCTGGTGGCCGGGAATCTCGAGCTGGCGCCGGAGTCTGGTCGCGAACTGGACGGGAAATTGGAAACGCTTCAACTGGGGATTGCACAGCGCGCTTGGATTTTGGTCGTTCGCGTTTGTGTTTGTCTGGGCGGTTTCCGGTATCTACCTGGTATTTCCCGACCCATTTACGGCCGTCATTGATTACTTGCAGCCGGACGAAGCTCAACGCGGCTTACGCAGCGGCGACGAAGTTCTTCGATGGGTCGCGCGTCTCCACTTTGGCCGCTTCGGGGGATGGCCCATCAAGACTCTTTGGTTCCTTATCGGATTCGCTCCGGTTATCCTTTTTATCACCGGGGCCATCATGTGGTGGAACCGCGTGCTTTCTCCACTCCTCGAAAAGGGGTGGTTCGGCCGGCAGCCCCTAGTCGAAGCTGCCGACACTGTGGTCAGCCCGGTAACATTCTCAGCCGAAATCAACTTGACTGGAGCAGGCAATGAAAATTAGACAGATCACACTATTTCTTTTGATCGGAACCGCCCTGGCAGGCGTGGTAATGGGAGCGCAGTTGGCAAAGCTGGCGGAGCCGTTCGCCACACCGTCGGTGCGAAATGCCGCGACGATTGTTACCAAACCCGACGCAGTGCAGTTAGAAGCGCCCGCGGGTTTCACCGTGAGTCTCTACGCGGACAACCTTCAAGCTCCACGAACAATGATGTATGCGCCAAACGGGGATCTGTTCGTTGCACAATCCAGGGCTGGTTCAGTTGTCATTCTCCGCGACACGAACAATGATGGCGTTCCCGACACGCGATACACCTATGCCCAGGGATTGGACGGCGTGTTTGGAATGGTATTTCACGAAGGGTACTTGTACCTCGGCAGAACGGACAGCCTGATTCGCTATAAATATAAGGATGGCGATACTCAAGCTCAGGGAACTCCAGAAAAGCTTGTGGAATTTCCGACAGGAGGCCACAGCACGCGTAACATCATTTTCAGCCGCGATGGAAAGAAGATGTATGTCGCCGTGGGGTCGATGTCCAATAAGAGCGATGGTGAAGATCCCATCCGCGCAGCCATCAATGAATACAACCCCGACGGGACGGGTCACCGGATTTTCGCGTCGGGCCTGAGAAATCCTGTAGCCCTGACGCTTCAGCCCGGCACGAATACGATCTGGACCTCGGTCAACGAGCGGGACACCCTCGGTGACGACCTGGTTCCCGATTACATTACATCAGTCAAAGACGGCGGATTCTACGGCTGGCCTTATTCCTATATCGGAAGCAACTACGATCCTGAACACAAGGGTAAGCGGCCGGACCTCGTCGCGCGCGCTATCGTGCCGGATGTCTTGATTCCGGCGCATTCCGCTGCCGTGGGTCTTACGTTCTACACCGGAACCCAGTTTCCCGAGCGCTATCGTAATGGCGCCTTCATTGGTCTACATGGATCCTGGAATCGCTCTAAACTTGCCGGCTATCGCATATCGTTCGTTCCATTCCAAAATGGCAAACCCGCCGGGCCTCTGGAAGACTTTGTAAAGGGATGGATACTCAATGGCGGGAGTCCCGGCTCGGCCTGGGGCCGTCCCGTGTCACCGTACGTTGCCAGGGATGGATCCCTTCTAATCACCGACGATGTAGCGAACAAAATTTGGCGGGTTCGATATAACGGCGGGCGGTGATCTGAAAAATTTCGAAATTGGACGAATCCTGCATTGGAGATCCGAAATTCGAAACCTTAAATCGGACGGTCCAATTCGAAATTTTGAAACTTTGGATTTGAACTGCAGGATTTGTCCAATTTCAAAATTTCACTAGTGCGTCATCGCATACATGAGGTAGTTCACGCCAAACTTGAGAGACGATGCGGCATCGCGGAGAGGTAGCTCGCCTCGATCGAGCCATTCCCAGAATTCGCTGAGATCGTTGTTGTAATTGATCACCATCATCAACCGGCCGTGATCATCTTCTATCCCCAAAAACTCCACGGGGCCCGGCCCGTAGGGTGCCCGCACATCCAACGTGTCGATCTGGTAAAAGGTGTTGAACATCGGATGTTTGATTTGGAGCGGAACGACCTCGCGGTTCGGAAATACTTTCTTCAATTGGTAAAGCAGGTTATTCAGATGGCGTGGTCCGCGGAAATCGTCGAACATGACGAATCCTCCGCGATCGAAATATTCGCGGAGATTCTTGGCATCCTTGTCGTTCAAATTGAGATACCCCGGCTCGCATAAGTAAGCGAACGGATATTTGAAAAGATCGGGATTGTCGATGTCGACGATCTGATATGCAGCCGATTCGGTGTGAACTCGAGTCACTTCTTTGACGAAGGTAGGGAATAGTTCATCGCCGAACGGATAATCATGATGCCAGGGCACCTCACGCACGTAAATCGCGTCGGGCGTCATGTGATAACGAATGCGAGCGTACGTGAATTCTGCGTCCTTCGGTGGAGGCGAATCCAGCGAGGTCACCGCGGGAAGCAGTGACACGATCCCTGAGAGAAAGGCCATAAGACCGATCAAATGCCACTTCATCAATTCACCGTAGCCTGTCGCGGCGGTCTATGCCGCTACAACTCCGAGCTTACAATGACTTGGCACATCTTAGGAACTAATATTGGGTGCTTGGTTGTCGGCTGGTTCGCCAGCCGTCATCATTTGGGCGAGAATCAGTTGGCGCCCTTCCGCCCGCACTGTTGGCAGCTTCGATCGGAAAATGGCTGCTCCTCCGATACAGACGGCGCCACCGATCGCCACCGTCAGCGGCGCGCCCAGCTGATTAGCAAGTAAACCGGCATACAGCGCACCGAACGGCGCCATTCCGAGAAACATCATCGAATAAACGGCCATCACCCGGCCGCGCAGCCGATCGGGAACCATGCTCTGGATTAATGTGTTCGAGGAAGCCAGTTGCACCATCATGCAAAAGCCGACAGGCACCAGCAGAAGCGTGGAGAGCCAGAATACGTGAGACGCTGAAAACAAGATCAGGCTCGTTCCAAAGCCCATGCAAGCCAGCATGACCCAGTTGCTTAAACCGCGTATGCCTTGCCGGCCCGCGAGTGTAATAGCCCCAAGCAGCGCGCCAACTCCGGAGAATCCCATGAGAAGCCCAAGTCCTTTAGCTCCGCCGTTCAGAATGTTGTCGGCAAAGATCGGCATCAATACCGAGTAGGGCATACCCATGAGGCTGACCACACCGATCATAATCAGCAGCATGCGTACGGGCCGCGTACGCAACACAAAACGGAATCCTTCGAGGATGGCTTCCATATACGATCCGCGCTCTTCCTGAGGAGGTTGATTCCCTGCCGTGATGAATAACAAACCGACAATCACAGCCAAATAACTCAAACCGTTGATGAGGAAGCACCAGCCTTCCCCGACTGCCGCAACTACAATACCGGCGATCGCCGGGCCGATGATACGAGCACCATTCATCATGGACGAATTCAGCGCAATGGCGTTGACGAGATCTTCACGCCCGACCATTTCGGCGACAAACGATTGCCGAACGGGAATATCAAACGCATTAACAAAGCCGAGCAGCACAGCGAGAACAATGATGTGCCAGACGTGAATTCGATTCAAAAGCGTGAGCGCGGCTAAAGGGAAGGCAAGCAACATCGCGGCAGTCTGAATCGCCAGCATCGACCGGCGCCGAGGATACGTGTCCGCCACCGCACCTGCTATTGGTGCGAGGATCAGAATGGGGATCTGCGATGCAAACCCTACGACGCCCAGGAGCGTAGCCGATCCGGTCAGACGATACACCAGCCACGACTGAGCAACCGTTTGCATCCACGTGCCCACGAGTGACGTGAGCTGTCCGGCAAAGAAAAGCCGAAAATTCCGGTAGCGAAAAGCGCGCAAGCTGGTCTTCAATCTTGATTGAGCCATATTTTCTTAGCGTCGGGCCCACCGTCTATCGATGGCTGCGCCCTGCCGGGCTTGCATTCGCAGCCGCTCATGCCGGATCATTTCGGTACGCCGCTTCGCGGCCTCTTTACGTCCGGCCGGTACCCCCACGCCTTTCTATTCTATAGTTGCTGTCTATGCCCGAACTGCCCGATGTTCTCCTATACATTGAATCGCTCAGACCGCGAATCTTGAACCAACCGCTCGAGCGCGTGCGTCTCGCAAGTCCATTCGTTGTGCGATCCGTTGCTCCTCCCACCTCTCAAATTCACGGACATACGGTGCAGGCGTTGTCACGGTTGGGAAAGCAAATCGTCTGGCAATTCGAGGGCGATCTCTTTCTCGTGATCCATCTAATGATCGCGGGACGATTCCAATGGAAAGAGCGATACGCCAAAATCCCGGCCAAGCTCGGTCTCGCCGCGTTTGACTTTCCAACCGGCACATTACTTTTGACCGAGGCCGGATCGAAAAAGCGGGCATCGCTACACTTGGTCGAGGGCAGATCGGCGCTCGCGGCATTCGATCGCGGAGCTCTCGAAGTTCTGGGCTCAACGCTGGCAGCTTTCACAGGCGCGCTCACACGCGAAAACCACACGCTTAAGCGCGCTCTGACAGATCCCCGGCTCTTCAGCGGAATCGGCAACGCGTATTCCGACGAGATCCTTCACCGTGCCCGCTTGTCGCCAATGAAGCTGACGTCGAGACTCACGGAAGACGAAATAGCCCGGCTTTACGAAGCTGTGAAATCGACGCTTAAAGAATGGATCGAGCGGCTTCGAACCGAAACTGGATCGGACTTCCCATCGAAAGTTACCGCGTTCCGGCCTGAAATGGCGGTTCACGGACGTTATGGCCAACCGTGTCCGGTTTGCGGCTCGCCGGTGCAACGCATCGTTTACGCAGAAAACGAATGCAACTATTGCGCAACTTGCCAGACCGAGGGCCGCCTGCTCGCCGATCGTGCTTTATCGCGGCTATTGAAACAGGATTGGCCACGTAGCCTGGACGAATGGGAAACACATCTGGAGTCGCGCCGCTGAACTAATACCGCAACGTTGAAGCCAGCCGGTCGGGATTGAGCAAGACGTCCAATGCTTCGGTGGGACTGCGGACCAGGAGATGCGAATTGATCAGCGCATCCCTCGCCATTGTCGACAGCGATCGATTGCTTAACTAGTGCCGAGGGTTGTGCCTATTAAGATCACCGCTTAAGGGTTTCTGGAGAATAGTGGGCGGTAATTCATTACCACTCGGTAGACCAAAGAAGTATTCGAATCTAGGCGGACTTTTT
>QHWY01000346.1 GCA_003223875.1 Acidobacteriota bacterium | reverse complement strand
GTTCGCAGAGTTGTCATAGACAAACTGGACGATCATCCGGGAACCCTTCGGAATTTTTACCGCCGTTCTGTAGGTGAGTTGCCAGTTGAAGTCGTAACGGGGCACATTCAATACAATTTGTTCGCGTCCGTCCGGATATATCAACGTATACCGCGCACTCTTCCCCCGTACATGTGCATGAGGCCGGATCGAAACCAGTTCGATATCTTTATTGAACGTCATTTCGGTTGGAGGAGCCAGATAGTCGCCTTCATTCGGAGGAATTGCCAGTTCTGTTATTTTCGATTTTTGCTCAACGGCCTCGAGTTTGTTCGTTTCGGGGTTCTGCGGATGGAACTCGTTCGGCGGTGGTACTTTGGACACGGTGAATCCGATTCGAGTTTTGTCGCTCACGGCCACGCCGTTCACTGTGTAGTGCAGGCTCACGATAAGATCGGATCCGGCCGGCACTAAAAATCCGGCGTTCATCGGACGATAGTCTTCATAAGGCAATCCGGGCAGATAACAAAACGTTCCGTTGGCGGAAAGAGTCGGCTTGCCGTAGTGGCGCTTTTCTTCACTGCTGCCGACCTCGCGGGTGACGATGATCCCTTCGGCAGGTCTGGCGCCAGCCCCTAGTCCTTCATGGTTCTTTGTGATTCCTTCATTGTCTCGAGGAATTTCCATCCATTCGTAGGTATTGTAGAGAGTCGTAGGCTTGTGTTTCTGAAAGTCGAAACACAAATGGTGTACGACGGATGATTCACCCGGCAGAACCTGCATCGATGTCACCCACGTGTCTTCCTTGAAAGGAGCCGGAAATGCTATATCCTGCCAATCCAGAATGCCGCGGGCAGGAACTGCAAATGGCGGCAACTCCACAGTGACGTCCGGCTCAATCTGCCATCCCGCTGCCGGCCATTGAACTGGGGCCGGCGCATCCTTGAAATTGCCTTCCGCGGCTCCCCCATCGACCCATCTCACAATTGTTTCGATATCTTCCTGTTTGAGGGAACGATCATTGGTGAAATGTCCGTAGCGTGGATCCGCAAACCAAGGCGGCATCGTTCGGGAGGCAACCGCTGCTTTGATCGCTTTCGCCCAAGGCCTGGTTTCCTTGTAGCTCAGCATCGAAAACGGGCCGATTTGCCCCGGCCGATGGCACGTCTGGCAATTCTTCTGGAGGATCGGAAGGACATCCTTATTAAAAGTGACCGTCGGGTTGGATTCTTCGACAGGCGCCGGCTTAGCAAATGTCGTCGCAGCCATAAGCAATAATCCGGCGGCTGAAGTGGCGACGAGTTTTTTGTTACTCATGATCGTGACCTCCCATGCAAGGATCGTCATTGGCCGTTCCTGCTGAGTCTAGCCCCTGTTCCCGTAACAAGCAAAGATTTCCCCACAGGCCACTGCAAAGCTTTGCAGCCGGTTCCGGCTTCACGCAACATGTTGGCCTTCATGGTGAGATCGCCAGCAATGCCGACTTCATGAAGATCGTCGGCGACAAAGCTGCAACCTCGGCGACCCGCCCTTGATGAGCCGACGATTGCAGAGGCCCGATAAATCGCAAGACCGTGAAACGAGTGAGAAGCGCGGCTACCATCGAACGAAGAGATCCGCATAGCGAACGACGAGGAGGGACACTCGAACTGCCCACGTCGAGCCCTGCCTGTAAGGGCAGGCTTACGACACGACTTGGGACGACCTGGGGACCGCGCTTGTATCTCCGCTTTGATCTGCATACAATCAACCACGTTATTTCCTGAGGCTATCGTGAAGACTCGCAACTTAGTGATTGTCATCATGACTGTGGCTGCGCTGGGAACGGCCCTGGTGCTTAAGACTGTCCTGGCTCAGACCGGCGACTCGAACCGGGCCACAGTGGACGACTTGGTGGCCGCCAACCGGGTGTTAGCCCACGAAATCGGGGTTCTCGACGCGTACGGCCACGTCAGTGTCCGCGATCCGCGCAATCCTAATCGCTACTACCTGTCGCGGGCCATCTCGGCCGGCATGGTGACGGCCGCGGACATTATCGAATACGACCTCGACAGCCAATCCATCGGGAACAACCGGCCCGACGGCTACCTGGAACGCTTCATCCACGGTGAAATCTACAAGGCGAGACCCGACGTCATGGCGGTGATCCATGCCCATTCGCCCGAAATGATCGCTTTCGGCGCCAGTTCCGTGCCGCTGCGGAACATGATCCACACGGGATCGTTTATCAATGACGGCGTGCCTGTCTTCGATGTGCGGAAATTTGGCGGCACCGCCGACGATATGCTCATCCGCAATCTCGCCTTGGGCAAAGCTCTCGCGCAGGCCCTGGGCAGGAAGACGGCCATCATCATGTTCGGTCACGGCGTCGCAATCACCGGGCCGTCGCTGGCGACTGCGGTGAGCAACGCGTACTTCCTGAATATGAACGCCCGAGTGCAGGAACAGGCCATCCGTCTGGGCGGCACGGTGAGTTACCTGGAGCGCGAACCAGGAGCCGAACCTCCCACAAACGTAGCCCCGGCCGGCGCCGCGGCCAACAACCGTGCCTGGGAGTATTGGAAGCGGCAAGTTACGACCAAATAGTCGATTGATGGCCCTGCCGCCGGTTGTCTGGGCGGATGGAATCCCTCACGAAATCAAAGCGAGTATTAAACACATAAATCAGTGCGGCCAAGACAACAGAATCAGCCTCGACATCCACGACGCTGTCCTCCGCAAAGATGAATCCGGCAGCCTCCTTGGATCATACGGCAATCTTTTGCAGGCCGTAGCAACCTGGCTCCCGAACCATGGATGCCATCGATAGGACCGCTCGAAGATTCGCCACTGGTGATTCGGACCTGACTGGGACCGAGATGAAAGCCCGATTCAATCGTGAGGCGCAGACCATTGCGGGGCTGAATCACCCGCACATCTGTGTGACAGACCTCATTTGTTACACGCGAACGCTTGGGCGTAAAATCACCTATTGCTGTATTGGCCAGGCTTAAAGCTCAGGAAGGCATGACTCTATGCGGTCCATTCAAAAAACAATGAAAACGACATTCATGAAAACGACACTGATGCCAGCTCTGGCAGTGGCACTATTCAGCGCAGGCTGGCTGGCCAGAACTTACGCGCAGCAAAAGGCACCTGCTCCGTTGATCACGTATTTCAGTCACGACAGCGTGGACGCATCGTTCGCGCAAGCGCTCGCTTCCACCGCCAGCAGAGACTTGTATTCCCGCAAGGACCGCCAAGGGAAAACCTGGGCCATCCATTCGAACAGCCGGGGTAAGTCCGATGAAGGCGTGCTTCACTCGCATGAGGACTGGACGGGCGTGGTCGTCATCATGAGCGGCTCGGCAACGTTCGTCACTCCAGGTAGTCCATCGCAGACCAAAGCGGCGAAATCAACTTCAGCCGAGGGCTACCAACTCATCGGAGGCGGCGAGTCGCACCGTGTCGGCAAAGGAGACGTCGTGATCATTCCTCCGAACGCTCCTCACCTATACAAGAACATTGAAGAGCCGTTCCGGTATTTGGTGATTCAGACGCCATAGTAGAAAACCGGGACTGCAGCATATCCGGCCAAGAGACACAGACAGGCCGTTAATCCCCCCTACGGAAATTCGGTGAGCGAATCCGGTTACAGTATTCGGGATGTCATCGGCGGGAGGCCGAACCCATTGCACCACACACCTGTGAGAAATATAGCGGCCGAGTCGGCCGCTCTTCCAGTGGGATCGAAGAAGT
>QHWY01000345.1:2152-6290 GCA_003223875.1 Acidobacteriota bacterium | reverse complement strand
TTGCTGCACGGTCATGAAATGCCCATCGAGTAAGCGTGAACCGGGCATTCTCTCCGCAGCCATCACGAGCCAAGGCTTGATACCGGCGAGCGCGTTCAATTTTTCAGCGACGAAGACGTCGTAGGAAGCGTTCATTCCTGAGGCTCGAACAACACTCGCTCGCTCGAGCGTGCGACTGAGGAACAGGTCGTAGGCGCTTTTGTCTCCCACAGCGATCCGGATTCCCTCGCGATCAACTTCGGCAATAGATCGAATTGAAGATTCGGGAGGAACGAGATACCCCGCTTCGATCTCCACATAGGCTGGCGTGAATGCGATTTCATTGGCGCGTTCGGGCTCGTTTGCAAGGAAGGCGATGTCCCAAGCGCCGCTCTTCACCGCATCGGCCATACGTCCGGCAGTTTCAAACGGGACGAATTCGACTGGAATATCCAGCCGCTTGGCGACTTCGCGTGCCAGCTCTACCGCAATGCCACGCGGTTCTCCGCTGATCGGATCCTTCTTTACAAGAACGAAATTGCTATAGTTGAGTCCGGCTCGCAAATTTCCACCCGGTCCTAATTCGGCCCGAACCATCGAGAGAATGTTGGTCATAGATGAAAGCTAGCAGAAAGCATCCCGGAACACCGCTACAATAAGAAAAAAGGAGGTCGCCATGGCTTTCACGCAAGATGAGATTCGCGCGAACCGTGACTACTTTGTCGAGAAGCTGCGGGCCGAGAAAGCGCGGGCGGCTGTACTTCATGCCGTCGAGGACAACAAATTTGATTTCGTTTTGCTCGATACGCGCGGCAGAGAACCATTCGCCAGCGGCCATATTCCTGGAGCGGTGTGCGCTCCCGCGGATGAACTGGAACAACTTGTCGGCGTTCTATCCAAGGACAGAGAACTCGTCACCTACTGCTGGGGACACGATTGACCGCTCTCGGCCAAAGTGGCTCTGCAGTTAGCAGAGCAAGGTTTTTTCGTTAAGGAGATGAACGTCGGTTGGAAGGAGTGGACCCACAATCGCCATCCCACCCATGAGGGGAAGGCGGCCAAGGGCTTCCGTTGCGAATGCAGCAAACTATGAAGATGAAGCTAGCGATCATCATCAGTTTCCTTGTTATTGTCGTAACGCTGATCGTTACAATTGCGGATACTGCGGATATTCCCCTCCTAAGTTAGGAGGGGTGCCGAGCGAAGCGAGGCGGGGTGGTTCCAAAAGGGAACCACTCCGTCTTCGCTCACTTCGTTCGCGAAGCCACCCTAAGTTAGGAGGGGAGTTCTTGGATGATTCCATGTTGAGTGCTTTGCTCATTTTTGTCTTCGGGTTGTCGATAGCCGCTCCGCCGTCCGAAGCCCAAGGGCCAGGAGCGGAAGTGACATTCACCGCGACCTCCGCGAACGTCAATGATGCGGGCCGCGGTGTAAAGATCAACGTTTTTCGCTGGTCTTCTGAAGACGACCGGAACGCCCTGGTCGCTGCGATGAATCCGCCAGCCCAAAGAGGCAATGCGGAAGGGGCCGGCGAACGCGGCCGTGGAGGTGCCGGCCGCGGCGCAGCGGGAGCGCGCGGCCGGGGCCGAGGAGATGCTCCTGCGGCTCCTCCGAACCCGATGGCAGGCCTGATCACTGCTCTCGAAAGAGCACCAACCATCGGCTATCTTTGGCTCAACGACAGCAACATCGGATACGCCATCCGGTACGCTTACCGCACGATCACGCCCGACCGCGGCGAACGCATCATTCTCGCCAGCAATCGCCGTCTAGGCGATACCGGAACATCGTGGAAGCCGCTCGCGCCAGCAACTTCCACGGATTACGACTTCACCGTCATTGAGTTGCGGCTCGATTCCAAGGGACTGGGCGAGGGGAAAGCATCGATCAGTACAAAAGTCGTCGTCGACCCTGATGCGAAGATGGTTGCGCTCGACAATTACCCAGCGGCACCCGCGGTCCTAAAAAACGTCAAGCGGTAGGCGCAGTTGGAGGATCGCGAAATCCCGCACGGGCAAGGACGGATTACGCATGAATGTCGGATTGGAGACGATTCGAACCAGAAATGTTGTGTGTGCGTTGCTGATTGCTTTGTTGGCAGGCGCCACAGTATGGGCACAGGGAACCGCTCAATTGAGCGGAACCGTTAAAGATCCAAGCGGAGCTGTTTTACCCGGCGTTGGAGTCAGCGTCACGCAAACAGCAACCGGCGCCAAACGCACTACCGTAACCGACGAAACCGGCAATTACGTCCTGCCGAACCTGCCCATCGGGCCATACATGCTGGAAGTCAGCCTCCCCGGATTCAAAACCTACCTTCAGAGTGGAATCGTGCTGCAGGTCGGGACGAATCCGCAAATCAATGTCGTGTTGCAGATCGGCCAAGTAGCCGAACAGGTCGAAGTGCAGGCGGACGCTGCGCTGGTGGAAACGCGGACTACTGGCGTCGGCCAGATGATTGACAACCAACGCGTGTTGGAATTGCCGCTCAATGGACGTCAGGCGACTGAACTCATCTTTCTCGCGGGCATTGCGACGCAGACCATCGACAACTCCCTGAATTCCGGCGTTCGGAACTACCCGACCACCGTCATTTCAGTCGCGGGTGGCGCTAACGGCGGTCTCAATTATTTTCTGGACGGGGGGACGCATAACGATCCGGAAAACAATCTGAATCTGCCGCTCCCCTTCCCGGATGCGCTGCAGGAATTCAAAGTAGAAACCAGCGGAGTACCCGCTCAGTACGGACATCACGCAGCCGGCACTGTAAATGGCGTCACCAAATCGGGAACGAATTCCATTCACGGAGATGCGTTTGAGTTCCTCCGCAACGGTGCGATGAATGCCAGAAACGCCTACGCGCTTTCCAACGACGGTCTGAAACGGAATCAATTTGGAGGCGTCATCGGCGGGCCGATCATCAAGAACAAATTGTTTTTCTTTGGTGGCGAACAGACCACAACCATTCGCGCCGTGCCGACCGTGAACAAGCAATTCGTCCCCACAGCGCAGATGCTTGCCGGAGATTTCACAACCTTCGCCTCGGGGCAGTGTCAGAACGGGAAGGACGTCCCGCTGGCGGCTCCATTTGGAACAAACGGGTATGCGCGCAATACCATCGATTCCAAACTTTTTGCGCCGCAGGCGGTCGCCTTGGCGGCCCGTCTGCCCAAGGCGGAGAACGCCTGCGGTTTGACACAGTTTGGCGGCGTCAGCAACACCAATGAATATCTAACGACGGGCAAAGTCGATTATCAGAAAACGGAAAAGCACTCGATGTTCGTCCGATACATGGGAGCCGTCCGCGCGGCGTCTTGGGACTACGACGGACAGAACATCCTGACGAGTTCTACAGGCCAAACGAACCAGAAGACGCACAGTCTGGTTTTCGGCGACACGTACGTATTCGGCACGGGTGTAGTGAACTCTTTCCATCTGACGGGAATCCGGACAGTCAATGATCGTATCCATCCCGAAGTCATCGACTACAACGACATCGGTGTGAAGAACATCTGGGTACCGTTCAAAGGTCATATGAGACTGGACGTGGGTACCGGCGTCGTCAATGGTGTCAATCCAAATGGCTTCACGATCAGCGGCGTCAATGTACAGCCGGGCTACTACAACTCTGTTGAAGGGGCCGTTTCAGACGATCTGAACATGATCAAGGGATCCCATCAGTGGGCATTTGGCGGCACCTGGAGCCACTCGAACTTCAACGGACAGTCCAACATTAATGCTGTTCCTTATTTTCAATTCACTGGACAGGTCAAGACTGGATTGGCGCTCGCCGATTTCTTGACCGGATATCCCTCAAGTTTCCGAGGCGGCACGAAGAGCGAGCTTTATCCGCGGCAGACCTATTTTGCGCTTTATGCCCAGGACACCTGGAAAGCCACACAGCATTTCACGTTGAATTACGGGATTCGTTACGAACCTTTCATCGCCCCATACGACGGTCACGGTAGATTCAATTTCTTCTCCTACGAACTGTACAACGCCGGATTTGTCAGTAAGACTTATCCAAAGGCCCCCGCAGGTTTGCTGATGCCAGGCGATCCCGGCACCCCGCCAAATGGAAAATACATGTTTGATCGGTGGTTTCATTTCGCTCCTCGTTTGGGGCTGGCATGGGATCCGAAGGGCGACGGCCTGATGG
>QHWY01000345.1:0-2011 GCA_003223875.1 Acidobacteriota bacterium | reverse complement strand
TATCCGGGCGGGAATCCTCTCCCCTCGATTTTTACACCGACTTCCTCTTTTCCGCTCAGCGGGGACTACGACAATATCCGGATGCATGCCAAATCGACATACGTCCAACAGTGGAACCTGAGCCTTCAACGCCAGGTCGGTGCGAACTGGCTGTTTACCGCGAATTATCTCGGAAATGAGGACGTCCATCTTTGGGGACCACAATACCAGCTGAACTATGCGCTCTTCACGCCGACGGCCGCGATAGGCAACATCCCCCAACGGCGGATCCTGACTCTAGCGAATCCGGCCATGGGGCAGTATTACAACGGCATAGGCGAGACCGAAGACGGCGGAACCGGCAGCTACAACGCTTTGCTCATTTCACTTCAACGCCGGCGCGCGAAAGGCTTGACGATCTCCGGAAATTACACATGGTCGCATTGCATCAGTGACGGCGTTATCTCTCAACCCGGATCGACCGGAATCACTCCAGGCCGGAGGAAAGTTCTTAGAGGCAACTGTGGGACCAACAGCGGGTCCACGGGCCTGACAAGTGTCTCTGGAGGCGACCGCCGGCACGTTCTCAGTGTTTCCGCCGTGGTCGAGAGCCCGAGACTCTCCAATACCACGCTGCGGCTCTTGGGCAGCGGCTGGCAACTTTCCGGAATCCTCCAACTGCAATCGGGTAGCTCGTTCACCGTGAATTCCGGCACGGATGTCACACTCACGGGAACCACCGATAACCAGCGTGCGCTGCAGATTCTGGCCGACCCCTACATGCCCAATAAAAACCGCGACCAATGGTTGAACCCAAACGCGTTCGTGCGCCCGGCCAACGGCCAATACGGAAACGCGGCCAACAGCATACGCGGACCTGGGATCTTCCAACTCGTTACGGGGCTAACCCGAAAGTTCGCGCTCCGTGAAGGCCAGTCTGTCGAATTCAGGGCTGAGGCTTTCAACCTGACAAATCACGTGAATCCCAACAACCCGAGCCTGCTTCTAAATGGCCAGACTTTCGGGAAAATCACCAGCGCCGGGGACCCACGCGCCAGTGGTGCCGGGGATCCGCGAATCATGCAGCTTGCGCTGAAATATGTTTTCTAGGTGCGCCAGAGCAAAAGAGCTGGTGACAGGCCAGCGATACGATTTGAAATCGACACCTTTGGATGCCGGCGTCTCATTTGGGTTTGCCCGTTCCGATGCGTGAGCCCGATATCCGTTGTCAGGATTGATCGCTGATTGTCCAGCGGCGGGTTGCCTGCCCCACAGCGGGAATAATCAGCGGTCTTGTTGGGAAATGGCTTTTCCCGCTCAAGAAAAGTGATTTCCTCCGTGCATTTGGCTTTTCCTCGTCGGGAAATGTCATTTCCTCACTGGGATTTTGCTTTTCCTGATCAGGAAAAGCGATTCCCTCGCGTGCATTTCGCTTTTCCTCATCGGGAGATGGCTTTCCCGACCGCTCGTGAGCGGGATTACGGAAACCAGAAGGTATCTCTCCTCGTGGCCTTCAGTTGGATGAACTCGACATACAAATCCGGACCGCGGATCATAGAATGCCGGCTGCGCATCGGCAGTGACGATGTCTACCGTCGCCTCACGGACAGCCTTGACCATCTCATCCCGGATGTTTTGCTGAATTTGTACCCAAATTTGGCACCGCTAGGAAGGTTGCGGAGGCAGATTCGTAAGTGGTCGATAAAAGAATGCCGAAAAGAGGACTCGAACCTCCACCCCTTGCGGGCACTAGAACCTGAATCTGATTTGGAAAAACACGATTTGTTGAGCAACGTTTAGTAAACAAACAACCTACTCGGGCCTTTCGCCAAAGACCGAGCGTGAAAAATTACGATCCGTTCAGCTTTGCCACAGGCGAAAAACAGGAGGCGCCAAGTCGTGTAAGGCTCCAAGCTCCGACGACGCCCTATTGGCCGCAATCGTACAAAAGAACTCCGCCTGACAATTAGCTCGCGGGTTGAACTTTCGCAGCGACCTCAAGCAGCAAAAGATCTCTAAGTGCAGACTCGAC
>QHWY01000207.1 GCA_003223875.1 Acidobacteriota bacterium | reverse complement strand
ATTCGCCCCTCGGTGCGAATAACGTCCTTGCACCGGGACTCGTTCAGATCGACATGGGATTGAGCCGCAACTTTCAGGTGCGGGAGCGGCAGACCGTACAGTTCCGGGCGGAAGCGTTCAATATTTCCAACCATGTGAATCCCGCAGTTTCTGATCCGAATAGTGCGACTGTTTCCACGGCTTTTTTCGCTAGGAACAGTCCGACTTTCGGCCGGTTCCTGGCGGCATATGATCCCAGAATCCTGCAGTTCGCGCTGAAATACGTTTTTTGACGATCGCGAGAAGAGGAGGAAACGTGGTACCGAAGCTCGTCAGGCTTTCGATTGCAGCACTGGCTGGGACTTTGATGTTGTCGCCGTTCCTGCAGGGGCAAGCTGGTTTGACGGGTTTTCTGGAAACTTTCTGGGGGGAGGATTTTTTGGGGGACGGCACACAACTCTTCTTCGGAGATGTAACGTTTCGGATCACAATTTGCAAAATATTCACCTAATAGGTTGAGCGGATCCTTAACCTGCCACGTTTAGTTCTTCGATTCCAACCTATTTTCAATCCGCGAACACGGTACTAAAAATGCTCGGTGCTGCGACCGTAAACGGTAACCTCAACGCTGCCGAACGAATGGTTAAAAATCGTTAAGCGGCGATAAAAACCAATATCGTGAGTCGAATGAATGGTCGGTTAGTGCCGCTTAATCATCGGCAGTGTGCAAGTAGTGACGTTGCGGCATGCGTCTGACGGCTAGGCACCGAAAGGATGGATCATGGAACTTTTCACCGCTGTGCGAAACTGTGGCCTCCCCTTCCTCTTTTTTGTCGTTTTTCAATCGCCGTCATTGGCAGCGATCACAACGGAATTGGCGCCATCAACACCCTCTCCGTCGAGACTGGGAAATGTCATCAGTTGGAGGGCGAATTCCAACGACATTAATGCGGGCTCGCTGTTGTATCGATTCAGCGCCGGCCCTGCCAACGGAAATCTTCGAGTCGTAAAGGATTTCAGCTCATCGAACCAGTTTGACTGGACGACGATCGATTCCGAAGGTCTTTATGTCATTCAGGTTGATGTCCTCAATCAAGCAACAGGTGAGATCGCTACCGCTTCCTCGCCATACGACATGCTACCGATAGCCGGCCAGGATCCGGTAGTCAGCGCGACAGAGAATCCGTTAGTGTTCATATATAGCGCTCCGCCATGCACGAACGGCGGCAAGATGCAGGTCAATTTTTCGAGAGCAGATGGGTTTTGCCCGCTCCAAACGACGAAAGCGCTGCCCTGCCGGTCCGGATCTACGATGAATTTCTACTTGGCTGGAATGCAAGCGAACTCTGCCTACCTTGTAGAGCATGTGGTAACACAGCCGACTAGTCCAACGACTGCAGGACCTCTCATGCAGTTCACGACAGGCGATGTCCCGACGGCCATAACGAGTTTGTCTGCAGCAAAGCAGCAAGTGTTGCAATCGTCTTTCTCAGCCGCAACGGATTGGATACTGCTGCAAGGTCCCATCAATTTCCCTCCGTTCGCCACGGATCTCAGCGGCAATATCATTTGGTACTATCCGCAGGCATTGAGTTTTTTAACAAGGCCAGACGTTGACGGCCGATTTTTTGGAATTCGTAACACCGGACCCGACGCGTCCGGAAGCCTTTTGCGAATCTTCGATCTCGCCGGCAACACAGTTCAGGAAACGAATGCTGCAGCCATCAATGCGCGGCTTGCGGCATTGGGCAAACGTCAGATCGGAGTGTTTCACCACGAGGCGAGGCGCCTGCCGGATGGAAACATCGCGACACTTGGGACCGTGGAACAGATTTTAACGGATGTTCAGGGACCAGGACCCGTCGATGTGATCGGAGACATGATCATCATCCTCGATCCAAACTTTCAAGTGGTTTGGACCTGGGACAGTTTCGATTATCTTGACGTTACACGGAAGGCCGTGTTGGGTGAAACCTGCAAGAATAGTGGCGCATGCATGTCTCACTTCTTAGCGCCCGATGGTAACGATTGGACACATGCGAATGCGGTTCAGCAGACGCCCGAAGGTAATCTGCTTATTTCCCTCCGTCATCAGGATTGGGTAGTCAAGCTGGACTACGAAAATGGCAACGGCGATGGACACGTTCTTTGGCGCCTTGGCAATGAAGGCGATTTCACAATTCAATCCGATGATCCGAATGCGTGGTTCTCGCACCAGCACGACGCGAACTTTCTGGGGGATAACGTCACTCTGGCATTGTTCGACAATGGAAATACCAGAAGGGCATCGGATCCAAATGCAAACAGCCGCGGACAGGTTCTTGTGGTTGACGAAGAAAACCGCACCGTTGATCTCTTGTTAAATCAGGACCTTGCCGTATATTCGGTCGCTGTTGGCTCCGCGCAGAGGCTTCCAAATGGAGACTACCATTTCGATGCGGGGTTCGTCGGCCTCAGCGCAATTTCGTTTGAGGTGACCAGAACTGGGAACATCCGGCGCGCCATTCAGGCGGGATTTCCCGAATATCGAACATTTCGCATGCCTGACTTGTACTCAGGGCTTGACTAATGCCTATCCGTGATATTGAAGAATTCGTCTGACTGACTGAGTTGTACTCGGGCATTGACGGATAGCTATCGAGGGGCTATTACATGGGCATCGTCGGATGCCTATCGATCGCAGAGACTTTGTTCGAATCACTGCCGCCGGTCTTCTCTCCGTAACGGCCGGCCGCACGGCTGCTGCGGAGCGTCTTCCTAATATCGTGCTGATCTACGCGGACGACATGGGGTACGGCGATCTAAGCTGCTATGGCTCCGCTATCAGCACCCCAAATATCGATCAACTTGCCAGCGAAGGCATGCGATTCACGCACTTCTATTCGGCCAGCCCTGTATGTTCGCCATCGCGCGCGGCACTCATGACCGGACGTTACCCAACTCGCGTCGGAGTGCCTAGGGTACTGGCACCAACGGATACATACGGTCTTCCACTGGCGGAAATGACGATAGCCGAACTGGTGAAGACTGCCGGATACAAGACGGCCTGTATTGGTAAATGGCATCTAGGCGATGTGCCGCAGCTTTTGCCGTCGAATCGCGGGTTTGAGGAATATTACGGTATTCCTTACAGCAACGATCAATTGCCGAGCGTCCTGATGCAGAATTCGCAAGTGATCGAAGAACCCGTGGATCTGGACAATTTGACCGAGCGCTACACAGAGCGGGCGATTGAATTCATGCAGCGCGCAGGTAATTCACCATTTTTTCTGTACTTTGCCCACACATTTCCGCACATCCCGTTGGCAGCGTCGTCCCAGTTTTTGGGCAAATCCGGACTTGGGGTCTACGGCGATGCTGTAACGGAGATGGATTGGAGTACAGGCCAGATCTCAAATTTCTTGAAGGACTCCGATTTGGACACTCAGACTCTTGTGATCTTCTCCAGCGACAATGGACCGTGGTACCAAGGCAGCACCGGACGATTGCGGGGTCGCAAGGGCGAAACCTGGGACGGTGGAATGCGGATGCCAATGATTGCGAAATTCCCCGGCAAGATTCCGCCTGGCCGAGTTTCTCACGGAATCGCCACAACGATGGATATTTTCCCAACAGTGGCCGGGCTTACCGGATCCACTCCCTCCGCAAACCCGTTGGACGGCGTCGATCTTTGGCCAAACCTCATCAACGAAAAAGACGTCGTTCCGCATGATGTGTTTCTGTACATGAGCGGATGGGATGTCCAATGCGCTCGCCTGGGCAAATGGAAGCTTCACGTATCGCGTAACACCAGTCCTCCATGGGTGCCGCAACCGGATGCCGGCGTCAGGAATCTGCCGCTGCCCCGTCCCGAGTTATACGATCTGTACCGCGACGTGGACGAAAGTTACAATGTGGCCGATCAAAACCCAGACATTGTTGTAACTATTCTTGACAAGATGAACGCGTTGATCGCGACGTTTCCTCAACAGGTACAGGACCAGTGGTACGCGGCCATGGCAACTCCCGTTCTTGACACACCGGCCGGCGCAGTTCCGGTAGCCCTGTAGACAGCACACAGCCAGCAAAATTTTTCTTCATCGGCTGAGCTTTGCACAAAAAATACATCGTGGGCGCTCATAGAGCGCCCCTACAGTTGCGCACCTCAAGCTGTAGGGGCGGTCTATGACCGCCCAGGATTTTTTGTGCAAAGCCCATCGGCTGGAACGTCCGCGGAGAATCGAAGACGATGAGAAGCATGCCTTGAAGTTTCTCTGACATAACCGGATAATTTTTACTCCTAATCTGTTGGGATTGCTGGAGGCAAACTGAAATCTCGTTGCTGCCCAAAGCCTGGCTAAGGCTTGGGATTTCAGAGACCGCCCAGTCTGATGCGGATTCACACTGGTGGTGTGCAGCCGGAGCCGATTTCACTTCCTCGCTTCGGCAGGGGTTGGGTTCCGTGGGCCGTGAAAAAATCCTCCGAACGTTCGGTTTGGTCGGAGAAATGCGGACTAGCGTCAACCGGACAGCTTCATGTAAGGGAGTTACCTTGGTGGCGGCACGTTCCCCTAAAGGCTGCTCCCAGCGTTTGCCGGATCTTGTGAATTCCGGCGGTGGCCTGGTTCAACCTCAAACGTAGGCGGTCGCTCATGCGAATCGCAATGCTTTCCTGGGAGTCGCTCCATTCAATTTCGGTTGGGGGTGTCGGGGTCCACGTTACGGAACTGGCAGCCGCCTTAGAGCGGAAGGGCCAGGAGGTGCACGTGTTCACGCGCATGGGACATGGCCAGCCCCATTATGAGCGCATCGACGGCGTACACTATCATCGCTGTCCGTTCGATCTGCACGCCAATTTTGTGGACGAAATCAACAACATGTGCCGGTCGTTCGTTCACCATGTGTTCCAGACCGAGGACCACATCGGAGAGTTCGACATCATTCACGCGCACGACTGGCTTGCCGGGAATGCGATGATCTGGATCAAGCAAGGCCGGGGGCGTAGGAGTATCGTCACGATCCATTCGACCGAATACGGCCGTTGCGGCAATCAGTTCTGGAGCGGGCAGTCGGCGCGGATCCGCGCACAGGAACGCGCGGCGACGTATTGGGCAGACCGGGTGACCGCCGTTTCAAATCATTTGCGAGATGAGATCATGTGGATGTACGAGGTCCCGGAGTGGAAGATCAACACGATCTACAACGGAGTCAATTTCAAAAACTACGACGGGGTGATCGATCCGGGTGAAGTGAAGCGCGCCTATGGCCTTGGTCCAATGGACCCGATGGTGCTTTTTTCGGGCCGCATGGTCGTTCAAAAAGCTCCGGACCTCCTTGTCGAAGCCATTCCGTATATCGTGAAGTTTCATCCTCACGCCAAGTTTGTTTTCGCCGGCGATGGGGAGATGCGAGCAGCTGTCGAACAGCGCGCGCGCCAGTTGGGGATCGCGCATGCTACGCGGTTTCTCGGTTTTCAGGGTAACGGGGCTCTGACCCACCTCTATAAAGCCTGCGATGCCGTCTGTGTTCCAAGCCGGAACGAACCCTTCGGCATCACACTGCTCGAGGCCTGGAGCGCCGGCAAGCCTGTGGTTTCCACGATCAACGGTGGGCCGGCGGAATTCGTCTGGCATGAAGTCAACGGATTAAAGGTGTATGCCCATGCGGATTCGATCGCCTGGGGTCTGGGAACGCTGTTCACTAATTTCGAGTGGGCCCGTTGGATGGGACGCAACGGAAGAATTGCGGTAGAGACGAGCTTCTCGTGGGACAGCATTACCGATCACGTCCTAGAGTTGTATCGTAGCGTGGCTGGAGCTGCAGCAGGGACGGCGGCATGAATTCAGTCAACCGGCGCCCGCTTCCGAGCCGAATTGAACGTCTCAGTGAGTTGGCCTTCGACCTGTGGTGGAGTTGGAATACCGTGGCCCGCGAGGTATTCCGCCGGCTGGACTATCCGCTCTGGCGGCTGACGAGTCATAACCCTGTAAAGATGCTCGACCTGGTATCGGATGAGCGGCTCGAGGAAGCGGCGAAGGATCGCGCGTTTCTGGGGATCTATGACTCCGCCATCGAAAAGCTCGTTGGCGTTCGTTCAGGGAAAGGAACGTGGTGGCCGCAACGTTGTCCCGGTCTCGCGGATATCTCTATCGCATATTTTTCTGCAGAATTCGCTGTGCACCAGTCGGTACCGCTGTATGCCGGTGGGTTGGGCGTGCTGGCTGGCGACTACTGCAAAGAGGCCAGCGATTTGGGTGTACCGCTCATCGCCGTCGGATTCCGGTATTCCTCAGGCTACTTCCAACAGACCATATCCACAGAAGGGTGGCAGGTTGAGGCTTACAATCGCTTCGCCATTGGTGAGACGCCGCTCGAACGCGCGCGCACTCCAGCCGGCCAGCCGTGCACCGTCGTGGTGCAGGTGGCCGGGGAAGGCATTCACGTATGGGTGTGGCTGGTCAGGATGGGCCGCGTTCAACTCTACCTGCTCGATACCGATGTGGAGGAGAACCCGCGCTGGGGACGTGACCTCTCGGCGACTCTCTATGTCGGCGAACGTGAAGCACGTCTCCGCCAAGAAATAATTCTTGGCATTGGAGGCGTCCGCGCATTGCAGGTGCTCGGCCATAACCCGGCGGTCTGGCATCTGAACGAAGGTCATGCGGCGTTTGTTGTTATCGAGCGGATTCGGCAGTTGGTGGAGTCCGGCCAGAGCCTGGAGGCGGCTTTGCAAACGATTCGATCCACCACCATCTTCACGACCCACACTCCCGTACCGGCAGGACATGACACCTTCTTCATAGATAAGGTGAAAAGCCAGCTTTCCAGCTATTGGGGCACCCCGAAGGAATGGCATGAAGCGCTTCTGGAACTGGGCCTTCACGATGACGGAAACGGCAACCTGTTTAACATGACTGCACTCGCCCTGCGCGGCTCGGGCGCGGCCAATGCCGTCAGCCAGGCTCACCGGGAAGTGACCCGGCACATGTTCGCTCCGATCCTGCCTGTTACGAATGGCAACCTGCAAGCCATCACCAACGGCGTCCATATTCCGACCTGGATCGCGCCTGCAATAGATACACTGTTGGAACGCTATTTGGGCGCGGACTGGAAAGAACGTCATGACGATCCGGACCTTTGGGAACAGGTGTTCGCCATTCCGGACGAAGAACTGTGGCAGGTGCGTCAGTCCTTGAAGGCTTACCTGCTGGCGTTCATCCGTGAACATGCCCGCCAGCGCTGGACCGAGCGGCAGGCCAGCGCCGCACAGCTTGCGTTCGGCGGCACGCTGCTGGATCCTTCCGCGTTGACGATCGGATTCGGCCGCCGCTTCACCGAATATAAGCGGCCGGAGTTGATCTTTCAGGACGAGGCCCGGCTCGCGCGGCTTCTGAACGCCCCGGGCCGGCCGCTCCAACTCATTTTTGCCGGCAAGGCTCATCCGGACGACGGGGATGGCAAGCGGAGTCTTCAGCGCATCTACCGCCGAGCCGGCGATCCCCGGTTCGCGGGCAGGATCGCATTCGTCGATGATTATGATCTCCATGTCGCACATTTTTTCGTGCAGGGGTGCGACGTGTGGCTCAACAACCCGCGCAAGCCTCTGGAGGCGTGCGGAACAAGCGGCATGAAAGCCTCTATCAACGGCGTGCTTCATATGAGTGTTGCCGACGGCTGGTGGGCTGAAGGCTATACCGGCATCAACGGTTGGCTGATCGATCCCCGCGAACGCTCTGGTGACTGGGCCGAGGCGGAAAGCCTCTATCGCGTACTGGAGGAACAGGCCGTTCCGGCTTTCTACGAACGTGACGGTAGCGGCATCCCCCAGCGCTGGATGGCCATGGTTAAGCAAACCATGCGGACCGTGGCACCCCAATTCTCGGCCCGCCGGATGGTCAAGCAATACGTAGAGCAGATGTATCTACCGAAGGTAGGCGGAGTGAGGGCCGCCTCTGCCGTTACTCAGGAGGGAAACTAAAACGATGACTGATCCGACTCTGCCCGAATACATTGATGGACTGCCCAACATCTGCGGTTCGGAAAAAATCGTTTCCGAAGCGAGGGCCCATCCCGTTGCCTGCTACCTGCCCGAATCCGGAATCGATTTTGGCCGCATCCGCAGCGCATTCGCCATTGCGCTGCACATGCATCAGCCGTTGATTCCAGCCGGCGGCAGCGACCTGCGGACGGCAGATCTGATCAGCAATCTGAAGTACATGATGGACAACCAGGACATCGGCGATAACCACAATGCAACGGTCTTCCACTGGTGCTACAAACGCATGGGCGAGTTCATCCCGCAGCTCGTTCAGGAAGGCAAACGGCCTCGCGTGATGCTGGACTATTCCGGCTGCCTCCTGCATGGCCTCCGGGCAATGGGCCTGAATGACGTGTTTGACAATCTCAAGAAGCTGACGCTGGATCCCAACTATCGGCCCGCGGTCGAATGGCTTGGCACAGCCTGGGGTCACGCGGTTGCGCCCTCGACTCCGGTGCAGGACTTCCGCCTCCACGTTTCCGCCTGGCAGCATCATTTCGCCGCCATTTTCGGCCTCGATGCGCTGCGCCGCGTCCGAGGATTTTCGCCGCCGGAGATGGCGCTGCCGAATCATCCCGATGTTTTCTACGAGTTCGTGAGGACGCTCAAAGACACCGGTTACCGCTGGGTTCTTGTGCAGGAGCACACTGTCGAGCGCGCCGGGGACGGCTCCGGTATTCGCGACCGCCATATCCCGCATCGCCTGCTTGCACGAAACTCCCGCGGAGAAACCCTAACGATCACGGCCATCATCAAGACGCAGGGCAGCGACACGAAGCTTGTGGGCCAGATGCAGCCGTATTATGAGGCGAAGGGGCTCTCCCGCTGGCAGATCGCCGGCAAAGCGGTCCCTCCTCTGGCCACTCAAATTGCTGACGGCGAAAACGGCGGCGTCATGATGAACGAGTTTCCGCCGAAATACTTTGACGTCATGCGCGAGGCTTCCGGGTCCGATACGCCGCCGGTGAACGTCACCGAGTACCTGGAATACCTGAATGCGTCCGGCGTCCGCGAGGACGATTTTCCGGCCATCCAGCCGATCCTGCAGAAACGCATCTGGGACCGCCTTGGCGAGCTCTCCGGTCCGGAATCGTTGGAGAAAGTGATCCAGCAGCTCCGAAAAGAAGACGGCCGCTTCGGCATGGAAGGCGGAAGCTGGACTAACAACATTTCGTGGGTGCGCGGATACGCGGACGTGCTCGGCCCCATGGAACAAACCAGCGCGCTGTTTGCACAGAAGGCCGCCGGCTCCGGCACTTCCGAGCCCCGATATCGCAACGCGCTGTTTCATCTGCTCAGCACCCAGACAAGCTGCTACCGGTATTGGGGGCAGGGAATCTGGACCGATTACGCCCGCGAGCTTTGCCGGCGCACAAACGAAATCCTTCAGCACAATTTTTAAATCCGCTCCACTTGGACTAAGCTGTTGTTGAAAATTACAGTCCGATTATCGTTGGGAGTGGCGGAACTTCCAACCGCGCGGTTAGAGTCTCGGATGATCAAATGGCCCTGCCACGTTTAGCGGATCTGACCCCCGGAGTGGAAACATTTTTCGCTGCCGCCTGGCGGGCAGTCCAGACTTTTGCTGCTGCATTACGCATCCGACCGCATGTGCCGCCGTTTTCCTCAGCGACCGTCCCGGCGAAGCAGGCAGCGCTTCCTACTTCTTACGGCCGGACGCGTTTGGTTGCGCTGGCTGTTGATCCGTATGCTGTGCACGTGTACTGGGAGATCACGCCCGCAACCTTGGCCGAGGCTGGAAGCCGGATGGAAGAAACTATCGATCAAGCTCAGGCTGTACTGCGTTTTCGAGAAACACCTTTCGATGCGGCCCTCGCAGGTTCAGCCGGTCACTGGTTTGATATCGAAATTCAACTCGGTGCGCGAAACTGGTACGTTCCGTTGTGGGCCGCCGCGAAGACGTACGATACGGAAATCGGTTTCAGGACTCGAAGCGGTACATTTGTCTCCCTGGCCCGCGCCAAGAGGATTCAAACTCCCAGGGCATGGCCCGAGCCCAATATTAAGCAGCATTTCATTCGTGTGTCCGGTCAAGAACGGCATACCGAGACCGTCTCGCCGCCGGAGCATTCACTGGAATATTCAAAGGAGCCTGTGAAAGTGAGTGCGGCATTGCAAAGCGTGGTTTCGCCGTCAACTGCCGGGGCTTCAACCCGGCCGATGGATCCGGTGCAAATTCTCGAAAGAAAATACGCCGCGATAACTCCCCCTAGCGGCCGGCAGGATGCGCCCGGTAAGGTGGAGGATGCGCGCGAGTATCAGGATATGTCCGAAACCGCGGAAAAGAGGTTCGTCGCAGGGATTTCTTCCATCTTGCTTCAGCGGGCTGAGCGCTAGAGGAATATGGAAGTAGGCTGTCTGGCGATCATTCTTCACGCCCACCTGCCCTTTGTCCGTCCTCAACAAGAGAAACCGCTTGAGGAGCGATGGCTTCACGAAGCGATCACCGAAACCTACGTGCCGCTGCTTCTTGTTTTGGAAAATCTCGTCGACGATGGCATCGATTTCCGTTTGACCTTTTCCGTGAGCCCGCCGCTTGCAGCTATGCTTGGCGACCCGCTCTTGCAATCGCGCTATGCCGAGGCGCTGGAACGTTTAATCGAGCTGGCAGAGAAAGAGGAAGCCCGCACGAAGTCTGATAGTGCGCTTCATCCGCTGGCGCGCATGTACCGAACACTCTTTGGGCGTGTCTACGACGCATTCGTGAATCGCTACCGACGGAATCTCCTGAACGGATTCCGGCGCTTCGTGGATCTCGGCAAAGTGGATCTGATGACAACAGCCGCCACTCATGCCTATCTTCCGTTGCTGTCGGTTAACGAATCCGCCGTGCGAGCCCAGATCCGTACGGGTGTGGCTCATCACCGGCTGGCGTTCGGCCACAAACCGAAAGGCTTCTGGCTTCCCGAATGCGGCTATTATCCCGGCGTGGATACCTTCCTCCGGGAAGAGGGGATCTGGTTCACGATCTTGGAGACGCACGGCATCACCCGGGCAACGAGCCCGCCGCGTTACGGTGTGCACGCGCCGATTTACACTCCGTCAGGTGTTGCGGCGTTTGGGCGGGACCCAGATTCTTCGCGCCAAGTATGGAGTTCCGCTGAAGGCTATCCTGGAGATTACGATTACCGTGAATTCTACCGGGACATCGGGCACGATCTCGATCTGGAGTACCTGCGGCCTTACATTCTTCCCGATGGCATCCGCGTGGACACCGGCATCAAATATTTCCGGATTACCGGCAAAGGTGATCACAAGGAACCCTACGTACCCGAATGGGCGGAAACAAAAGCGGAAACCCACGCGGAACACTTTCTGTCCGAGCGGCGCAAACAGCTCGAACACCTGGCCACATTCATGGACCGAAAGCCGATTGCCGTGGCGCCGTACGACGCCGAACTTTTCGGCCACTGGTGGTTCGAAGGTCCAATGTGGCTCGACCACGTGATCCGCAAACTCGCGCGCGGGCGGGAAGGAATCCGGCTGGTCACGCTGCCGGAATATCTGGAGGAGTTTCCGGTCAACCAGACGGCGGCGCCGTGCATGTCGAGTTGGGGATACAAGGGTTTCAACGAGGTCTGGCTCAACCCGAGCAACCGTTGGATCTACCCCCATCTGCACGCAGCAGCCGAAATGATGGAGAAGATAACCGCTAGCCGGCCGCGCGCGCGTGGCGTCACGTTGCGCGCGCTGAACCAGGCGGCGCGGGAACTGATGCTGGCCCAAGCCAGCGACTGGGCATTTATGATGAGCGCGGGAACGATGAAAGAGTACGCCAGATCCCGAAGCGAACAGCATCTTTTGGCCTTTCACCGGCTACATCAGGAGATCGAAAGCGGAGTTGTGGACGAAACACATCTCGCGTTGCTGGAAAACAGCGAAAACATTTTCCAAACGATGCCGCTGGCAGAGGCTTTCCGGACGGCGCCTCCGCAGCGGATCCGGAAGCCCGTCGAACCGGCGCGGCTGGAAAAAACCGCACTGGTTGCCCGGCCCGCCGCCAGGCCCCTTCACATCGCCATGGTGTGTCCGGAGATTGGTCCATTCGCAAAGACGGGCGGCCTTGCCGATATGGTGAGTTCACTTGCCCTGGCCTTGGAACGGTTGGGCCAGCGGCTCACGCTGATGATGCCCGCCTACCGCGCTGTCCTGGGCAACGGTTTACCACTTGGGGACACGGGAACGAGGGTGGCAGTTTCCGTTGCGGGAAGACAAGAAGAAGCCCAGATCTTGACCGCCACGCTTGGCCACCAGATTCCCGTCTATTTTATCCGCGCGGATCGTTACTTCGACCGGGACTATCTGTACGCCACCCCCGAAGGTGACTATCCCGACAACGCCGAGCGGTTCTCCTTTTTCGCGCACGCAGCCCTGGAAGTGCTGGGCCGGATCGATCTTCCTGACATCCTGCACGCGCATGACTGGCAGGCTGCGCTGGCCATCGCGCTCTTGAGAACGCAGCCTGAACGCTATCTGGGTCTGGCGTCCGCTCGAACGGTCTTCACGATTCACAATCTGGGATACCAGGGACTGTTTTCTCCACGCGAGTGGCACGTGCTCGGTCTGGATCCGAGTCTGTTCAACCCGCAGTGCCTGGAATTTTACGGGAATATCAATTTTCTGAAGGGTGGTCTGGTTTTCGCAGAATCGATGACAACTGTCAGCCCCACGTACGCGCGGGAAATACGAACCGCGGAATACGGATTCGGCCTGGAAGGCATCTTCCAGCAACGCGCGGCCAATCTCGCGGGCATCCTGAACGGAGTGGATTATGACATCTGGAATCCCGCTGTGGATCGTTATATTGCGCAGCAGTACGTTCCGGGTGATCTTTCCGGCAAGCGGGTCTGCAAGGCTGATCTTCAGTCGATATTCGGACTTACTCCCGATCCAGACATCCCTCTGATCGGCATGGTGTCACGTCTGGCTTCCCAGAAAGGCTTCGATCTGGTGCGGTCGGTGCTCGATCCCTTGTTTCAACGCAACGTTCAGTTCGTTATTCTGGGGACCGGTGACAAACAGTATGAAGACTGCTTTCGCGAGGCCGCCCTGCGCTATCGGGGCAAAACCGGCGTGCGCATCGCGTACGAGGAATCATTGGCTCACAAAATCGTCGCCGGTGCGGATATGTTCCTGGTGCCTTCGCGCTATGAGCCTAGCGGCCTGACGCAACTCTACAGCCTGAAGTATGGAACAATCCCCATCGTGAGGGCCACTGGTGGTCTGAAAGACAGCGTCGAGGATTTCGATCCTGCTACCGGTAAAGGCACAGGCTTCCGCTTCGAGGCGTACGAGGCTGCGGCCCTGCTTGGCGCTATCGGCCGTGCCGTAGCCGCCTTCGGCGACAAAAAACAGTGGGCCGCCCTGATGACCAATGCCATGAGCGCGGATTATTCCTGGAATCGATCCGCCCTCGAGTACCTTGCGCTGTACAAACGACTGGCAGGACAGCGAGGGTTGATCAAGGATTTCGAACCTGCCTAGTGTTGCGTTTGAAAATTGCGTTGACGCATTCCCCTCCTCGCAGAGCAGGGGTGGCGCGAAGCGCCGGGGTGGTCAGTTCGGCGAAATCCAGGACGTGCCGGTCTGACCACTATTACGGCTTCGCGCTATCGCGCTCGCGCTTCGCGCCCGTCTGCGCCGCTTTCGGTGGCTTCGCGCCATCTTATTGGTGGCGCATCCTCCCCTCCTCTGCGAGGAGGGGAATGCGGCTCTGCCGAACCATAAGTAACCGCAATTATGAAACGCAACACTAGAGTCAGGCCAATGTTTCGAGTCATTGACCTTGAGGCCGCGGCATTGTAATCGCCACTTGATCTGGACTGCCCGTCCCCTGCGCAGGCTTAGTCCAACGCACAATCCCGCTGGCGATTCCACCGCTCGCGAGCGTGATGGTGTACTTCTGCTCCTTCTTGGGAGCTAGCCGCGCGAGTTGCCAAACCGCGACATCCGCCTTGGCTTGCGGATCGTTCTTGGCCCCGCGATATCCATCACCTGTAGCGCTCGTCACTTTGGTGCCGGGCGTCAGCACTAATGTGACGGTGAGATCCTCGGCTGTGAGTCCCTTTCCCTCGAGACCGCCGTTTTGAACCACGAGGTTATAGGTGCCGGAAGATGGGGCGTGACTCAAAGCCGACGTGACGGGTACACGGAACTTGAGATCGTCGCGCATATACTTCCAGATTTCTTCGAGGACGGGCTCGGGCAGGCGCGCTCTCGAGTAATTACCCATC
>QHWY01000344.1 GCA_003223875.1 Acidobacteriota bacterium | reverse complement strand
AATCCAGCAAAGCGGCCGCGCAGGAAGAACTCGGCGCTATTGCCGATGAGCGTTTCCGGGAACGGTGCGGGCTGAATCAGGAAGAACCAATGATAGTTCGAGGTGGCGAAGGCCTTGTCCACATGCTGGAACATGTCGTAAGTCGGCACGATGTCGAGAAAGCTGACCTTCGTGACCTTGTCCGCGTGATCGAGCGCGAGCCGGTGCGCCACGCGGCCGCCGCGGTCGTGGCCGACGACGGCGAATTTTTCGAAGCCCAACTGGTGCATCGCCTCCGCCATGTCCTGTGCCATGGCGCGCTTGGAATAACTCTCGTGCTTCTCGCCGCCTTCGGGCTTGCTGCTGTCGCCGTAGCCCCGCAAATCGGCGGCGACAACGGAGAACTTTTCTGCGAGCTTGGGCGCAATCTTGTGCCAGAGGACATGCGTTTGCGGATACCCGTGCATCAACAGCACCGGCGAGCCCTTGCCGCCTGAAACGAGATTGATGGTCGCGCCCGAGGTCTTGATTTTCGCGGTCTTGAACCCGGGAAAGAGTGGCGCATCCGCCGCCTGCGCCTCCGCTCGGGTAGTGTGTCCCACTGCCGCTACTGCGGTTGTTGCCGCCGTGTATTGAAGCCACTGACGTCGCGTGATCATGGTGCTCCTCCTCGATGAGAAATGAAAATTGATTAATGATTATTGATGAATTCTCATTAATCATTAATCAATTTTCATTTCTCAATGAATGGTGATACGCTCCCCAACTAGCAAATTTCTAGTGGGCTTTCTGTTCGCAAGTCCGCTGGACCGGCGTTCAATCCTTTTCACAGGAGATTGGTGTATGCCCTATAAATTGACGGTGAACGGGCAATCGAAGACGGTAGACGTACCGCCAGATATGCCTCTTCTCTGGGTGCTGAGAGACGTTCTCAACTTGAAGGGAACGAAGTTCGGATGTGGAATCGGCCAATGCGGTGCGTGCACTGTACACATTGGCGGGCAAGCCAGAAGGGCTTGCCAGACGCAGATCTCGGCGGTCAACGCTCCGATTACGACCATCGAAGGCTTGTCTGCAGACGGATCGCATCCGTTGCAGAAAGCGTGGTTGGAACTGGATGTACCGCAATGCGGATACTGCCAGGCCGGACAGCTCATGTCGGCCGCGGCGTTGTTGACCAGGACACCGAAGCCAACCGATACCGATATCGATCAAGCAATGACCGGTAACGTGTGTCGCTGCGGGACCTATTTGCGGATCCGCGAAGCCATTCATCTCGCCGCCAACGGCGGGAGAAAGGCATAGGAGGGCGCCATGCAAACGACCAAACAACTCAATCGTCGCTCCTTTATTAAAGTCAGCGCTCTGGCCGGCGGCGGAATCGTGATCGGCCTCTACACCGATCCCGACTTCCTCGCGCAAGAGCGAGGCGCGCCGGCTCCGGTGCCGGCCACGCCAATCAATCCCAACACCTATATCAAGGTTCATGCCGACAACACGTTCACAATCGTGGCGAAGAACCCGGAAACCGGACAAGGCATCCGGAATTCTCTGCCCATGGTCGTCGCGGACGAGTTCGACGTCGATTGGAAGCAGGTCAAGATCGAGCAAGCCGATCGCGACGACAAGTATGGCCGCGACATGGGCGCGCCCAACGTGAGTCAACGAGAAGGCGGTTCCACAGCGACTCCTCAAAACTACCAACCGATGCGCAATGTCGGCGCCACCGGAAGAGCCATGATGGTTGCAGCAGCAGCGAAGCGCTGGAACGTACCGGCTGCAGAGCTGGCAACGGGCTCTGGAATCGTGACGCACACGCCCACCAAGCGCACAGCCACCTACGCTTCGCTGGCGGAAACCGCGCTGAGCATGCCGGTGCCGGATCTGGCCTCGGTAAAGCTGAAGGATCCGAAAGACTTCAAGATCATGGGCAAAGACATTCGCGGGGTCGACAACTTTGCGATCGTCACGGGGAAGCCCAGCTTCAGCATCGATGTGAATCCACCAGGCATGCTGCACGCTGTGTACGAGAAATGTCCGGTGTTCGGCGGCAAAGTCGTCAGCGCCAACCTGGATGAAATCAAGAAGCTGCCGGGCGTGAGACACGCGTTCGTCATTGACGCGCGGCCGCCGCAGCCCGCTCCGGTGCAGGGTCCTCCCGCCGGCCCGAATGTGACATGGGCCTCCGGAGTAGCGATTGTTGCCGACAACTGGTGGCTGGCCAACAATGCGCGCAAGTCACTGAAGATCGTTTGGGACGAGGGGCCGGTGGCGTCGCAAAGCACTGCCGGGTATCTTGCACAGGCGAAACAACTGGCAGGCACGCAGGCTTCTCAAACGCCGCTCGGCGGAGGTCCTCGTAGCGCAAAGGAAGGTGACGCTGAAGCGGCGTTCAAGACGGCTGCCAAGATCGTGGAAGCGGATTATTACTTCCCATTGCTGTCTCACGCCCCACTCGAGCCGATGAATTCAACAGCGCACTACAAAGATGGGAAGCTCGAAATCTGGTCACCGAGCCAGACTCCGGAAAAATTCAATGCTGCAATACCGGCCGGTATTCAAAACGAGGATGTCACGTTCCATCTGGTTCGCGCCGGAGGAGGCTTCGGCCGCCGGCTGTACAACGAATATGACATCGAGGTCTCGAAAATCGCCAGATTGGTTTCCGACGAGCGCGCCAAGGCTGGTTTGCCGACCGTACCGGTGAAGCTGTTGTGGACGCGCGAAGACGATTTGCATCACGACGACTATCGTCCGTCGGGCAACCACTATCTCAAGGCCGGCCTGGATGCGTCCGGAAAGCTCATTGCGTTCCGCGACTATGTCGCAAGCCACGGCACCACCTCCGTTATTCCGGCAAACGAATTCCCGCGAGGACACGTGGCGAACTTCTGGGTCTCGGAAGGCAACATCTCGCCCTACGGCATCCCCGTCGGAGCGCTGCGTGCACCACCGACCAACGGCGTATCGTTCGTCCTGCAGTCGTTCATCGACGAGATTGCGTACGCGGCCGGCAAGGATCCTCTGCAGTACCGATTGGACCTGCTGAACAATCCGACAGCGCCGCCACCGACTTTCACGGATGCCTCTTTTGGCGCGCCGTTCAACTACAAACGGGCGATCGTCGTGCTCGAAGCGGTGAGAGACATGTCGGATTGGAATAACCGCCGTGCCAACCTTCCGAAAGGTACGGGCCTCGGCGTCGCGTTCCAGTTCGCGCATTCCGGTTACGTCGCGTACGTGGCGGAAGTCACGGTGACTCAGGAAAAGAAGTTGAAAGTCACTAAAGTATGGTCTGCGATAGATATCGGCCGTCAGATTGTGAACCCGCTCCATGCTACCAATCTGGTGCAGGGAGGATTCATCGAAGCGATGAGCCACATGATGGCGTGGGAAATTACGATCGACAAGGGCCGCGTCGTGCAGAACAACTTCAACCAGTATCAGCCGACGCGTATGAAGAACGCGCCGCCGTCGATTGAAGTGAAGTTCCTTCCGACGAACTTCAGTCCGACGGGTCTGGGCGAGCCCTCGTTGCCCCCGGCGATACCGGCGATCTCCAACGCAATCTACGCTGCAACGGGCATTCGCATCCGCTCGCTGCCGCTCGGGTCGCAGGGGTATACCTGGGTCTAGCTAAAGTGCCCTCCTAAGGGCTTTGCACAAAAAATCCTGGGCGGTCATAGACCGCCCCTACAGCTTGGGGCGCGCAACTGTAGGGGCGCTCTATGAGCGCCCGCGATGTATTTTTTGTGCAAAGCCCCTCCTAAGTTAGGAGGGGTGCCGAGCCCGAAGGGGGAGGCGGAGTGGTTCCGCTGGGAACCCCCCGCCTGCTCGGACTTCGTTTGGAGGCTTCGCCCTATCGGGCTCGCGCTTCGCGGTCCTCGCAGCCACCCCTCC
>QHWY01000341.1 GCA_003223875.1 Acidobacteriota bacterium | reverse complement strand
GCCTAGATCTAAAACTGAGCCGATCGTCTAGTGTTGCCTGACTTGGTTTTTCTCGTCCCGCCATTGTCGCAGCAGGTTGAGAAAGATGTCGCCGTTGGTCGAGAGTGGGCGGCTCTTGTGGTAGATGATGTAAGTCTTCCCTTCCATTGCAAGCCCTGAAATATGAACTCGCTTGAACAGGCCGCTCGCGAGTCCTTCTTTCACTGCATCTTCGTAAAGAATTCCCACTCCCAACTTCTTGCTGACGGCTGTTTTGATCGCTTCCGGCGACTCGCACTGCATAGCGATATTTAGTTTGTATCCTTGTTTGCGAAGCGCCGTCAGCATCAGATGAGTCGTGCTCTGGGACGCTTTGTCGGTACGGATGATTAACGGAATCTTTTCCAGGTCGGAGAGATTCAATTCTTTCTTCTTCGCAATCGGGTCACTTTGGGCAGCGAACGCCACGAGTTTCAGAGTGACGTAGGGCTCGGCGTGGAGATCCCCGGACTGAGGCGGCCTGGAACAGACAGCGACTTCCAATTCGCCGTTGAGAACCAGATTATGAATGACGCCATTGGAATTCGACCGCAGCGTAACTGCGACATCAGGATGGCTTTTCTTGTAAACAGCGAGCAGGGAGGGAAGAATGTTGGACGAGGGGCCGTAGGTCCCGCCCACTCGTAACGGGCTGGCCTCCTGTACCCTCGATCCGTTCAGGTATCGCGCCTCGATATTTTTAAGCTGCGCCAGGATCGGATCGATACGCATGAGAAACTCGGCGCCGTCCTCGGTCAATTGGATTCCCTTCCCGTTCCTTGAGAAGAGTCTGATCCTGTAATCTTCTTCCAGCGCCTTGAGTTGCTTTGACAAGGAGGGCTGGCTGATCCGCATTGCCTGAGCCGCTTTCGTAATATTTCCGTGTTTGGCTACCGTGGCCAGAGCGGTAAATTGTCTAAACGTCATTGTTCCTCTCCCAAATTGACTCGCCCCGGGCCAGTTGTACGGGTTCTGCAGAAGTGTGAGCAAGGGTTGTACCAATGCTCTTGAGGTGCAGTAGACGAGTGAGACGCTATGAATTTACGATGGTTTTTTCGCCGGGATCTTAGACCAAGAAAAAAGAACCGTCAACGAAATTCGCGGGACACGTAAACATCGTTACCGCCGGCAAGTCGGATCAGCTGTAGGGGTATCTCCGTCGCAATGCAATTGCCGAAGAGTCAAGCAATAGGTCTCCATCGCTACAGCAGGAAGCGGGCTAAGACCGTCGCCAATCTGCCAGCAGAAGTGGCCCGCCTAGCGAGCAAAATACTTGCGCTCCGGAGAAGAGAGGGATAGAAGTCGAATCGTTCAGAGGAGAGTTGCCGATGACGACGTTCGATGTGGATGCGCATGTGGAAGAGTCCGTAGAGACGTGGAAATATTTAGAGGAGAGATTTGCCCGCCGAAGACCCGTCCCGATCACGCTCGAAGATCAACCGGCTCTCCTGGGGCAAAACTCTTTCTGGCTGATCGACGGCGCGGTGGTGCCGCGGACCTCCGGGAAAGGGCTGTCGCTATTCGGCACGCCGACAACCTCCCGCCACGCTCGCGAGAAACCCTTTTCCATCGGCAGCCAGGAATTGACCGACATCGAGGCAAGAATCCGCGATCTCGACAAGTTCGGCATCGAAACGCAGATCGTCAATTCCACTCTTCTCAACGCCACACTCACGCCCGATATCGAATTCGAGTACGCCCTGTGCCGCGCTTACAATAGTTGGATCCATGAAGTCTGCGCTCCAAGCTCCGGCAGGTTGCGCTGGAACGCCATGATCCGGCTGACTCACATACAAATGTCCGTCGAGGAGCTGCGCCGCGTCGCTTAGCTAGGCGCGGCGGCCGTGGAGATTCACGGCATGGCCGGCGATAGACTGCTCGACAGCCGCGACTTCGATCCTTTTTGGTCGGAAGCCGAAAAATTGAATATCCCCGTCTATGTTCACATCGGTTTTGAAAGCCCCGCCTTCACCGGCCTGTTTCAAAATCTCTTCATGTCCATCGCCTTTTCAAACCGAGCATCGCTCCTGATGGGATTTTTAGCCATTGTCGGCACGGGAGTGGCCGAACGGTTTCCTCGCCTCCGTTTCGCTTTTGCCGAGGCGGGCGTGGAATGGCTGCCGTGGCTGGTCCATGTGATGGACTCCTATTGGAAAATGGGTCAGGGCATTTTTAACAATGATCCGGGATTCGGCCACTCGAAAACCAAACCGAGCGAGATCCTGCGCGAAGGCAATACTTACATAATCTGCGAAGAGGACGAGGATTTGCGCGAGCCGCTCAAAATAATCGGTGAGGATCGCGTGATGCTCGGTTCGGACATGCCGCATTCGGAGAGCCATCCCAATTCTTTTCAAAAATTCCAGCACCGAAGCGACCTGAGCATTGCGGTAAAAGCCAAAATTCTCGGCGCCAATGCCCGGCGATTTTTCTCGCGATGAATCTATGCAGCTTAACGGAAAAACGGCGTTGGTGACCGGCGCCGGCCGGGGCATCGGCAAGGCGATCGCGACCGGCTTCGCTCGCGACGGAGCTGACATTGTCGTGGTCTCTCGAACCTTAGGCGAAATCGAGGAGACGGCCCGTGAGGCAAACGCCGCGGGAAGACGGGCGCTCGCGATCCAGGCCGATGTTTCTCAGCCCAACGATGTCCGCCGCGTAGCCGACGAAGTTGCCAATCGCTTTGGCCGGCTTGATATTTTGGTCAACAATGCGGCTTTGCGGATGAACCAGTTGGGGCAGAAAAATAGTTACACCATTCCTTTCACGGCGCTCACGGTCGAGGACTGGGACAGCGCAATCAACGTTAACCTGCGCGGCCCCTTCTTGTGTATTAAAGAGTTTTTGCCGCTCATTCGCAAAAGCGGTGGAGGAAGCATCATCAACATCTCTGCCGGAGGTGGCAAAAGAGGGATGGCCGGAAGAGTCCCTTATTGCGCCTCGAAATTCGGCCTGGAGGGATTGACGCAATCTCTGGCGCTGGAGTTTCAATCTTTCAATATCGCGGTGAATTCGCTGTCACCCGGCAAGCATTCGATTCTGACCGATCCGGCCAAGAGACAGCAATTAAAAGAAACCCCGGAGATCGTTTTCATGAGACCGGAGATGATGGTTCCGCCGGCGCTTTTTCTGGCGACCCAGGACGGCCATGGAGCAACTGGGCAGCATATCGAAGCATTGAAGTGGTTGTCTCAAAACGGTCTGGGAGGAAGGGAAGAATGGAGAGTGAGAGTTTAGCATCGAGTCAACCCTGAGGAGGAAACCATGCCGATTAAGATTTACAAAGAAAAGATGGAGTATCTGAACAAGGCGCTCGTGGAACTGCCGCAAAAGGCGGATCCGAAGGACTACCGGTCAACGCCGAATGTGACAATTACCTGGTTGGAAAACTGCTCGGGAAAGACCAAAATCAGGGATCAGGAACTGATTTCCGATGAGAACGCCCATAGCACAGGATTCGGTAAAGGAGTCAGTCCGGGCCATACTTTTTTGGCCGGATTCGGCTTTAGTCACTTCACCCAGTGGGGACGGGCGGCGGGCGTGCTGGATCTCGAGATCGATTCTCTTGAGGAGCACGTGCGCGGCTGGTTTGATCGGAGGGGGGAATATCTCTACGATCTCGGTTATGAGCACAAGGGCTTCGAGGAAATTACTTTTGAGGTCAACATCCAGAGCAAAGAGAGCGAAGAGAAGATCCGCGAATTCATCAAGTGGGCCGACCGCTCGCCGCCGCACGCGACGCTCCGCCGCGCCGTTCGTATGATCGGCAGCTTTCATCTAAACGGGCGACATCTTACGACCGCCGTCTATCACCCGGACAGAACGGAATGGCGCTGAAGGGCTTCAAGCCGAACAGTTTTCTTGAGGCAATAACTTCTAGCCAAAACTGTCTACTTCACACCCTCTTTTTCCATGCGCTCACCGTATCGCCTGAGCATGTCACCCATCTTCGACAGCTCCTCGCCCCGAATTCGCATCATCTCCCC
>QHWY01000206.1 GCA_003223875.1 Acidobacteriota bacterium | reverse complement strand
CCGCAAAGGCATCGTCAGGATAGCAGTACAGCCAACGCTCGCCGGGTTCCGCTGATGCAATGACGGGGTGTTTAGTGGCGCGAGCGTGCTTGGACGCGTGCTTGTGAGGCGAACTGTCGCAGCATCGCGTGCCACCGCATTCTTGGCACGTGCGCAAGTGCACCCACTCCGCACCGATCTGTACGCATTCTTCGCATTCCCGGCGCTTCGGGTGTTTCATAGTAGCAAGAGCCTTGATATGAGTGCAGCGTTCGTTGAGCATCGTCGCCCCTCCTTTTGGGCACCTACTCTAACCGCTCATGATACGCTCAAGTGAACCATGAAAATCTCTCGTCGCGAATTATCCATGTTTGGCGCAATATTTACTTTCGCCGGTCTGACCACCCCGTCCGCTCCGTAAAAAGGATGCTTCGCAGCATTTTATTGATGTCGCGTCCACCCCTCCTCTGCGAGGAGGGGAATGTTCTTTCGCATGAATTGGCGAAATTGAAACTGAGTCACTACCCAGGTTCACGCATCAGCAGTGACGAATTTGACCGAAGCGTACGTCTCCGTCAGCGCGCTCAAGGGTTCCGAGATGGATCCGCGTCGCCAACAAACTCCAACCCATCAGTTACGCGGCCTGATGTCGAAGAGCCGAAGATTCCGCTTCATCGAGGGCCCTGTCCAATATGCCTTGCTTGCAAAGGGCAGTATTGACGTGGCGATGGACGCCGTGATGCATCCATGGGACATTGCCGCCCTGGCCCCCTGTATCGTAGAAGCCGGCGGAGTAGTTTCCGACCTCGAGGGTCATCGTGAAGCGCTTTGCACCAAAAATACATCGTGGGCGCTTATAGAGCGCCCCTACAGTTGCCCACCCCAAGCTGTAGGGGCGGTCTATGACCGCCCAGGATTTTTTGTCCAAAGCCCATCGTGAAGGCATTATCTGGCGGCCGAACTTGGTCGGTTCATCTACTACAGAGCTCCACAAACAGGTCCTTTCCGCTTTACGCGGAGTGGGTTAAAGTCTCATAACCGAGGTTGAATTCATGTAACAGCGAAGCAAAAGGTACAAAACGCAACCCCAAACAGCACAAGAAACTCCGTCATGCTAAAAAGCACTTGTGCCAAGAGTTGTTCATTTTAAGATACTTGTACGGTGATGAAATCCCTATAATGCCGGGCGCTTGTGCTACACTGTTCAGGTCTTGCATCGCTGATTCGGCAGAGGCCGATCGCTCAACCATAAAGGGTGCGAAGACTTGGAAAAGTTTAGAAGCCTTCCAAAGGCAGCCTTCCGACGATTTTCTGCGTTATCCCTCGGCACTGTTTTGAGCGCTTGACCGAGAGCCGCCGTACATCTCGGTGCCTACAAAAACGGTGTTTATGAATACAAAGATGTTTGAAGATTTCCATTTGAATGAAGCCATTCTCCGCGCAATACGCGATGAAGGCTACCGCCAACCGACCGACATTCAGGGTGCAGCCATTCCCGAAATACTCTCCGGCAAGGACGTGATGGCGACGGCGCAAACCGGAACCGGCAAAACCGCCGCCTTTTGTTTGCCGATGTTGCACATGCTGCATCGAGGGAAAGGTGATGCCGGCCATGGCCCGCGAGCCCTCGTACTGACGCCCACTCGAGAATTGGCACTGCAAATCGAAAGCAGCCTGCGCGCTTACGGACGGTACCTGCCGCTCAAAACCAGCGTCGTTGTCGGCGGAGTATCGATAACCGGCCAAATCCACTCACTGCGACAAAAGCCTGAAATTGTTGTGGCCACGCCGGGCCGTCTTCTCGACCTGATGCGTCAAAAGCAAGTGACTCTTGCCGAGATCCAATTTCTGGTCCTCGACGAGGCAGATCGCATGCTCGACTTGGGATTCATCCATGACGTTCGGTCGATCGTCTCGAGAATTCCCGCCGCAAGGCAAACTTTGTTGTTCTCGGCAACCCTTTCCCCTGAGATTGCGGCGCTGGCATCGGACATGTTGAAGAACCCGGTCTTTGTTGCTACGGCTCCGCCTGCCTCTATCGCCGCAAAAATCGACCAGAAAGTTCTGTTTGTCGATCAGGCCAATAAGGGATCCTTGCTGGTCGATATCTTGAAAAGCAGTGGAGTTCAAAGAGCGTTGGTGTTTACTCGAACGAAACATCGCGCGGATCGCTTGACGCGTCATCTGTCGCGCAATGGGATTTCAGCCGGGGCGATCCACTCCAACAAGAGCCAAAACGGCCGCCAGCGCAGCCTGGCTGCCTTCGACAAAGGCCGGATCATGGTTTTGGTCGCCACCGACATCATGGCCCGTGGAATCGATGTTGAAGGCATTTCCCATGTCATCAACTACGAATTACCGAACGATGCCGAAAACTATGTGCACCGCATCGGCCGTACGGCCCGGGCGGGCGCGACCGGCATCGCGCTCTCATTCTGCGATGCCAGCGAGGTCGAGATGCTGAAAGGGATTGAGAGGTTCATCCGATGCGAATTGCCTGCCACGGAAGAGCACGCATTCCATTCCACAGCGGCTGCCTCGTTGAGAAACCCTTCTCCGCGCCCGGCGCAGTGGCGAAGTTTTGGTCCGAGAGGCCGTTTCGGGAGGCGCTCCGGCCGCGTGTGATAATGAAGCGGTCCATGCTCGGTTTCGGCTATTTCCTGTTTGGCTGGGCGGGCTGTTCTGGATCGGACCGGCAAGTGGACGTGGCTAGTATGCAATCCGCGCATTGCGTACAGCCGTCTCGCAACTAATGCGCGTGAATAGGAAAATCAATGGAAACTGAATTCAGCAAGCCTCGTATAGCCGGGACCATTGACAGTTGGTGCGGCAAGTGCAAACTCATCCTCGCGCACACGATCGAAGCGATGGTCCTTGACAAACCGGTGCGCGTGCACTGCAATACGTGTAAATCGCAACACACGTATAAACCATCCGAGCCAATTAAAGCAGTTGCTCGCGCGCAGCCGGGCAAGGCGCGATCGACCCGCTACAAAGTGCTTTTGAACGGAAGCGATGCGGCCCCGAAGAGCTATTCCCCACAGGACAAATATCAACCCGGAGATGTTCTGAAACATGCAAGCTTCGGCATGGGCGTCGTCACCACAGCTGGCAAAGATGGAACCAAAATCGAGGTGCTTTTCGAAGGCGGATCGAAACTGTTGGTTCACGGCCGGTAATATAACTTTCCAGCTCCTATTTCATTGCCGCGCTGGAGCGTCACCTGACGGACCGTAAATGCTTGGGACTTTGCCGCCCATTGGGCGAATGTACGTGCTCAATTGTCCGCGGTGATGTACGGCATCGAAAAGGGCGATCCACAACAGTCCTCCGATGGAGTCTCTAAGAAGGATTTCTTGTTCTCCTCGGATCAGCCAAGCCGCCCGGTTCCATGTGGCGTCATCAAGGTGGCTTAGTTTCTCAGCAAGCGCTTGATGCTGTTCTTGATATGCAGCGATCATCTCTTCCAGTTTTGCAAGGGCCCCAGCGGGGTGAACACGTAATCGGCTGTTATACGAACCACGTCCGGTTTCGCAGAGTTCTACACAACTGCGTTCCAATGAAACAAGTAGCGCAACCAGTTCGCCCGCCGACCGTGAGCCGGCGTGCGGGCGATAATCAAGTCGGTCCGGCGGCATCGCCTTGCAAACGTCCACAAAAGCCGGGTATTCCACCGTCCATCGCCGAATGAAGAAGTCACGGTTACTGAGTTGCGTCCCAAATGTTTGTTCTGTCATAGACGATTAGGTTATCAGGGAAGTTCGAATATTAATTTCCGATTTCAATGTCCGATGGACCGGACAGCGTTCCGCAATTTCGAGCAGCCGTCGTTTTTGAGCTTCATCGATGTTGCCGCTGAGTTGGATTTCACGGTCGATGCGGTCGAGAAAACCGGCCTTGGTTTCGCAGTCCCGGCAATCCTCTGCGTGAATGCGATAGTGTTGAAGGCGCACTATGATGCGCTGCAGGTCCATTCCTTTCCTTTGGGCGTACAGGCGCAAGGTCATCGATGTACATGCCCCGAGACTTGCAAGCAGTAATTCATAAGGAGACGGACCGGCGTCCGTTCCAAACGGCGCCGGTTCGTCGGCATGCCAGCGATGATTGCCGGAAACGATCTCCTGCGCTAATCCAGCTTCGCTTGATACGACTACCTGTGTGGGTTCGGCCATGATCGTGACTCCTTCAGGCTGCATTACTTGTACTAGAGCTTGTTCAGCCTCTTCGTCCTAGACCGGTGCGCGCAAAATGCGCCACGTTGGGCAGTTCGGTATAAAAACTTCCAGGAGTGAGGGCTTTAAGCTTCTTCTCGTCGAACTGAGAGCTGTAGCCGTCAGACGTTGACCCGGATTCACGTTCTGCGCCTCGCCAAGCTGAACAACAACTAGCGTCGCAAAGATGGCCAGTACCAATGTCCAACGCGTGGTCGCAGCAGTGAAGAGCTTCGCATTATCCGGCGCAACCCGGAACCTTATCGAGGCTGCAATTGCGAGCACCACGAAGAGAGCTAGAACGATAAATTGAATAACCGCAAACGGAGGCTCCGATTGGGTTGGAGCCAGAGTTTTCAAGGCGGGGACCCTACGGAAAAGCTGTACGACTAAGACGAATACATTGAAATACAGAGCAACTGAAGCGGTGACGACATAGATCCAACGCCAGGCGCCTGCGAGGTGACCGGCATAGCGCGCAAGAAGCGCGACTGCGAGGACAACCAGAGAGATGATGCCGACGCCGATCGCCGGGGTGAAACCCTGGAATGGAAAGAGGAATCCCGTCACGCTGGTGGCCGCAGTAGTCGCTAGAAAAACCGCTGTCCAGCGATCGAGCCGTCTGCGGACAAGCATCCCCCACATCACGACAAGACCCGAAACAATACCTGTCACGCTGATCACGACGTGTAGCGCGGTAAATGTGTTCATGAGGTTCTCCGTTAGGACGTTTCTTTGATGAATGTCAGCAGATCCGCGTTGACGCGGTCTTTTTCGGTGGTGCACATACCGTGCGAAGCGCCCTTGTATACGATAAGTTTCGAGTTCTTGATAATTTTCGACGACAGCATCGCTGAGTCCGCGATCGGCACAATCTGGTCGTCATCGCCGTGAAGGATCAGTGTCGGTACGTCGACCTTCTTCAAATCCTCCGTCAGATCCGTTTCTGAAAAAGCCTTGATGCAGAAGTAGCAAGCGGGCATACCCGCCATCATGCCCTGAAGCCAAAAAGAATCGCGCACGCCTTGCGAGACTTTTGCTCCCGGTCTGTTGTAACCGTAGAACGGCAGCGTCAGGTCCTTAAAGAATTGCGACCGGTCGGCCATCACGCCGGCGCGGATCTGGTCGAAAACCTCAATCGGTAATCCTCCTGGGTTGGCCTGCGTTTTCAACATCAACGGAGGTATGGCTCCAATCAGCACAGCCTTCGACACCCGCTTGCTTCCGTGCCGGCCAATGTAGCGGACCACCTCGCCGCCACCGGTGGAGTGTCCTACGTGAATTGCCTTCTTCAGGTCAAGTTGGTTGACGAGCGCGGCCAGATCGTCCGCATAAGTGTCCAAATCGTTGCCGTTCCACGGTTGACTCGACCGGCCGTGGCCGCGGCGGTCGTGCGCAATGCAGCGGTACCCGCGCGCGGCGAGGAAAAACATCTGATCTTCGAAGGCATCGGCTGAAAGAGGCCAGCCGTGGCTGAACACAACCGGCTGTCCGCTGCCCCAATCTTTGTAGTAGATGATCGTTCCGTCCTTTGTAGTGATCGTATTCGCCATATCTTTCTCCTATCGCGCTGTGCTGCCCTCTTCCCCTGGCGATCCACGGCATAGGTAACGCGCATACGTGGACAAGTACAACGCCCTAAGCCTGACAAATACCGAGGAAGCGAATGGATCTTGTCGATTATTTGCCGAAATTCGCGTGATTCATTTTGTGGACCAGCCAGTATACGCCTAGATGCGCACGGGCGGACGTCCTATCGCGCTCGGTTGCGACGATTTAAACTCCCATATCCCGAAGCCGCCATTGAGATATGCGGCGCCAGCGCCCGCGATCATGATTGCATTGAAATTTCTGCGGCTCGACTCCTTAAAGAATGAGCAGCACGATACGTAGATAACGCCGACGATTAGCGGTGCGACGACGTTCACTTCGGGGGGATTACCTTATTTTTCAACACCGCTGGCGGGCTTGACGATTCTATTGAGAAAACTATCGACTTCGTCAACCGGTGCACAGATTTCTTCCAACATGCCGTACCAGCCGTCGTACGAAATTTCTTCCTTTTTGAGAAGCTTGAATTTTTTCGTTTGGCTCATCCACGGCTTTGTGTAGGTTTTCGGGTCATCAATGGTCATGGTGAGTTCCAACGTATCGTGATCGATCCGGCGATACCGTTCCTGGAGACGCATTTTATCGCTGTGGGGATAGCCGAAATGATCGACCCATGTCCTATCGTCAAAGCCATAGGAGTCGACTACAAACGCATTTCCTTTCCATTTGCCAACCGAATATCCATACCACCTTGGGACATCGGGATCTTCCGGAAGCTTCCGCCCGTCGGTATAAATCGTTCGCCACTGGTGCGTCCACTGGAAGGTCTGGAGGACTTTGTCACCGTTCTTGTCAAAAACAAACTCGATTGGATCCGGATAAAGCAGCATCCGCGGGAGACCCGATGGGTTGCATGCCGTCACGATATCGTTTCCTTGTCCGGGAGGCACACCGCGGCGGCGGCCAATATGCTCCTCCGGATGTTGGGCGGCAGCAGGGCTTCCCAACGCACGTCCATAGGAAGGCTTGTTCGCCTCAAAACGTGCCTGCCCCCACGCTGTCATTGGAGGGACATCATTATTAAACCCCCGATCTCCGCAACCACGGCACGTTCCGCCACCCCCGTAGCCTTGCGAGTTGCGGCTCCAAATTCCGCTCAGGTCGTGAGGATCAAAACTCTGAGCGAAGATTACGGGCGCCATGAATAAGGCGGCAACACCGATCAATGAAAGGTGATTTCGCATCTGAATTCTCCTACTGGACCTGCTGGTCTCTTCCCAAGAGAACCTGCTCACCCTTTTCATTGATAATCTTCAAAACGACGCCGACGTGTGTTCCAGCCTTCGAGGGAGCCAGAGTGATGGTCAGCGGAGTACCCGGCGGCAGCTCTTGCTCTGATCGCCTTTTCGTCCACCCGGCGTGCATGAGATTGCTTGGATTGGTGAGTTCACCATTCCAATGCTCTATATTGCCTTTTTCATCTTTTACATCGAAATAGATCTGCGCATGCGGATTCTTAAAGACAAACTCCGTCACGGTCGCCTTCACCGTGAGAGGATGCGCGTGATCGTACGAGATGTTCGTCCCATGATGCGCAACGGCCGGAAAGGACACCAATAGGAATGCAACCGGTAATGACAAAACAAAACGGAATCGCGTATGAGCCCGATTTGTCATGATGGATCTCCTTATCGATCTGTCCCGCCCGGAAGTCCGTCGCCCGAACCCGCAAATATCCTGCGGCCGTCAGCTAACGTCGCATTCCGGCCATTGACATGGTGCAAGCCTTCTTCCCTCGGCAAATAACCTTCGACGGTCACGACATCACCAACTTTGAGCGATTCCTTCGTCCAACCGCGCCTGTACAGAACGTTTGGAGGAGCACTTTCAACCGCCCAATTCACTGTCTTGCCGCTGGAGTCCTTCACGTCGATGTAGAAGTAGACATGCGGATTCAGCCACTCCAGTCTCGTGACGGTCCCTTTCAGAGTGATCGGTTTGTTTTCGTCATACTTCGTGGCAGCAGCGTGATGCGCCCATGCGGTATGCGTGCAGAACATCAGCGCGACAACAAACGCTCCGGCGAGTTTGCGTTTCATGGCGGTACCTCCTGGAGTATTCCGGCCACATTATATGTCAATTGGCGATAGGCCGAATGGGTAGTGACTCCGTTTGAAAATTGCGGGGTTTCCCAAGTAGCGGCGCTCCGCGAAGCGCAAGCGCGACAGCGCGCAGCCTCAAGAGATGAGCGCCGACAGTGCAGCAGTTTAGACATCGCCGGCGGTCATAGACCGCCGCTACAGATGAAACTGAGTCACCACCGCCGAATGTCGCGCCTTGACAGGCGGGGATTTTGGCATCTAAAGTTTTCGAAGCTTAGCGGAGGAATTTTATGAAGAGTTGTTTCACTATCGTAACCGCAGCAGCCGTGTTGTTCATAACTCCGTACTGGGGGCGGGCTCAAGACTCGCATCCTCGGGACTTCACCGGAGTCTGGTCGCCGGCTGGATCATCGATCCCGACCAATGACATTACCGATCACCTACTGCCGGGTGAAGAGATTTCCTTCACTCCATACGGAGCCGAACGGTATAGGACAATCGATCACGCCAAAGATGCCACGAATACGTGTGGCCCGGCGGGCTACATGAGAGGGATGCAAACTCCGTTAATGCCGTTTCAGGTTGTACAAACGCCTACAATCATGTCGATCAACATGGAGTACATGTATAGTTTCCGGCTTATTTACACCGACGGTTCCAAGCATCCCAGCGACGCCATGGATTATCCGGAGTGGATGGGGCATTCGGTCGGCCGCTGGGAAGGTGATACGCTCGTCGTTGACGCGATTGCGTTCAAGGACAAGACCTGGCTCGACACGAACGGCTTAGAGCATAGCGAGAAACTCCATCTAATCGAACGGTTTCAGAAAACGGATGCGAACACGCTTCGATGGACGGTGACCGTGGAAGACCCCGTCTTCTTTACTCATCCATTCAAATACGCGTTTGATTTCAAGCGGCAAAACACTCGGATTCTTTCCTACGATTGCGGTGAGAACGAGAAGGATGCCGCCTACATGAAACCCACACTCGGCGGCACGCATCACAATAAGAAAGTTCTGAAATTCCCGAACTGAACTCTTTAAGAGAACGAACCACACAAGGCACAATGAGGACCACAAAAAGCACAAAAAAGAAGTGTGCCTTTTTCGGTAGTGACTCAGTTTGAAAATTGCGGGGTTTCCCAACTGTAGCGGCGCTCCGCGAAGCGCAAGCGCGACAGCGCGCAGCCTCAAGAGATGAGCGCCGACTGTGCAGCAGTTTAGACATCGTCGGCGGTCATAGACCGCCGCTACAGATGAAACGGAGTCACCACCCCTTTTTGGGCTCCGGTTTGTGCCTTTTGTGTACCTTTCCCGATTTGTTGGGCAAAGCTGCGACGCTCTTAAAAAACGTACTTCAGCGCGAATTGCATAATCCGCGGATCCAGAGAATTTCGGATCTGCCCGAAAGTGTTGATGGCCAAGCTGAGTCCGAGTATCGAAGCTCCAGTCGTGACGAATGTCGGACGAAAACTGTTGGTCACGTTGTAGGCTTCAACACGAACTTCCAGTCTCCTTCCTTCTGAAACCTGAAATGCTCTAGCCAGTGCCATGTCAAACGACCAGATCGGGGGGCCTTGAATATTTCCTCGACCCAGGTTTCCGCTGCTGCCAAAAGGAGGTAGCCGGAAAGCCGCCGGATTCAGATATTGCGAGAGAGGACGCCCGGATTTATCGAGGTATGGATTCGCCAGGACTTGGTTCGGCCGCTGAAGGTCGATGCCGGTCAGGGCACGGTCGGACCCATTGATGACCGTGAACGGCATGCCGGAAGACCACTTGTAGATTCCGGACAATCTCCATCCCGTCGTTATCGCCTTGAGTCTCGGATTCGCAAATTGCGGCATTTCCGCGACGGAAGTCAGATTGAAGAGGTGTCTCCGATCGGAGTTGCAGTTCCCGCGATCGACCCGTCGGTTGTTCGGATCCGTGTAGGTTTCCGCCTGATCCGGCCCAATGGAGTTCAGATCGGCATAATCCCCGATGCAATGAGACAGCGTGTAGTTGCCGCTGACCGTAACGCCGCGGCTTGCCTGACGCTGCAACGACAGAAGCATGGCATGGTAGTTCGCCGTTGCTCCCGCGTCGATTTCGCCGGCCAATCCCATCAATCCGCCTTCTTTCGGATTTTCAAGAACGAATCGCCGGCGCTGATTGGTATTGCCTGTGGACGAGCAAGGGTCATACGGAACGCCGTTGAGCGCGCATGCTCCGCCGGGAATATAAATCGCCGGGTCAAGTTGCTTCTGCGCCCACACGTGGGTGGCGACGTTTCCGATGTAGCTCACGGATGCCAGCCAGGATGAAACTTGCCTTTGCACACTCAGGTTCCAGGACGACGCTGTCGGCGTCTGAATGTTGTAAGGAACGCTCTGGAAGTTACTAAACGATGTGAACCGCGCGTCGGCTCCTTGAATCACCGGGAACGGATTGCCGCCAGGGAAGCGCGCCCAAGGATCGTCGAGACTCACGCTCTGAATCGTTGTGATGTTCGCCCAGGGTGGCGATGCAATCGGATCCTCATGCCATTGGGCTGAAACGTAGTTGTACGAGTAAGAATACGACCCGCGTAGCGACGTGCGGCCGTCACCCTTCACATCCCAAGCGAAACCGACGCGAGGCGCAAAATTTGCCCACTTTCTGTAGATGCCGGATTTATCAGGAAAGCCCGGGTCACCGGGATAATACAAGCCGGCCGGCGCGTTCTTGTAAACCGTACTCTTGATCCCTTGTTGGAATCGGCTGTAATCGAACGAGTACACTCGGCCATCGATCATATGTTGAGGAAAGTACGGTTCCCACCGGACGCCGTAATTCACCGTCAGCTTCCGTGTAGCTTTCCACGTATCGGTGCCGTAGGCGGCAAATGTGTGTTGGTCGACATAATTGCGGGCCGGTCCTCCCATCGTTAACTGGCTGAGACTGCCGATTAAGAAGTCGGCCATTCCCAACCCGGTCGCCTGGCCGGTAAATGTCATGGTTCCGCCTGAAACGAAATGCGTGAAGTCATCGTGGAAGGCATACATGAAGTTTCCACCCAAGGAAAATTGATGCGTGCCTCTCACGAAACTGACGTCGTCGTTGAACTGATACGCGTAAGTCTTGTAGCGGTTGTCATCCACGGTGCTGCCGTTGCCGAAGGCAAAGCCGCCCATGACCGTCAGCACACCTGTACGTGTTTTCGCGTACGTGCAATCGATCTTGATGCCCATGTCGCAGTACGAAAAAAATTCGGCACCAATCCGGTGAGCAGCGGCTCTGTTATATGCAAACCGGAACGATTGGACGGTGTTTGGTCCGATCAGCAGAGTGTCTCCAATCGCCAGCGACTGATTGAGATTGTCCGCACCATCTGTGCGGGTGTTCAGAATGTTGTCCGGAGTGAACGTGTTGAATGGGTTTGGAATCTTGATCGGCGTAACGAGATACCTTCCAAACAGGGATTGCTTCGCCGTCAACTGGTAATCGACGCGCCCCACAGCCTGATAGGTATTGTTCTTCGTCCGGTTGCCGAAGGTGACAAGGCCGCACGGATCGTTGCTTTTGGGAAGCTTGGCTGCAATATTCAACGCTGCTTTACTGTACAGGGACCGATCGATTCGATTATCGGAGAAGGGTGCGCCAAGCGATACGATCCGTCCCGCATTGCATGCCGGCGAGGCGAAAGCCGTCCAGTCTCCGGAGAGGATCGCCGGCGTCGGCACGAACGCCTGACTGTCTGCCGGATCCTGGCGGATGGTCGTACCCTGAAATCCACCGAAGAAAAACATCTTGTTCTGCACGATGGGTCCGCCTATGGTCCCGCCAAACTGGTTGCGCTTCAGCGTGCTGGGTTTCGTCGCGAAATAGTTGCGCGCATTGAACAGGTCGTTCCGGATGAATTCGAACAGATCACCATGGAACTCATTCGTGCCGGACTTCGTCACACCTCCCACAGCCGACGCCGTGCCATGTTGAGCATTGACTCCGCTGGTCTCGACCTTGAATTCCTGGAGGGCATCCGGAAAGGGCAATGTCATATTCCCGCCGGTCACGAAATTGATGTGATTGGCGCCGTCCAACGTGTAGTCCACGGCATAGCCCAACGCGCCACCGACTTGAATGTAGGGTTCAGACGATCCATTCTGCACTCGGCCTACCGCAGTCTGCACCGCAGCTCCAGCGAGGGTGATGAGGTCGTTCACCTGCCGGCCATTCAGAGGCAACTCGAGGATTCTTTGATTTTCGATCACCTGGCCGACACCTGCGTTTCGGGTTTCAACGAGAGTGGCGTTCGCTTGAACCTCCACCTGTTCAGAAACCTGACCCACTTCGAGCACGGGATTGATGACGGGACTGCCGTTCACCTGCAAAACAATCCCTGTCTGCACAAACGTTCGAAAGCCCGTTAGTGCGGCTTCTAACCGGTACGGACCGAGCGCAAGATTCGACAACACGTACGATCCCGTTTCATTCGTTACCGTCGTCCGCACAATGCCGGTCTCAGTTTGCGTTGCCGTGATTTCCACTCCCGGCAACACCGCGCCCGATGGATCCTTAACAGTTCCGCTGATCTGTGCGGTTGCCTGCGCCCATGCTTGCGTAGACAAAAGAAGCGCCGCGATCAAAAAATTCAAGAAAACGAAAGTCAGTCGCCTCATCACCCCTCCCTTACTTCCCAGTTGAAGCGCGGCTATGTTGCGGCGGAGTTTAGCAGATCCACGCATTGCATTGTCAATCGGCCTTCCACATGGGGTCAGTTTGAACGGTGCGGCAACTCCCCTCCTAAGTTAGGAGGGGTGCCTGCGAGGACACGCGAAGCGCGAGCCCGATAGGGCGAAGCCTCAAAAAAAGTCCGAGCGGGCGGGGTGGTTCCCCTGCCGTTACGGGCACACGCGGGAACCACCCCGCCCTCGCTTCGCTCGGGCACCCCTCCTAACTTAGGAGGGGAGCTGCACCCCCACATGAGAGTGTTCAGATTTTCTTGACAGCAGCAGAGGGCGGGCCTAAAAAGCTTCCCAGAGGAGATTGGCATGAAGTCGAAAGCAATTTTAGTTGCGCTGTTGTCGCTGCTTTGTGTAGTAGCTGCGTTCGGACAGGCTCGCGAGGGCGGTCAGGGTCGCGGCCAAGGGGGTGGACGGGGCCGCGGTGAGCAGGCCCAGCCTCCAGCCATGGATAAAGTAACACCGGAGATACCGGGTGTAGTGAAGGCCGGCACCAAAATCGAAGTTATTAAATTTGGACTCGGAGGCACCGACGCAGGGATGGGACTGTCGGACGGCAGCGT
>QHWY01000205.1 GCA_003223875.1 Acidobacteriota bacterium | reverse complement strand
CGACGTCCGGCGGCCGAACGGCATCACACTTAGCGCCGATGACAAAACCCTCTACATCAATGATTGGGACGGCGCATATTTGCTCACTTACGACGTTCAGCCGGACGGCACTTTGAAGAATCGCAAGAATTTCGGCAAGTATACATTGAAGGAGGAGACCGACCATGGACTGGTCAGTGGCGCCGATGGCCTATGCATTGACAGCAAAGGCCACACTTTCGCTACAACGCCGGCTGGAGTTCAGGTATTCAGCGCCAAAGGCGAGCATCTTGCCGACATCGGAGCTCCTTACGATATGCCGCCTCAGAACTGCGG
>QHWY01000204.1 GCA_003223875.1 Acidobacteriota bacterium | reverse complement strand
AATGCGGGAAATTGTCCGGTTGCCAGGGCACCTGATGGACTTACGGCCAACTATGTGTCACAATGTCACACATGAAGGAAATCTCAATCCGAGAACTGCATCGCCGCACCGGTGCATGGGTGCGAGACGCCCGCAAATACGGTTCGATTCTGATTCGTGATAGGAACACGCCAGTCGCTAAGCTGGTCCCGATCAGCGGGGAACCTCCCGTGAATGTCTTCAAGGGCTGGAAGCCGATGAAGAAGTTCGCGGAGGCGCTCGACCGGCCGGTAAGCGGAACACCTGTCGAGGAAATCATTGGCCGAGATCGAAACCGCTGACGCGATCGCTCCCACCTATTTCGATTCCGCGCTCATCGCAAAATTTTATCTGAATGA
>QHWY01000350.1 GCA_003223875.1 Acidobacteriota bacterium | reverse complement strand
AAGGTCGGAGTCACCAACGCGGATCGCTGAATTCTCTCTGGTCCATGCCACATAGACCTTGTCAGGTGGGGTAGTGTCACAGCCACCGTCGGCATCGTCGATTGGCAAGCGAGGGGCGGACAGGTTGAGATCGGGAGGAGGGTCAACCTTAGCGATCTCCAACATCCTTTTTCTCTGCGGGTAGCCTTTATAGAAGCTCATCGTATCCGAAGGAGCGTGAATGATCAGAATCCCGTGACTTCTGGCTTCATCGATGACCGGCGCCATCTTCCTGGCCAGGAGATCAACCCGCCGCGCTGCGCCTGTGCACCAGTGGTTGTCCCACATGTCGCAGATCACGATAGCCGTCTCCTTCAGCGGAACTTCTTCCTGGAAGTTGACCACCTGCCAGTGGAGCGTGGTCTTAAAAGGCTGTACCCTTGTTCGGAGGTTCAAACGAATAACGCGGCTAGCCACAGCTTTTCCATCACCTCTCAGCAAAGAGGGGACGAAACTTAGGCCGACGAACACCAGCACCACGAGCTTCAGTTTGGGTTGAACAGACGAGAGAACCATGATCAGCCCCTCCCTTCGCACTTAAAATCAGATCCAGAAAACGTCCTGCTTCGGCTCCATTGCAGCGGAAAACTGATCTGTGCTCGGCCGGACAGGATGAGACGAAGCGATACCACTCTGCGCGGCCCCGGCCTGGGCACGCGGCTTGTGAGCGATGCCGACCCTCGCTGCGCGTGGCTACGCGCGCCATCCATAAATTTAGATCCGATCAATCCACGTTAAGCGTTTTCAGGTTATCTGTCCTGATGGCTGGCGAGCCGCCGTCGCCTGTCGCGGCTGCACTGAATCGACGAGTCGTCGCAGCTCACCGACGCTCTTCGCAACGGCCGCATCCTCGTCGGCGCTGTAATCCGGGTGCAGGAAATCGATTTCGACAGCAAGGATGCCGTCGAAGCCGGCGACCGCGAGCAAATGCACCAGGCGCTGATTGTCGACAAGGCCATCTCCGACCGGTGCCGACGAGAAGAAGTACCACTCGTCTGCCGCGACCCCTTTCTGTGGCTTCAGATCCTTAATGTGAGTAGCGTACACGCGGCTTGCCAGTTTCTCCATGCCTTTCACCGGGTCATCGAGCAAGCGCACGAAATTACCGGTGTCGAAGTTGATGCCCAAATAGGGGGAATCCACTGCGTCGAGCAGACGCACCATTTCATCGGCGGTGAAGTCGATATGATTCTCTACGGCCATTCGAATCCCGTATTCCTCCGCGGTCTTCACCGCCTCGCGGAACATTCCCGTGAGCCGCTCGAGTTGGGGTTCATGTGGCTCCTGGCGGAATCTGAGACTGCTGCCGACCACTCGTATCACTTTCGCGCCGATCTGCTCTGCGCGGTCGAAGCTGGCGATCATGTCGCGGTAGGCTTCACGATTGGCGCCGCCTTCGAGACCGTCCGGGTGCCCCCAGGCGTACACGCGGTCAAGGTTGTACTTATCCAGTAATCCTCGGACTTGGCTCAGATACTCGCTTGAATAATCGGGAAAGAAACAAGCCTCGAGGGACACGCCATCAACGCCGAGCTCGTGCGCCCGAATGACGAAGTCTTCAACGGTCATTCTTCGCGCGGGCGGAGTTTGCTGCGGGTATATCTCGCCGAAGAACCGATGGTAACAGTAGCTGTCGATTCCAATCTTCATAGTCCACACCCGCAAGACTTGTCATGATAACACCACCGAACCAGGAGGCCAGTTTGCTTTCTTATAGGTGCGATCGGGCACATCACGAAGCATTGCTTGCCGCGAATTTCGCAACATCGTAGACCAGTGTCAAAGGCCGAGCCCCAGACGTGTCCGTCTTTATTTTCGTCGCGTCCCTTCGCCCTCCTATTGAAAATCCGGTTCGCACTGGGATCGGGTAGAATCTGCGTCAGTTGAACCTTGAGAGTTGGAGGGTTTATGGAGAGACGCAGATTCCTTAAAGACTCGGCGGTCGGTGCAGGCACGTTTATGGCAGGCCTCGGGTTCGGAGGTCTCAACGAAAAGTCCATCGAGAATCCGGGCGCGATGTCGTCGAAAGGGGCACAACCCGGCAGGTTGATCGAGGTGCCTGGCACGAGTTACGAGGTTACTGACGTTCTGACGACAATCCCAGTCAGCGTCGCGCTCGGCAAATTTCTCATCTCTGCGACTCAGCTCACACAGCAAGAGTTTGAGGAGATCATGGGTTATAACCCCTCGTATCACCGTGGTCCGGACCTGCCGGTCGAAAACGTGACGTGGTGGGAGGCGATTCGATACTGTAATCTCCGTAGCATCACAGAGAACCTGGAACCGTGCTTCAACCTCGCGACCGGCTCCTGTGACCTGCGCAGGAATGGGTATCGACTCCCCACTGACGCTGAGTGGAGTCATGCTGCGGGTCCCCAGTCCACGCCATCTTCAGGAAATATTCGCGACATTGCAAACCTGGGCTCTTCCGACACGAAGAGCGTCGAACGCCTCGTTCAAGACTTGAAGAATTCGGGTACGAGACCGGTCGGCAGCTACTCTCCAAATCAGTACGGCCTCTACGACATGATCGGGAACGTTTGGGAGTGGTGCTACGACTACTTCAACCCGGCGAACACGCCGCAAGCTTCCCATAACCCGACCGGTCCGGGACGTGGGTTAGCGCGCATTGTTCGAGGCGGTTCGTTCGTGAGTACCACGTCTGAATGGACGCGGGGATACCGGTCGTCCATCGAGCCCGATTACAAGAGTCGATTTACCGGATTCCGCGTCTGCCGCACAGTCGAGCCTAACGGAGTACTTCCGGCGGCGCATCAAGATGCCAAATGGTTCGAGCCGTACAATCAGCCCCCGGTGGGATACGAAAGTTCCACTGGGAGTCTGTCATCCCTCCTCGCAGGCGTGAGTTCGGCCTCGGAGTGGAAAAATCGCCGCAGCGCCTTGGAGGCAAAATGGTTAAGGCTGCTTGGTGCCCCGGATATCAAGGTTTCGGGGCCCGCAGCCCGGCTGATCGAGACCGTAACAGACCAGAACTACACCGGCAAGCTCATGTACCTTCAGGTTGAGCCGGACTGGTGGGAGAAGATTTTCATCATGATGCCGTCGAACCCTTCGACAAATCCAATTCCCGTGGTAATCGTGCCCTTCTATGATGTAGACACGCCGGCTGGCCGGAACATGTCAGGGCGCGAATTTATGCCCATTGGTGTCGATTCTTTTGCATACATGGCGGTGCAAAAGGGATACATCGCTGTGGCAATTCGGTGGTACGGCGAGAGCTACGGCGAGTGGTACAGCGAGGCAGTGGCAAATCTCAAACTCCGGCATCCTCAGTGTACAGGTCTCGGAAAGTGGGTCTGGGATGCGCACCGCCTGATCGACCATCTGTACACAATGCCCGAAGTAGACCGCATGCGCATCGGAATTATCGGGCACTCGCTCGGGGCGAAAATGGCGCTTTACGCTGCGGCATTTGATGACAGGATTACTGCCGTCGTCTGTAACGAGGGTGGCATCGGCCTGGCGTTTTCGAATTATGAAGACTATTGGTACTTCGGTGATTTCATTCAGAAGATGGACAACGCCACGGATCAGCACGAGTTGCTGGGATTGATCGCGCCAAGGCCGTTTCTGCTGATTGGCGGCGACGAGTACGATACAGCCAAAAGCTGGCACTACATCAACGCCGCGCGGCGGGTTTATGAGCTTTACGGCAGGCCCCTGAATATCGGTTATTTCAACCATCACAAAGGGCATATGCCGACTCCTGCGGCAGATTGGCGTTCGATGGAATGGCTGACACATTTCCTGGGACCGGGGCAATGAAGCGGGCATGCCTGACTGCCCGTCCCGACGAATGAAGATGGCCGCCGCATTTCCCGAGGATACTACACAGCAGTATCGATGACTCACGTTCATACGCAATAGAAATCGTATAGGTGCTCACCTGTCGAATGAGGACGCTCACTCGGCCGTATAACGGCCTCCTCGTAGAAGTGCCAGCGCCCACACGACATCGCAATGCAAAAACGCCGTCCTCGGCTACCACCCGGGATAAAGGCCGAAGGATAGATCGAAGTCGCTCAGCTCCTGGATCGTTGTGCGCTCGGAAAGTAGCGCCATGTCGGGGTCTCAGATCCAGCGCGCGGCCACATGCATGTGTACTCGGGTTGCCGTC
>QHWY01000349.1 GCA_003223875.1 Acidobacteriota bacterium | reverse complement strand
ACCGACAGCGTCTTTCAGTTGATCATTCCGCTTCAAGACTACGAACCCAATCCCTCTGGACCGACCCGTTTTGTGATCGGTCACGACCTGGGCAGACTCGACTGGGTATCCGTTCGATTCAAACCAATTTTGAAGATCGGCATCCGTAACCATGAACGACAAGTTTCCGACGAAAAGCTTGGACACGGCTTCCTCCCTGGGCATTCGTTCTTCGTGCTAATGAATCAAGAATGACACAAACGGAATGCGGAACGGTAAGACGTTATGAGATGTTTAGCAACGTATATCGGCTGCCGGAACGGAAGCCGATCGACCCTGGTTCGCAGCGCCGGGACCGGAACCGTTAAAGCGTCACAGGAGGCAGTGCTCAGCAAATTCACAATTGAGGAAACACTCATGCCACAAACACCACACATCGAGCGACACTTCACGGGCTCCGAAACGGTTAAAGACATCGTGATCGGAATGGCAGATGGACTGACAGTTCCGTTTGCATTAGCAGCAGGTTTATCGGGCGCTATTGAAACGACAAGCATCATTGTCACCGCCGGTCTGGCCGAAATCGCGGCCGGTTCAATCGCTATGGGGCTGGGGGGTTATATGGCCGCCAAGAGTGATGCGGAGCATTACGACAGCGAGAGAGTAAGAGAGGAATTGGAGGTCCGTGAGAAGGCGGACATTGAAGCGTCCGAAGTCGCTGGGGTGTTCCAATCCTATGGCTTGACAACTGAAGAGAGCGCATTAATTGTGGATGCGCTCAGGAAGCGCCCACAAGCCTGGGTTGACTTCATGATGCGATTTGAGCTGGGTCTTGAGAAACCCAATCCCAGGCGAGCGGTTCTCAGTGCAGGAACGATTGCGGGAGCTTACATCGCAGGCGGCTTTATCCCGCTCGGTCCGTATGTCGTTCTCTCCAGCGCCAGCACCGCGCTCACACTATCGGCGATCATCACTCTTATCGCGCTGGCTGGTTTTGGCTACATCAAGGGTCACTTTTCTGGTGCGCCACGGGTCCGTAGCGCAATCCAGACGGTGCTCATTGGCGGGCTGGCTGCAGTAGTGGCATTCATGATAGCACGAGCAATTTCCTGAGTGCCCAGGCTGCAGCACCGTGAAGCGCAACCTTGTAGGATGAGAACGCATGAGTCAACATCCTCTGGCCTTTTGGAGTCTTTCCACTACCGAAATGCTGCGGCAACTTCAAACGGCGAAGGAAGGATTAACCGGCGGCGAAGCCAGAGAGCGGCTCGCACGCTATGGCTCAAATCTCCTGAAGCCCCCAAAACGATCCGATGTATTCACACTCGTGTTGGCTCAATTCAAGGATCCGCTAATCCTCATTCTCTTCTTTGCCACGGGTTTGTCATTCTTATTACATGAACCTGTTGATGCTTTTATTATTCTTTCAATTGTCCTCGTAAGCGGCCTCCTTGGGTTTTGGCAGGAGCGCGGTGCAAGCAACGCCGTGGAAAAGTTGCTTTCCATCGTGCGGATCAAAGCTGCCGTGCTTCGTGATGGAAGCCTCAAAGAAATTCCGGTCGAAGAGATTGTCCCCGGGGACATCGTCATCCTGAATGCCGGCGATATCGTTCCAGGAGACTGCCTGGTACAAGAATCCAAAGATCTTTTCGTCGATGAAGCCATGATGACCGGTGAAACCTTTCCAGTGGAAAAAGCGGTTGCGGTGCTTCCGGTAGAGACGCCGATGGGCCGGCGGACAAACGCTCTTTGGATGGGGACGCACGTGGTGAGCGGCAGCGGAAAGGCGCTCGTCATCAACACAGGCAAAGAAACCGAGTGCGGCAAACTGTCCGAGAGGCTAAAACTCAGGCCGCCGGAAACGGACTTTGAGCGGGGCATACGGCAATTCGGTTATTTCCTCATGGAAGTCACGCTGGTGATGGTGGTAGCTATCTTTGCCATCAACGTCTATTTGGCACGTCCGGTTCTGGACTCTTTCCTCTTTTCCCTGGCACTCGCTGTTGGGCTGACGCCGCAATTGTTGCCGGCGATTATCAGCATCAACCTCGCTCATGGAGCTAAACGGATGGCACAGGAAAAAGTGATCGTCAAAAGGCTCGCTTCGATCGAGAACTTCGGCAGCATGAACGTGATCTGCTCCGACAAAACCGGCACTCTGACCGAGGGGATCGTACACTTACAATCCGCTCATGATGCAGAAGGCGCTCCCAGCGACAAAGTCCTTCTTTACGCTTATCTCAATGCTTTTTACGAGACCGGGTTTACGAACCCGATCGATGAAGCCATCCGCAGCCATCACCCGTTTGATTTGACCGGCTACGAGAAGGCGGATGAAATCCCGTACGACTTTCTTCGGAAGCGATTGAGCATTCTGGTTTCACACGCGGATGCGCATCTGATGGTGACGAAAGGGGCGTTGCGGAATGTGCTCGCAGTCTGTTCAGGAGTGGAAGCTGGAAACGGAACCATCGTCGATATTGCCGGCATGCGGGACCCCATCCAGAAGTATTTCGAGAAGTTCAGCAATCAGGGCTGCCGCACGCTCGGCGTCGCTTACAAGAATATGGAGTCCTGGTCATCCATCCGCAAAGACGACGAAATAGGCATGACGTTCCTGGGATTCCTTGTTCTCTTTGATCCACCAAAGGCCAAGATCGCCGATACCATCGGCCAATTGAAAAATCTTGGCGTTTCACTGAAGGTCATCACGGGAGACAACCCCCTGGTAGCGGCCAACGTCAGTCGACAGATCGGATTGTCGGAGACCAAGATGATCACAGGTTCCGACCTGGGGCAGTTGAGCGATTACGCGCTCGTCCAGCGCGTGGTGGATGTGGACGTCTTCGCCGAAATCGAACCGAATCAGAAAGAGCGCATTATTCTCGCCCTCCGGAAGGCGGGAAATGTTGTGGGATACCTGGGAGACGGCATCAACGATGCCTCGGCACTCCATGCTGCCGATGTTGGCATTTCCGTCGAGAGCGCCGTGGATGTTGCCAAAGAAGCGGCGGATATCGTTTTACTCGAAAAAGATCTGGGTGTTCTTGTGCAGGGTGTGCGTGAAGGGCGGACGACCTTTGCGAACACGCTGAAGTATGTGTTCATGGCCACAAGCGCCAATTTCGGAAATATGTTCAGCATGGCCGGAGTCTCCCTCTTGCTCCCGTTTCTCCCATTGCTGCCAAAGCAGATTTTGCTTACCAATCTCCTGACCGATTTTCCGGAGATGACGATCGCGACCGACAACGTGGACAATGAAATGGTGGAATATCCCCGGCGCTGGGACATCAGGGCCATTCGCAAGTTCATGATGACCTTCGGCCTGTTGAGTTCGGTGTTTGACTACCTCACGTTTGGTTTGCTTCTGCTAGTTTTTCATGCGACTCAGGATCAATTCCGAACCGGATGGTTTTTGGAGTCCGTTTGTTCAGCGTCACTAATTGTGCTGGTCATTCGAAGCCGGAAACCCTTCTTCAGGAGCAGACCGTCGAAATATCTGTTTGTGGCGACTCTCTCAACGGTTGTCCTGACGCTGATTTTCCCTTTCACTCCACTTGGCATGATTTTTGGGTTTAGCGCACTGCCAATTTCATTCCTTCTACTCGTCGTGATAATTGTGATGGGGTACATTATTTCGGCCGAAATGGCGAAGACGATTTTTTACACGAAAGTGAGATGAAGCCAGAGAATGCCGGATACTAGAAGCGATGAACGCTCTTCGCCTGGAAATTCTCGACCCGCCTCGAAGGTTATCTCACAACCGTCGTACACACAACTTCTTCTGAACGGAAGCCACTGCTCGACGCTTCTGGTTCGTCACAGTCAATAGCAGCAGATCCGAGGGTTTGAGCGGTTTCTTCGGCCGCCTTATTCACAGCCGCATCCGACGGGAAGTGCAAAAGGGCGTCTTGGCGTACCTGGCGGAAACCAAAAAGAA
>QHWY01000124.1 GCA_003223875.1 Acidobacteriota bacterium | reverse complement strand
GCGGTCTTTCTTCGTCCGTCGGATCCAGCGGACCTGGTACTGATTGCTTCGTTTGCATCGTGGACATGTGTATTCCACAGCCTTCGATTCGGGCCGCTCCGTGTAGAAATCTCGCTCATCCATGGCCACATCATATCCCGTTGTTCACATTTGGGGAGGTGCCCGGTATATGCGGTTTAGTTTTATTTGCTCTCGAGTGTGAAGGCTTGCGAGATTGCGACGACCGATGTGAAATCCCAACAGGCAGTAAATCCACATTGACGGTTTGTCGACAATACAACAACAGAGCGAACGGCAAGATCGCACAGGAGTACTTTGAGGTCTGAGGCGCACAGTGCAAGACGCATCGGCCGCTAACGTGTCCGGCAAGATTGTGTCTATCGCTTATCTGTGCGTCAAGACGCTCGGCCTCGATGGTTGCCTCTACCGCCGCGGCTACATCCAGTCCTCGCTGCACGAACGGATACCGGAAAGGTCCGCGCAAAGGATCTTCAGTGCAGCGGACCGATCTTGAAGGAAGGCGCCGATACACAATAATGAGGCTTGTCCATCCTGCCGATTCGCTTTTTCTTGTTCTGACGCGATGTGGCCTCTACGATACAGGACCAACAATTTATGGCGGTGACGTTCAAACGAGACCGGCTGCTCGGCGAAGCGACATCAATGCTGCGCGAGATTAAGGCAATACGCGTCTTCACAGGATATCGTCCCACCGCTGCGGCACATCTTGCAGCGTATTTTGCAAGCATCGAACGTGCGACAACACGGGAATTGAGTGGGCTGGTTACTGATATTCGCAAGAAGCGCGATGAATTACGCAAGTTCCTCGGTGTCAGACTATCGCAGGCGCACCCTGCGCGACAAACTGCTGCAGTATCCGAAGCTCATCACCAATGCCGTACATCCTCCGCTTCAAGAGTCGAATTGCCCGTCATTGAAAACCGTACTCCAGTTTGTCAAAGATGTCCGCGATGCGGTCACGCACCCAAAACTCGGGTTGGGCATTAGTGATACCCTTGAAGCTAAAGAGCAAGCGTTGCACGACCTTGATTTTGCACAGGTCGAACTCATTGTCGATGCGAGCGTCGATTTGGCACGCGCATTGAGCAAGACGATTGGATATTCAGAACAAATGATCTTCTGGCTGATACACCGCGATGGTGACGGCTATTTCCCACTCACAGCTTTGACTAGGTGTTCCCCGTTTCACGGCAGAAAATCCGGATCGGTGGGAAAGGGATACCCACGGACGCGGGCGTGCAACCTCGCGTTGGGAATTTTGCCATTTTGCGAATTCCGCCGGCATACTGATGCGGACTCGTCTGCTCCAAGGTACGTTGATACGTAAGATCAACCCACAAATGTTCAAGGTTGAGAACAACCTCGTTCGGTCTGGACTTGTGCGCGAGGATCACACCAAACCACCGTTTACCATTTTTCCATTCCGTGGGAACACCGCCTTTGAAGCCCTGGGCAACCCCGGGGTCGACGGTCCACGGCGAAATCGTCTCCGGAAGCGTTCCAGACGTTATAAATTTCCAAATACTGGATTGATTCAGTGCAAGCCGACGGGTAGACCATAGCGTTGCACTGCCGGAAGATCGGATTATCCAGCGCCTGTGCCCGTTCCTTGAGATCCCGTCCCCGCGTCGCTTTTGCTGCTGCATCTCCGCCCTTTTGCCATTGGTTCAGGGCTCGCAGCAGCGACGTGGGATATAAAAAGTCAGATTCCATAGCCGGTCCTACTCGCTCGGTTCATTGGCCTTGTCGGAGTTCACACCAGGCGATCTTGCGTGATTTTACGCGCATTCCATCGCAATTCGTTCAACGCATCAGTGGTCGTGTAACGCGAGATCCCAATCGGAAGTGCTCCGGCGGAAAAATGTCAGGCGGAGACGGATGCCGGTCCTAACGCGTTATCGGAGACTTGAAAGGCGTCAGCACCCGAAATCGGGTTCGCGTCCACGAAGACACCTCGTTCCTTGAAGCCGCTTCTACCGCCTTTGCGAAGGAAACGTTTTTTCTTGGTCCGTGGCCAAAAGCCGTCGGCATAGAAATCACGAGGCTCCTCAGTCGCGGGAGAATGGGCGAAGTCTATGCGGAAGACCTTGAGAGTTCCCATCGTGCTCTGTTTCATGGCTCCTCATATATAAAACATTGGGAAGGGGTCACACTGACACAAAGATCCACATTTTTTTCGCGAAAGTCTGCGCAAGCCAACAAACGTCTCCCGAGAATCAACAAACATCCGTGAAAGCCAACGAATTGTCAGCAAGATCCCTCAAACCTCCGCCATTTTGGGCGTCTGGCCAGGCAGCAGAGGCCGTAGTGGAATATAAAGAAAATGCACGGTGCGTAGGGTTTTGGTCATCCTGCCGTTCTTCTTCTGGAACTTGCGGCGTGGCGCATTTCAACGTACCCGCGCCACATTGTGGTACATCTCTGCCAGAGCAACCCTTTCCTGCGGCTTTGTAAGTGGAGAAGGGCACTTGCGTGACCACGCAGTTTTGTGGGTGGTGTGGCGGCTCGGACAAGACATTGTTTCAACAGCAACACATTTCCTGCATGCCACGGCGGTGCATTTCTCAACAAAATGCCGTTCCTTTTGTCACGGTGGGGCGTTCTGGTGGCTTCCTATATAAGGACGTCTTGTATGGCCCAGCGAATCTCTCGGGCTGCTGCCAGTAGTTGAGTTGCTTTTGTGAAAACTTCGGAGGCGTTGGTGTGGGGCCTCTGGCCGGGATTTCGGCAACAATGGTGCTTTGGAAGGGTCAGGCAACTTGACCAGTTATTCTTGGTGATATCGAAGTCCGAGCAATTTCGGCGGTCACACGCATACGATTTCCAGAAGGAATTGAGGGAAGAACTAAAGGCCGCAACAGTTAATAACTACGTTGCAGTGCTCAAGAACATGTTCACGTTCGCCGTTGACCTTGACAAGGATATTATCGATGCTCACCCACTCGTGCACTTTCGCAAGTTGCCGACAGATGAAAGAGCGTTGCGGATTATGGAGCCTCATGAAGAACGGCAATTGGTGCAATCCATCTTCGACCGCAATCCGGTAATCGGCGCTTATGCTGGTATCCTTGGCGAAACTGGGCTGCTGAAGTGGCACTTCGTCAACTTAGATTCTGGACTGCTTACGGCTGAGGCGTCGAAGAACCGCAAGGTACGGCATATCCCGCTATCGGATTTTGCTATCGAACTGTTCAAGACACTGTTGCGCATATCGGGTGTCCCGTACTGTTTCCCCCGACCCGAAACGATGGACCGATGGAAAGACTCGGATGGACCGTTAGAGGACCCTGTCGAAGGCCTCGGTTGGGAAAACTGGATTCGAGGCTGGCATGATTTCCGCCATTATCGTGCTACGCAGTGGATTATGACGGCATGGACGCCGTAACGGTAAAGGGACTCATGGGCCACCGGACCTCGCCGCAACGCAGCGATACGTGCATTACGTATCAGAACACGCCAGGGGCGCCGTGCGGCAAGCGGAACAGCGGGAACTTGCTCGTCTGAGGACTGCCCAAGAAAAACAGGCAACGAATAGGCAACGGGCAACGTTAACAGGTGAGGCGATTGACCCTAATACTGCCGCTAAATCGTTATGCCGAAAAGAGGACTCGAACCTCCACGCCCTTGCGGGCACTAGAACCTGAATCTAGCGCGTCTGCCAATTCCGCCATTTCGGCTAAAGATTTCAAATCTATGTTCTTCGATTTGTGAAGTCAATAGACTGGAAGTATGAGCGGGAGGAAGTCTCGAAGCCGTGGTGCCCGACGGAAGCGTGAGGCCGATCTTAATAAAGAAGACCTGCTGCGATATGTTCGGAAGTCGGCCGAGGGCGGGACGAATCTCCAGCGGATTCTCGAGGATTTCGATGCGACGCCGGGGGCGCGGAAGCAAATCAAGGACATCCTGAACCAATTGGTCAAAGAGGGGAAGGTCGCGAAGCATCGCGGCAGCCGGTATGAGGCTGCAGCCCGCAACCTAATTGAAGGCAGGATTCTTGTCCATCGCGATGGATATGGATTCGTCATTCCGAAAGAAAAAATTCAAGGGATCGACACGGACATCTATATACCGGCTCCTTTGATCGGTTCCGCAATGAATGGCGACAAGGTCAAAGTGGAAATCACTCTTCGCAAATCGGGCGGCAGGGCCGAAGGCCGCGTCGCGAGTGTCGAAAAGAGGGCGCGGGACACCATCGTCGGGCAACTCCGCTACGACGGGCAGGTGTTCTTCGTTTCGCCGGCCGATGACAAATTGCCCGAAAAAATCCTGATTACCAATGATGTTGCCGAGCACAAGGACAAGATCGTTGAAGTCGAAATCACGCGATTCCCAAGCGAAACGCGATGGCCGGCCGGCAAGCTCGTTTCCGTGATTGGATTCATTGATGATCCAAATGTCGAAACGAACGTCATCATCAAGAAATTCGCCTTACCCGCCGGTTTTTCGAAAGACATCGAAGAAGAAGCGGCAGCCCTGCCGGAGGCGCTCAGCGAGAAAGATTTCATTGGGCGCGATGATTTTAGAAAACGCCAAACGATCACGATCGATCCGAAAACGGCGCGCGATTTCGACGATGCGATCGATGTTGAAGCACTACCGGACGGGACCTTTCAACTCGGCGTCCACATTGCGGATGTGTCGCACTTCGTCGCTCTAGATTCGGCGATGGACCGGGAGGCTCGATTCCGCGGCACGTCCGTTTACTTCCCCGATCGCGTCATTCCAATGCTTCCCGAAAAGGTTTCCAATCATCTTTGCTCGTTGAATCCGAGAATGGATCGGCTCGCCTTCAGTGTCATGATGCACCTTTCGCGTTCGGGTGAAGTGCTCGACTACTCGTTTCACAAGAGTGTCATTCATTCGAGGGAGCGCATGACCTATGGGGACACGCAGGAAATCCTCAACGGCAATGCGGCACTAGAAGCCCGCTATGCGCATGTCGCACCGCAGATCCACACGATCGCAAAATTGGCCGAAACCATCCAAAAACGCCGGTGGCAACGTGGCGCGATCGATTTTGATTTGCCCGAGCCGATGTTGACCTACAACGAACAGGGGGATGTTACTGGAATCACGAAGTCGGTCCGCCTGTTTTCGCATCGGATCGTCGAAGAATTCATGATTCTGGCTAATGAAGTCGTGGCGCGGCATCTCGAAGAAAACGACATTCCGAGCCTTTATCGCGTGCACGAAGAACCCGATCCGATGAAGGTGCAAGAATTCGTCGAAATTGTGAGCGGCTTCGGGCTCAACTTCGAACCTCGGAAAGCACAGCCCGCAGACTTTCAGAAATTCATTTCGTCCATTGAAGGCCGCCCCGAAGAGCGGATGTTGTCCTATCTCATGCTTCGCTCTTTCAAACAAGCCAGATACTCCGAGGAAAACATCGGCCATTTCGGCCTCGCCTCCGATTCGTATACGCATTTCACCTCACCGATACGCCGCTATCCTGACCTAGTTGTCCATCGCATCCTCAAAGCTGCTTTGGCTCGGCGAACCCAACCGACTGTTCCACATGCGCAGCTCGACGCCATCGCCAACGAGTCGAGCGAACGCGAGCGGCTTGCGGATCAGGCCGAGCGTGAGTTGTTTGAGTGGAAAAAAATGCTGCTGATGGAACAGCATCTCGGCGATACGTTTGAAGCCATCATCATTGGGGTGTGGCGAGATGGCTTTTCCATCGAGTTGATCGATTATTTTGTTGAGGGCTTTGTGCCCGTCGCGGATATCCCAAATGATTTTTATCAACTCGATCCGTCCCTGCACGCGCTCGTCGGGCGGCATACACGGCAGCGCTTTCGCCTAGGCGACCGGATTAAGGTCCAGGTCGCGCGGGTGGACAAGCTCTTGAGGCGAGCCTATTTCGTTCCGGTTAGTCCTGCCACCACCGCGTCAGGCCGCGTCTTGGCGCGTAAACGAGGTTCACGTTAAAATGGCTTGTTTGGCCGGAGTAGCTCAGGTGGTTAGAGCGAAGGTCTCATAATCCTTAGGTCGGCGGTTCGAGTCCGCCCTCCGGCATTCCTGCGTGTTATCCAAATTCGCTGCCCAAATTCGAGACACCATCCGAAGACATCATATGCTGACTTCGCACGACCGTGTGTTGGACGGGGTGTCTGGCGGTGCGGACTCGGTGTGTCTGGTACTGGTCTTGAAGGAACTCGGATTCGAGGTCGCCGTTGCACATGTGAATCACGGATTGAGGGGCGCGGAGTCGGACGAGGACGAGGCGTTCACGAAACAATTGGCACTATCGCTCGGCGTGAGGTTCTTTGGAAGCAGAGTTTCGTTATCCGGCCCTAATATCGAGGCAGCGGGGCGGGAGGCAAGACGAACCTTCTTTGATGAAGTTCGTCTGAAGCATGGTTTCACGAAAGTTGCGCTGGCGCACACACGTAACGACCGGGTGGAAACGTTTCTGATGAATTTGTTGCGTGGGTCCGGCTCAGAAGGACTCGTCTCAATGGCGCCGGCTTCCGGAAACACAATCCGCCCGCTCATTGAAGCCGGCCGCGACGAAGTCGAAGCGTACCTCGAAGAACACAATCAACCATGGCGTACGGATTCCTCGAATTTCGATCTACGATTCGCGCGCAATCGCCTGCGGCACGCCGTGATTCCGGAGCTTGAATCGCGGTTCAATCCGAACCTGATCCAAACCCTTGCACGCACCGTCGAAATACTGGAAGCAGAGGACGGCTGGATGCGGACGCAGGTAGCCCGATGGTTAACTGACAACGGAACAACACAAGAAGAGGATTTTGCAATTCCGGCGGCCGAATTGCAGTTCCTGCCCGGCGGCCTGGTTCGAAGAATTCTTCGGACCTCGCTTCGTCGATCGGGGTCGGACCTTCGCGACGTTTCGTTCGATCATATTGAAGCCGTACGAGGTCTTCTCGCAGCAGGCAAAAGCGGAAAATTCGTCGAGATTCCTGGGGGGCTCCAGGTTGCCCGTGAATTCGACCATCTTGTGTTCCGGCAGGCGCCGGTTGCTTCGACCGAATACAGTTATGAGTTGAAAATTCCGGGAGAGGTCCATATACCGGAAGTGGGGAAGGTCTTCAGGGCGGAAATTGTTGAACAGGAAGCTAACGATAGGGCTGGTCAACGCGTCTTTGTAGATGCGGAAACAATCGGCCCGTGTGTTAAAATCAGAAATTGGAAACCGGGCGATTATTACCGGCCGGTGGGACTACCGGCTGGGAAACTCAAGAAATTGTTTCAACGCGCACGGATTCCGCGGGGTCACCGCGTGCGGTGGCCTGTTATTGTTGCGGACTCGACGATCGTCTGGGTTGCCTCATTTCCCGTTTCCCGCGAATTCGCCCCTCGTGGACAGTCCCAGAAGAAAGTGGCTTTTGAGGCGCTCTAGAGTTAGTGTCGAAGCAACGGACCGGCCGCGAAGCGCGAGCCCGGGCGAAGCGCAAGCGCGATAGCGCGCAGCCTTAGGAATCGGGCGAAGCCGTACGAGACGCCGGTTGGGGGTTTAATTGAATTCGACAGCAAAAACAATTTTGTTCTGGATCTTGATTCTCGCGACGGCGGTTCTGCTGTATCAAGTCGTGCAGCATACTTCGACCGGGAGAGATCAGGTCTTTCCATTCAGCCGGTTCCTTGAAGAAATCGACCGCAACAATGTGAAGGAAGTAACGATCGCGGATTCCGAAATCCGCGGTCACCTCGCCAGCGGTGAAAGTTTCAAGACCGTCATACCGATGGAGTATCCGGAACTGATCAACATGCTCCGCGACAAACACGTCCAGATCACGGGCGAGAAGCCAAGCCAAAGCCCGTGGCTGGCGGCGCTGGTGTCTTGGGCGCCCTTCCTTTTCTTGATCGGCTTCTGGATCTTCTTCATGCGGCAGATGCAAAGCGGCGGTAACAAGGCTCTATCTTTCGGCAAGAGCCGCGCCCGCCTGCTGACGGCACATCAAAAGAAAGTCACATTTAAAGATGTGGCAGGTGTCGAAGAAGCCAAGGAAGAACTTCAGGAAATTATCGACTTTTTGAAGGAGCCTCAGAAGTTCCAGAAGCTCGGCGGCCGCATTCCGAAAGGCGTCTTGCTGGTCGGTCCCCCCGGCACCGGAAAAACGCTGCTTGCGCGCGCGATTGCAGGCGAAGCGAATGTCCCGTTCTTCTCGATCAGTGGATCGGACTTCGTCGAAATGTTCGTCGGCGTCGGCGCTTCGCGCGTGCGCGACCTGTTCGAACAGGGAAAGAAAAACGCGCCGTGTATCATCTTTATAGATGAGATCGATGCCGTTGGACGCCATCGGGGCGCTGGTCTTGGCGGAGGCCACGATGAGCGCGAGCAGACGCTCAATCAACTGCTGGTGGAAATGGACGGCTTCGAATCCAACGAAGGTGTCATTCTCATTGCCGCGACAAACCGGCCCGACGTTCTGGATCCGGCGTTGCTGCGACCCGGACGGTTTGACCGCCGTGTCGTTGTTGCGCGTCCCGATGTGAAGGGCCGCGAAGGAATTCTCGCCGTTCACGTCCGGAAGATTCCGCTGGCGGAAGATGTTGATATTTCTGTTATTGCCAGAAGTACTCCGGGATTTTCCGGAGCAGATCTCGCCAACCTCGTGAATGAAGCCGCGCTGAACGCCGCGCGCATGAACCAGAAGACGGTAACGCACGAAGACTTTGAGATGGCGAAGGACAAAGTCCTGATGGGCGTTGCGCGCAAGTCGCTCATCATCAGCGATCAGGAAAAACGCGTTACGGCTTATCACGAGGCCGGCCACGCTACGGTGGCCTCCATGGTGGAAGGCGCAGACCCGCTGCACAAAGTGACAATCATTCCGCGCGGTATGGCATTGGGTGTTACCCAACAGTTGCCGGTCGACGACCGGCATACCTACCCGCGGGCCTATCTGGAAGGCCAGCTTGCCATCATGATGGGCGGACGGCTTGCCGAAGAGTTGTTCCTGGGCACGATGACAACCGGTGCCGGCAACGACATCGAGCAAGCAACGGATCTGGCGCGTAAGATGGTCTGCCAATTTGGTATGTCATCGCTCGGTCCCTTGACCTTCGGGAAACAAGAAGAACAGATCTTCCTCGGACGCGAGATCGCCCAGCATCGTGATTACAGCGAACACACGGCGGTTTCGATCGACGACGAAGTTCGTAAATTCATCATGCAGGGATACGAGCGAGCGAAGTCGATCCTGACCGACAACAGAGCCGCGCTTATCCGTATTGCCGAAGCGCTCCTGGAGCGCGAATCGCTGGATGCGAGCGAGATTAAAATGCTCATAGCGGGCCAACCGCTGGAAGAGCGGCGCACGCCACCCAAAGTCGAACCGAAGAGCGAAAAGCCAACTCCGGCGCCAGCGAAAGGTGTCGTGCGGCCGGCTCCGAGCATTTCGCCACACGAAAAGCCGTCGCCGGCGTAGCCGCGAGGCGGCGTAAGAGATTAGCCCAGGGCGTCAGCCCTGGGAATTTGTTTCGATGAGCAAAAGCCCCAAAGGGGCGGCAGAGCTTTTTCTACCGCCCCTCTGGGGCTTACGTTTATGTGTATTTCAACCTAGGGCTTGTGCCTAATTTCTGGCGCCGCTTCGCGGCTATTTATGCGTCGAGAATACGTTTGGAGACTTGCTCGAAGAGCACTTCCACTGGGCAAGCGCACGGCGGTTATGGGAATTTTGAACGTAACGCCGGATTCGTTTTCCGATGGCGGCCTGTACTTCGATCCTGAAAAGGCAATTGCCCGAGGCAAACAGCTGGAACAGGAGGGTGCCGACCTCGTTGATGTCGGCGGCGACTCGACCCGGCCCGGCAGCCAAGCCATTTCCGAAGAAGAAGAGATGCGGAGAGTGGTGCCCGTAATAGAATCGCTTGTTCGGGCGCTCTCGGTTCCAGTCTCGATCGATACCTATCGCGCTAACGTGGCGAGCCGGGCCCTGGAGGCTGGAGCTCAAATCGTGAATGACATTAGCGGATTTCGTTTTGACCAGGGCCTGCCGCTCGTAGTGAAAAAGTCGTGCGCAGGTGTCGTACTCATGCACAGCCGCGGCAGCCGCGAAACATTGCACCGGCAAAGTCGAATGGACGATCCGATTCGCGAGGTGACAGAGGGGCTTGCCGCGTCCGCCCGCAATGCTCGCGAGGCAGGTATACCAAGCGATGCGATCGTGATCGATCCGGGCATCGGTTTCGGTAAGACCGCAGATGAAAGCCTCAGGGTTTTAAAAGACCTGATGGTGTTTAGTAAAATAGAGTATCCATTACTGGTGGGCACGTCGCGCAAATCATTCATTAGTTCAATCGCCACCGCAGCGAGTACGGAGGCACAGGATTGGGGCACTGCTGCGACGAATGTGGCCGCAATCATGAATGGAGCGCACATTGTACGAGTACATGACGTGCGCACCGCGCGCGTGCTGGCCGATGTGACAGATCGAATTCTATTGGCGTAACCGATGCTGGAGTTCTTCTCATTCCCACATTTGACTTGGACCGCGGTGCTGGACATCGTCATTGTGGCGGCCATCATCTATCAGCTTCTCGTCTTCATCAAGGGAACTCGCGCCGTCCAGATGGCTATGGGACTTGCGCTGATTGTTGTTTTCTTTTACTTTGCCCGCTGGATTGCATTGGAAACCGTTTCATGGATGCTAACAAACATCCTTCCCTATTTCGTATTTGCCATCATCGTCATTTTTCAGCATGAAATCCGGCGGGCTCTTGCCCGTTTTGGACAGGCACCACTGTTTGCGGGGTTTTCAACGATCAATAGAAACGAGTTTTACGACGAGATTGTGCTCGCGGTAACGACTCTCGCGACAAATCAGACGGGCGCGCTTATCGTCATCGAACGGGATATCGGGCTGAAGACTTACATTGAAAGCGGTATTGCACTCGATGCTGCGCTCTCCTACGACTTGCTGGTCACCATTTTCAATCCTTCGGTGCCTCTGCACGATGGCGCGGTGATCATTCAGAACGGCCGTATCGCCGCCGGGGCGTGCTTCCTTCCTTTAACCGTGAAGCCGCGACTCAGTAAAGAGCTGGGCACGCGCCATAGAGCAGCGATCGGAGTTACCGAAGAAACCGATGCAGTGGCGATTATCGTGTCGGAGGAAACAGGCGCGATCTCCTTCGCACACGATGGCGATATGGAGCGGTACCTGGATCCGGACACGCTGCGTCAGCGTTTGCGGGATGCCTTTGAACGAAAAGCGATCGGTGCTGCTCCGCGGCCTATCATCGAGCCGGCCGAGCATCGTCTGGAATGAGCGGAGCGAATGCAAGCCCGATAGGGCGCAGCCATCAATGGAATGAGCGGAGCGAATGCAAGCCCGATAGGGCGCAGCCATCAATGGAATGAGCGGAGCGAATGCAAGCCCGATAGGGCGCAGCCATCAATGGAATGAACGGCAGCGAATGCAAGCCCGGCAGGGCGCAGCCGTAAACAATGCAAGCCCGACGCGAAGCGCAAGCGCGGTAGCGCGCAGCCTCAAGAGAGGGCGCAGCCATCAATTAATTTGAGGTCATGCGGTCATTGAAGTATTGGCTCACATATAACTGGCATCTGAAACTGATCTCGCTCATCCTGGCAACGATGCTCTGGATGATGGTCGCAACCGAGGCGTCGTCTGAACTTGGCATAGAGGTTCCGCTCGAGTATCGCAATGTTCCCGCCCGGCTGGAAATAACAGGTGACACGACAAATTCGGTGCAAGTGCGCCTGCGAGGATCGTCGAATGTCATTCGAGACATTTCCGCAAAAAATGTCTCGACGACCATTGATTTAAACAACATGCCGCCCGGCGAAAAAATCGTTCCGCTTTCGCCGCAAAATGTGCAGGCGCCGTTTGGTGCAGAGGTCATTCGCGTGAATCCATCGAGTGTTCGTTTCAATCTGGAGCGAACCCTGACGAAAACAGTTCCTGTAGTTCCTACGATACTGAGCCAACTTTCGGATGGTTTTGAAATCGGCTCTGTCATGGTCAATCCGGGCAAAGTCGAAATCGAAGGACCAGAAAGCCGGATAAGCACACTCACCTCAATTGCCACGATTCCCATCCGCCTCGATCGGCGGCAAACACAGATCGAACAAGTCGCCGATCTGGATGTTCCCGATCCCCAGATTCGGCTGCAGCGGCCCGCGCCCGTGGTAGTCCGCGTGGAAATTCGAAGAAAAGGTCTGCGTTGATGAATGGCACGAAGTTATTTGGTACCGATGGTATTCGATCTCGCGCCGGTGAATTCCCGTTGAACCTACCGATGATCGTGACGATCGGACAAGCCGTTGGCGAAAAACTTGGAGGCAAAATTCTTGTTGGACAAGACACGCGGGTATCGAGTCCCTGGATTTTTGATCTCCTTCAGAAAGGGATTTCACAAACTTCAGCAACTGTGGCGAACGCGGGCGTCATTCCAACGCCGGCAATCGCCTTATTGACAAAATCGTTCGGCTATTCTGGCGGTGTCATGATTTCCGCCTCGCACAATCCCTACGAAGATAACGGGATCAAAGTCTTCGCGGCCGATGGAACAAAACTGAATGATGCCGACGAAGCACAAGTCGAAAAGCGCATCTTTCAATTGTTGAACTCGCCACAAACTCAGGAACAAACCGATGACATTCCTCGGCAGCACATCTCTGCCGCGAATTCTACAGGATGGGCCGAGCGCTATCAGGAAGTTCTCATCTCGCATTTTCCACGAGGTAAATGGCTAGCCGGACTGCGCATTGTGGTCGACTGCGCAAACGGCGCGATGAGCGAAGTCGCTCCACAATTGCTTCAAACGCTCGGCGCGCATGTAACTGTGACCCACGCTTCGCCCACTGGAACCAACATTAACTCGGGTTGCGGTGCGGTACACGTGGAGGCATTGCGATCTGCCATGAGCAATGCCTCGGCCGATTTCGGAGTCGCCTACGATGGAGACGGTGACCGGTCGATGTTTATGTCGTCAAAGGGCCGCCTCATGGATGGTGATGCGATCCTGCTGCTGATGGCGCGGCGGCTGAAAAGCAACGGCCTGCTCAATCCGCCAACGGTCATCGGAACGCTGATGACGAATTTCAGCCTCGAGCGGATGCTGCGCAATGAAGGCATAGCATTGACCCGAGTTGCGGTTGGCGATCGTTTCATTTTTGAAGAGATGTTGCGTACTGGCAGCCCGCTTGGCGGTGAGCCTTCGGGCCACATTATTTTTAGCGACTTCAGACTCTCCGGTGATGGGCTGCTGACAACGTTAAAGGTTGCGCAAGCCATCGCAGACGATCATGGCGCGTTTGAGCAACTGGTAAAGGAATGGGTCGAGTCGCCGCAGCTTTTGAAAAATGTTCGAGTGAAGAACAAGGTTCCGCTGGAAACCTTGCCCGCCATTCAGACAAAGATGTCGGAGATTCATCGCGCGTTGCAAGACCGAGGGCGTTTGGTTGTGCGGTACTCTGGGACGGAGCCATTGCTGCGCGTCATGATCGAGAGCGATGACGCCGCCGAGAACGAACGGTTGATCGAGGAGCTTCTCGAAACAATTCGCCAGCAGCTGCTGTAGCAGCCGTCTACGACCGCCGGCATTCCCAAATTGAGGGGACTGTCGGCGCTTGAAGATGCGCTGGCTGATTTCGGCTCCTGCAAGGCGCATTTCGGACTCCAGCCTGGAGATTAAAAGCAAAATCCAAGCTTGACAGCCGTAAATACGATATTTATAGTTAAGAGATGTGCCGAGCGACAGATCAGTTGCTGGGCATCGTTGGTTGAAAACTCCGCCAAGCAAATCGAGGCGGTTTTTTTCACGCCAAATTTGAGGCCTGAGAGCCATCGTGAGTGGCTGCGAACGCAAGCCTGACGCGAGGCGCAAGCGAGATAGCGCGCAGCGTTAGGGGGGCAGCCCGTAACGAGTGTTCTTTGAAAATAGAAAGCGTACTGACAGTTAAGATCTTTGAGTCAATTCGGCTTTAAAGCGCGATAAGGCGTGGGGGGACCGGACGGTCGTAAGGAGGCCGCGAAGCGGCGTACCGAAGCAATCCGGACGGTGGGCCCGACGCTAATAGAATCAAACCATCAAGTTATCTTGAGAGTTTGATCCTGGCTCAGAATCAACGCTGGCGGCGTGCCTAACACATGCAAGTCGAGCGAGAAAAGGGTAGCAATATCCTGAGTACAGCGGCGCACGGGTGAGTAACACGTGGGTAATCTGCCCTGGAGTGGGGAATAACACCGGGAAACCGGTGCTAATACCGCATACGATCACGGTGTCTGCGGACGTTGTGATGAAAGGAGCAATTCGCTTTAGGAGGAGCCCGCGGCTGATTAGCTAGTTGGTGAGGTAATGGCTCACCAAGGCGACGATCAGTATCCGGTCTGAGAGGACGGTCGGACACACTGGAACTGAGACACGGTCCAGACTCCTACGGGAGGCAGCAGTGGGGAATTTTTGGCAATGGGGGAAACCCTGACCAAGCAACGCCGCGTGGGTGATGAAGTCCCTTGGGACGTAAAACCCTTTCGACGGG
>QHWY01000363.1 GCA_003223875.1 Acidobacteriota bacterium | reverse complement strand
ATGACTGTCGAAGTTATTGCCTTGGGCTATACGTGGGCCACGGGTCATCAGACGATTTTCCATGCCGCCGAATATTCCATGGGAACGTCGATCGGGGTGCATACGCTTGGACATCTGATCGGAGGGTTCACCTGGGAACCGCTCATTGGTTTTGTAGCGATGGAGTTGGTTTGGGGTATTTACGCTGGCGGCCGATCGCTTTTAAAACCCAAAATAACTGCCGCATGACGCCCGAAGAAATTGTTGCCGCGGCTATAGCAAAGCTTGGAGTGCCCTACGAGCTGATCCCGATCGACCCGGCATTCGCCGATACCGTCGCGTTTTGTGAAAAATACGGTTATCCCCTAGAACGGTCGTGCAACACGATCGTTGTGGCTTCCAAGAAAGAACCCAAGAAGTTCGTCGCCTGCGTCGTGCTCGCTCACACGCGGCTCGATGTGAACAAGCGCGTAACCAAATTGATGGGCGTCTCGAAAGCGTCATTCGCTTCGGCGGAAGAAATGATGGCGCTCACCGGAATGCAGGTCGGTGGCGTAACGCCATTCTCTCTGCCACAGGGAATGGCGCTATACATCGATGACAGGATGATCGGACTCGATTGGATCATCCTCGGCGGCGGCGGCCGCAGCCTGAAAGTAAAAACGTCTCCCGAAGCACTAATCAAGCTTGGCGCGGAGGTTGTTTCAGGCCTTGCCCATTGACCCCGATCGAATCCACATTGTGTTTGAAGATGAGACGATACTGATCGTCGACAAGCCCGCGGGGCTGCTCACCATAGCGACGGCAACCGAAAAAGAAAACACGCTATATGCTGAACTACGCGCCCGCGCGAGCAGGAAACAGCCGCCGGAAAAGATTTTCGTCGTGCATCGGCTCGACCGTGAAGCATCGGGGCTCTTGGTTTTTGCGAAGACAATCGAAGCGAAGGAACGGCTCCAGGATCAATTCAAGGATCACAGTGCGGGGCGCCGATACCTCGCCGTCGTCGAAGGACGAATTCCCAAGGATGATTTTTCCATTCGATCGTATCTGGCAGAGAACGCCGCGTACCGAGTTTATTCAACCCGCAAGAAAGAAGCCGGAAAGCTCGCCATCACCCACGTTCACGTTGTGAAACGGAGTCCCAAAACGACGGTTATCCAGGTGCGGTTGGAAACGGGACGCAAGCATCAAATCCGTGTCCATCTCGCTGAGGCGGGATTTCCCATCCTCGGAGACAAAGTCTACGGAAGCCGCTCGAATCCCATTCGCCGCCTCGCGCTCCACGGCGAATATCTCAGTTTCCGCCATCCACGCACGGGTAAACGCGTGGAATTCGAATCAAAAATTCCCCTCCTAAGTTAGGAGGGGTGCCTGCGAGGACCGCGAAGCGCGAGCCCGATAGGGCGAAGCCTCAAAAGAAGTCCGAGCAGGCGGGGTGGTTCCGTTGCCGTTACTCGCAGTTGAGGGAACCACCACGCCCTCGCTTTCGCTCGGGCTCCCCTCCTAACTTAGGAGGGGAGCTTGCGTGTCACCCGCATCGCCACAACTCTACTTGCCCTCTAATTCATTCGCCAATGCCGGCGCGTCGTACAGCTTGCGCAAGGCTTCGATGATTGCTGCGCTGTGAACGGCAATGGCGCGGTTGGTTTCTTCGAGGTAGACGAAATTACCTGTCAGACTCTCGATGTTGCCGTCGAAAATGATCCCGACAAACTCCCCATTTTTACTGATCACGGGCGAACCCGAATTGCCGCCGATGATATCGGCACTGGCGACGAAGTCGAGCGGCGTCGATAGATTGATCTTGTCCTTACGCTGGATAAACCGCGGCATCAGATTAAACGGCGGTTTATTGTCGAAGCTTGCCGAGCGATCGTACAAACCATAGAACGTCGTTTTGGGCGGAGCTTTTGTGCCGTTCATCGGATATCCCTGAACCGTGCCGAATGCCAGCCGGAGCGTGAATGTCGCGTCGGGATACACCAACTTTCCGTAGATTGCGAATCTTGCCTTCGCGATCTTTTCCTCTGCGGCAGTCATCACGGATTCGACCGTCTCTTCGTACTGCTTTCGAAGGTCGCGGAAGAATGGATCGGCTTTGCGGGCCAACACCACGAGCGGATCAGTTGATGCGTTCACGGCTGCCTCGCCGCCCTCCGCGAGCGCTTTCCTTACCGCCGGATCCGTGAGCTTTGTTCCGCGGATCACTTCAGAGGCAACCTGTGCCGGAGCCTTCCCATCAAGAATAGCTTTCACCCAAGGATCATCGGCACCGAGTTGGTCGCGCGAATCCTGGAGCGAGAATGTGAGCAGCGCTTCTTCGAATTCCGGATAAATCGGCGCCGGCGAAAACAGGTAAAACTTCAGCTCCTCGAGTTGGGATTCGTGATAACCGTTCAACCGCTGGGCATCCGGCTTCTTGATCTCGGCGACATACACAACAATCTGGCGCGCGAGCGACGCGAGTTTCGAAGCGGTACTGATGGACCGATATTGCTGCAGCTTGAATAGCTCCTTCTGCCCTCTGGTTGCTGCGGCAATGTCATCCCAGGCTTTTCCGTACTCGCGGCTCCACTCGGGGTTGGCAGCCAGCTTCGCCCGGAGATCCGCCTCTTCTTTTGACTTCTTGTCGAACAGGGCTTTGTCCATGCCGTTGTATTCGCCGGTGAAAGCTTTCACCGTATTCTCCAGCGAAAAAATATCGTCCGCAGCCTGCCGCGCTGGTTCGGCCCCCCGGGAGGAATACGCGCGCAATGCCTGAAGCTCACGCTTATAACGGTTGATGCGGAGCGGATAGATGACGTCGCGTTCGTTCTCGAGCTGAGCGACCGTCAATCCCCGCTCGGTCGAACCCGGATGACCTGAAACGAAAACGAGATCTCCCTCCGCCGCGCCTTTCGTATTCCATTTCAAATAATCCTTGCTTTGAACCGGGCGGCCATTTTCGTACACACGGAAGAGAGCGAAGTCGAGGTCGTGCCGCGGAAAAGTAAAATTATCGGGATCACCACCGAAAAATGCCGCCTGTTGTTCGGGCGCGAACACGATGCGGACGTCCGTATATTTCTTGTAGCGATAGAGCCAGTACTCACCTCCCTGATATAACGAAACCACGTCGGACCGAAGACCTGTCTTGTCGAGACTTTCCTTTTGGATCTTGGCCTGTTCTGCCTTCCGCGCATCGAGAGCTTGCTTCTCTGTCATCCCCGGCTTGACGGCGCCGTGAACGCGGCTCGTGACATTCTCCATTGAGACCAGAACGTTGAGCTCGAGATCGGGAGCTTTCGGCTCTTCCGCCTGAGTTTTCGCATAAAAGCCATCCCTGACGTAATCTCTCTGCGCATTCGATATCTTCTGGAGCTGGCCCAGAGCAACGTGGTGATTCGTTATGACGAGACCATTCGGGCTGACGAATGAACCCGATCCGCCATCGTTGAATCGAACGCTTGAAAGCCGGATGTGATCCAGCCATTGCTCCCTTGGCGTGAAGTTGTACTTTTCTTTCAACTGTTTGACCGGCGGATTATCAAATGTCCACATTCCTTCGTCGGCTACAGCCGTGACGGCCAGACTTACGAATAGGAACAAACCCAGGACAGGCAAGTAAGGGCGGAAATTCATAGCTCACCTCTCGATATCTCAAGCTGTAACCAGCTTGACCGCAGTCTGCCATCCATGGCATGCGCCAAACCATCCATGGGGCGCAAAGACCCTTCACCTTGTTTTCATAGAACTTTTGGCACTACCTCTAAAAACTATGACTCGATCTGACGAAGGATGTCCAGCGGCTTGCGATCGAGAATCCCATAACTGGCAAGCCAACCCGTTAGCACGGTGATAATGGCAGTAATGGCCGCCGCAAAGAAAACCGGCAGCCAACTGAATTTGTAAGATGTATCGAGGAGCTGGCCGATCAAGACTGCCGAAGCGACTGCAGCGAGCGCACCGCCGATGATGCCCGCGGCGGACCCAATGATGGCAAATTCAGCGCAAAGCATTCGCAGTAATA
>QHWY01000123.1 GCA_003223875.1 Acidobacteriota bacterium | reverse complement strand
CTACGGCGTTTGCAACAGCCGATAACGATTGCTCAAAGTTTTGTTTCAGGCCCACTCCGAGTGCGTGCAGCTCGGTCAACATTCGCTCGATCTCGGCACGAACCGATGCGAATGCTTCCGGTCGAAGCGCCGGTGGGCTTTTCTCGTCTTCAGAGTAGCGGCTAGGTGTCGACATGATCCTTAAAGTTACTCATGGTATCTCAGCGGCCTTGATCCGCAACGGACTTTTCGACTAGTCTGGTCAGCTTCGGAAGGAGAAGGAAACATCATGGCTATTGCGAGCGTTAATCCCGCGACGGGACAGGTCCTGAAGACGTTCGAGCCGCTTTCGGATGCGCAAATCCAGAAGAAGCTGCAGCTTGCGGCGAATACATTTCCAAAATTCCGGAAACTTTCGTTTGCGGAACGCGGCCGAATGATGGCCCGAGCCGGCGAAATTCTGGAAACCGAAAAAGAAACCCTGGGCCGACTGATGACGACAGAAATGGGAAAAACATTAAAGTCGGCAATCGCGGAAGCAGCCAAATGCGCCTGGGTTTGCCGATATTACGCGGAGAGCGCCGAACGGTTTTTAGCCGATGAAGTCGTCGAAACGCCTGCCAAAAAGAGCTTCATCCGGTATCAGCCGCTTGGGGTCGTCCTCGCGGTAATGCCTTGGAATTTCCCATTTTGGCAGGTGTTCCGGTTCGTCGCTCCGGGATTGATGGCAGGAAATGTCGGACTGCTGAAGCATGCGTCGAATGTGCCGCAGTGCGCGCTCAAGATCGAAGAAGTCTTATTGCGCGCGGGTTTTCCCGAAGGCGCTTTCCAAACCCTGGTGATTGGCGCGCAACAGGTCGATGCCGTCTTGTCGGATGATCGCGTCGCGGCGGCTACATTGACCGGTAGCGAGGGCGCCGGCATTCAGGTCGGTGTGTCTGCGGCGAAGCGTATAAAAAAGGTTGTGCTCGAGCTAGGCGGCAGCGATCCATTCATCGTTACGCCTCATGCGAATCTCGATCAGGCCATTGCCACGGCAGTTGAGGCCAGGATCATCAACAATGGTCAGTCGTGCATCGCTGCGAAGCGATTTATCGTCTTCGATGAAATTGCGGAGAAGTTCGAAAGCGGCTTTGTTTCCAAGATGAAGTCTCTCAAAGTCGGCGACCCCATGGACCCGCAAACAGATCTCGGCCCGCTTTCCACAGCCGACGCCGTGAAATCGCTCCATGCCGATGTTCAGAAGACCATTCAGGCCGGCGCGCGTGTCTTGACCGGGGGCCAGCCGATCGAGCGTGCCGGAAATTATTACGAGCCGACCGTCCTGACGAATATTCCGAAGGATTCGCCGGCATACCGTGAAGAATTCTTCGGCCCCGTGGCTTCCGTGTTTCGCGTGAAGAATATCGATGAAGCCATTCGGCTCGCCAACGATTCCAGATTCGGACTAGGCGCCAGCGCCTGGACCAATGACCCGAAAGAACGCGAACAATTCGAAAACGAGATCGAGGCAGGAATGGTTTTTATCAATAAGATGGTGGCTTCCGACCCGCGAATGCCTTTCGGCGGTGTAAAATTTTCCGGCCACGGCCGCGAGCTCGGAATTCATGGGATCCGCGAGTTTACGAATATCAAGACCGTCTGGGTGGAATAAAGCGGCTGCCCTCCTAAGTTAGGAGGGCAGCCACCGCGCGACGCAGTCGCCGGTGGCGGGTGGTTCCGTAATAAACCACCCCGGCGCTTCGCGCCACCCCTCCTGACTTAGGAGGGGAGCCAGAGGAATATGGCAAACATTGGGTATGTCGGTTTGGGCACGATGGGCGGTCAGATGGCGAGCCGTTTTCTCGAAAAAGGTCACACCGTCACGGGCTACAACCGCACGCGTTCCAAGGCGCAGTGGCTTATCGACAAAGGCCTGAAGTTCGCGGATTCTCCGCGCGCCGTCGCGGCAGCCACAGACGTCGTTCTTTCGATGGTGACGAACTCGGAAGCGCTCTCTCGGATTGCCGAAGGTCCAAACGGCGTCATCGAAGGACTCGGTCCGGGTAAAGTATGGATTGACATGAGCACCGCGAGTCCCGCGATGTCACGCGCTCTCGCTGCGCGAGTTCGGGAAAAGGGCGCCGACATGGTAGATGCGCCTGTCTCGGGAAGCGTCGTTACTGTCCAACAAGGAAAACTCTCCATGATGGTCGGCGGCCGGCCCGAAACATTTGAGCGAATCAAACCGTTGCTCCTCGATCTCGGACCGAAGGTCACCTACGTCGGCGAAAACGGGCTGGCGCTCGTGATGAAGATTGCGACCAATCTCAGTCTCCCCGTGCAGCTCTTGGCATTCACCGAAGGCATCCTGCTTGCCGAAAAGAGCGGCATCCCGCGTGAAGTTGCGCTGGAGGTACTCTTGAACAGTGTCGCCGGCTCGCCGATGCTTCAATATCGCGGCCCGTTCGTGCTGAAGATGCCCGATGAGGCGTGGTTTAACGTTAACATGATGCAGAAAGACGTGCAGCTCGCTTTGGAACTGGGCCGGCAAATCCAAGTGCCTCTGCCAACGACCTCCATCGCGAATGAATTCCTCACGGCGGCGCGAGCCATGGGGCTCGCAGAACAAGACTTCGCAATCATTTTCAAGGTATTGGAAAAAATGTCTGGAGTTTCAAAATGACAACCGCTGTAGATCGGCCGAAGACTCAGTCTGAAGTTGAAGCCCAACAGTGGCTTCATATGTATCGGCGCATGGTCATGATCCGGCTCTTCGAAGAGCAGGTTAATGACCTCTATACCCGCGCGCTCATGCCCGGCCTCGCCCACCTTTATATAGGCGAGGAAGCGGTTGCCGTTGGCGTCTGTGAAGCGCTCGAGCCAAACGATTACATCACGAGTACTCATCGGGGCCACGGACACTGTCTCGCCAAAGGAGCGACGCTCGACAAAATGTTTGCTGAGTTGCTCGGGAAAGAAGCCGGCTACTGCAAAGGAAAAGGCGGATCGATGCACATCGCGGATCCGGATACGGGAAACCTCGGAGCCAATGCCATCGTCGGCGGCAGCGCTGGAATCGCGACGGGCGCCGCCCTTTCCGCAAAACGTTTGAAGACCGGTCAAGTCGCGGTCTGTTTCTTCGGCGACGGCGCGCTTGGACAAGGCTTGCTATATGAAGTCATGAATATGGCGTCGCTCTGGAAACTCCCCGTCATCTACGTCTGCGAAAACAACCTCTATAACGAATACACACACAATTCGGAAACCGCTGCAGGCGATATGTTGACGCGTGCTACGGCTTTTGGTCTGCACGCCCTCAGTGTGGAGGGACAGGACGTGCGCGCAGTTTACCAAACAGCGAAGGCGGTCGTGGACAGGACTCGGTCCGGCGCCGGCCCGGCGTTTCTGTTGTGCAATACGTATCGGTTCATGGGACACCACGTCGGCGACATCAATCGTGAGTACTATCGTTCCAAGCAAGAAGAGCAGATGTGGAAGACTCAACGTGACCCCATCAAATTGCTCAGCGATTGGATGATGTCTCAGAATCTTGCCGATCGCGCTCGCTTCGATCAGATTCAATCCGAAGTGAAATCGGAAGTCGAGAAGGCAGTTCAGTTCGCGATCGCGGCTCCCTATCCGGCTCCGGACAAGGTGGACCAAGACGTCTATGCCTGAAACTCGTGAACTCACATTAGCCGAGGCCGTCCGCGAAGCGATGGCGGAAGAAATGCGCCGCGACGCGCGCGTTTTCATTTGCGGTGAAGACATTGCGGAGGCGGGCACCGTATTCAAGGTACTGGCGGGTTTGGTAGACGAGTTCGGCACGGAACGCGTTCTGGATACGCCTATATCCGAAGCTGGATTTACCGGCATTGCTGTCGGCGCGGCGATGACGGGCATGCGTCCCATAGTCGATATCATGTTCGGAGACTTCTCGACTCTCGTCATGGACCAGATGGTGAACCAGGCCGCGAAAGTCCATTACATGTCCGGCGGCAAGTGGAAAGTTCCAATGGTTATGCGCGCCACGCTCGGCGCGACACGGCGGTCGGCCGCGCAACACTCGCAATCGCTGCACGCATGGTTCTGCCACATTCCCGGATTGAAGGTGGTATTGCCGTCGACACCGTACGACGCGAAAGGTCTTCTGAAGAGCGCGATTCGGGACGACAATCCGGTCGTGTTCTTCGAAGACAAGATGATGTACAAGCTCAAGGGACCCGTGCCTGCCGAGGATTATACGATCCCATTTGGCGTTGCCGACGTAAAGCGCGCCGGCACGGATATCACCATCGTCGCGACGAGCAGCATGGTGCAGGTCGCGTTGGCCGCGGCCCACATGCTCGAAGAACATGACATCAGCGCGGAAGTGATCGACCCACGGACCGTGTGGCCGCTTGACGAGAAGACGCTGATCGAATCCGCTAAGAAGACCTCGCGCGTGATCGTGGTCGATGAAGGATACGGACGATATGGAGTGACGGCGGAAATCGCCTCGGTAATTGCCGAGGGCGCATTCTTCGATCTGGAGGCGCCCGTGAAGCGGATCGGCGCGATGCACGTTCCCATTCCATTTTCACCGCCGCTGGAGGACGCGACTGTTCCCAACGAACAGTCGGTGTTGCAAGCAGCAAAAGCGCTCTGCGGCCGATAAATGGCTACTAGTGTCGTGATGCCTGCGCTCGAAATGGCGCAGGAGACCGGGAAAATTGTCTCCTGGTTGAAAAAAGAAGGAGACACCGTCAGTAAAGGCGAGATCCTTCTCGAAGTCGAGACCGATAAGGCGGTGGTGGAAGTCGAGGCAACCGCCGACGGCGTTCTTGCCGGCATGAAATCGCGCGAAGGCGATGTCGTTCCCGTGGGCCAGACGATTGCCTGGCTCGTCGCGCCAGGCGAACAACCTCCGGCAGAGTCATCTACCGCAACGCCTACGGCTCGAGCTACTGTGGGGGCGGTCCGCGAAGCGCAAGCGCGATCAACAGATGAGCGACCAGGGCGGTCGCAGACGGCCCCTACAGAGGGTGAGGCTCTCAAGTCTCCACAAATCTCTCCCAAAGCCCGCCGCCTCGCCAAAGAAAAAGGCGTCGACATCACGAAGATCGTTGGCACAGGCCCCGACGGAACCATCACGAGCGAAGATGTTCTGAAAGCTGCGGAAGCTGGGTCCGCCGAAGACCAAGCCGCCCCATCCAGCCTGAGCGCCGTGGCCCGCCTCATGGCCGAGCGCACGACCCAAAGCTGGACTCAAGTCCCCCACTTTTTCCTCGTGCGCGATGTCGATGCCGGCGCCTTAGTTGAGCTACGCGAAAAGCTCGGCTCCAAAACCGTCACGCACACCGACCTCTTGGTGGCACTCGTTGCGAGAGTGCTTACGAAACATCCAAAACTGAATGCAACCTGGGACAACCGGAATATCCGTCTGAATTCCAGCATCAATATCAGCGTTGCCATGGCGGTCCAGGCCGGCGTCGTCGGAGCAGTGATTCCGAATGCCGACAAAACCGCTATCCGTGAGATTGCATCTCAGCGGAAGGAACTGACGGATCGCGCTAGAAACGGACGGCTGAAACCGGCCGATGTGGCGGGCGGCACATTCACCATCACCAATCTCGGCATGTATAACGTCGACGCCTTCAACGCGATCATCGCGCCGCCGCAGGCCGCGATCCTCGCCGTAGGCCGCATCGCGGATCGCGTTGTAGCGCTCGATGGTCAAGCGGCTATCCGTCCGATGATGACGCTCACGCTTTCAGCTGATCATCGCGTCGTCGACGGCGCTCAAGCGGCTATTTTTCTCAACGATCTGGCCGACGCGCTTCGCACGCCCGGGCAGTGGATCAATGCATAGAGAGGACTCATGGCGAAGAAACTCAACAGACCCGAATTTCTGCCCGTCAACGAAGACGATCTTAAACCGGCGCACCGTTGGCACCGGCCTCTTCAAGCACCAGGAACGACTCAGGTGGATTTCGAAGAACGCGTCGACTTCCGGCGCCTTCACCGCTATCGGCTGGCCCGCACGCGCGAGGCGCTGGCAAAGTCCGGATTGGGCGCGATGCTCTGTTTTGATCAATACAACATCCGGTACATTTCGAGCACCGTCATCGGCGAGTGGGCTCGTGACAAGCTGATCCGATATTGTCTGCTTACCGGAACCGGCGACCCTTGGGTTTGGGACTTCGGCTCTGCAGCGCGTCATCATCGGATTTATTGCCCGTGGCTGCACGAAGACCACATTCGCGCAGGAAATCCCGGAATGCGGGGAGCGATCGGTCCCGAGGTCGGCTTATTCAAGCAAGCCGCAAAGGAGATCAAAGACCTTCTGAAGAAAGAAGGCATGGCCGACCTGCCGCTGGGTCTCGATGTCTGCGAGCCGCCCATGCTGTTTGCGCTGCAGGAGCAAGGCATCGAAGTCCGCGATGGCCAGCAGATGATGCTCGCTGCTCGCGAAATCAAAAGCCACGACGAGATCACGCTCCTGAACATCGCGTCGAGCATGGTTGACGGCGTTTACCAGGATATTGCCGCCGAGCTAAAGCCCGGAGTGAAGGAAAGCCAGATCGTTGCGCTTGCAACGAAACGTTTGTACGAGATGGGATCCGATTGTGTTGAAGCCATCAACTCGATTTCAGGTGAGCGTTGCAGCCCGCATCCGCACAACTTCACGGATCGTCTCATACGTCCCGGCGATCAAGCGTATTTCGACATCATCCATTCCTTCATCGGCTATCGCACGTGCTATTACCGCACGTTCACGGTCGGCAGCGCGACCCAAGCGCAACGTGACGCGTACAAGCGCGCGCGCCAATGGATGGACGACGCGATCGCGATGCTGAAGCCGGGCCTCGGCACCGATAAGGTAGCCGAACAGTTGCCCAAAGCTTCCGATATCGCTTTCGAGAGCGAGATGGCCGCATTCGGGTTGAACTTCTGCCACGGCCTGGGCCTCGGCCTTCACGAGCGGCCGCTGATCTCGCGTTTGAATTCTTTTGTCGAACCCTACGAGCTGAAGGCGGGAATGGTGTTTGCAGTCGAAACCTTCTGCCCGGCTACAGATGGAATTTCCGCTGCGCGCATTGAAGAAATGGTGGTCCTCACACCCGAAGGCGCGAAGATCATTTCGCTTTATCCGGCGAAGGAGTTGCCTATCGCGAACCGCTACTGAGTGCCTCACGAATTCCCCTCCTCGCAGAGGAGGGGTGGCGCGAAGCGCCGGGGTGGTCAGTTCGGCGAAATCCAGAACGTGCCGGTCTGACCACCCCGTCTGCGCCGCTTTCGGTGGCTTCGCGCCATCTTATTGGTGGCGCATCCTCCCCTCCTCTGCGAGGAGGGGAATGCGGCTCTGCCGAACCATAAGTAACCGTAATTATGAAACGCAACACTAGGTTCTGTTGCCGCTTCGCGGCTTTGGGCAAAAGCCCCTGACGCCCTCGGGCTAGCTTCTTTCGCCGCTTCGCGGCAAAACAATTCAGTCAGGCGCAGCAAATCATTTCAAACCCAGCGTCCGGCCACTGAAGCCCGCTGCATCGAAATATTTTGTATCGCCGACAATTTGGTAATTGAGGGTCGTCGCTAATCTGTTCGGCCCCACTTCGGATATGACTGTCCGGGATGAAAACCGCGGTGTTGTTCCGCCGGGCACGGCTTCGCGGATCACACGGCCAAGCAGCCTGCCGCGCGGCTTGATTCTGAGTCCTAGAATTTCGCTAAGCGTTCGCCCAAGGTCGGCGTTACTGACCGGCGCGGGATCCAGAAAGCCGCGCTTGAAGTCAGGCCCAGCCGCCGCCATGAAATTGAAAGTATCGGCCCGACCGAAACTGCCGTGCTGACCCTGGCCCTGCTGATAAAGCGTGTCGGCGACCACCACGCCGCAGTTGGTCGGCTTGCCGCAGCCGCTGTCGAATGTGCGAAAGTTCACGACGATCGCTGGAGTCGGTGTAACGCTCCGCCCTTTCAAATTGATCGAGGACAGTGGGAGCGTGCCCGGAACCTTGTCTAAAGCGTCGTCCACGAACACACCACTCACATAGTCCTGCTCGAGAAGAATGCGGACAATCCGTCTAGCAAGGTTACGGTCCATCGAGGGCAGATAGATCAGATCCGAGCCGCCATTTGCCGCCACAACGACATCCGGCCGGACGGGATTTTCACCGATGAGTCCGTTGCCGCGAGCCGAGTGTGATCCGGGCAGCATCCGCGAGTTGTTGTCGTCCGGATCGAACACGGGCAAACCCAAAGCCTGTGCTATGTCCAACGCCAGAAATCCCGGCGGGAGATGGTTCGTAAGAACGTCTTTATAAGAAACGCGCGCAGCGGGACTGGTTTCGCTTTCCGTCGAAATCGTGGAGACGCCATGGTCCGCTGTGACGACGATGTTTGTCGAGGAGGCCATGCCGAGTTCGGTTAGCGCTGCCTCAATCTTGCCAAGCACGTCATCCGCGTTTTTGATCGCTGCGAGGGATGTAGGGCCATTGATTCCCGGCGTGAGTTGATTGAGGCTGTCTCCTTGGTTGTGTTGCGTGCCATCGGGATCACGAGACCAGAAAACGAGAACGAATGGTTGGTTCCGTTTTTTGAACATCGGCAGGATGACCTTCGTGACTACATCGGCAAAATAACTCTCCTGCTCGATGTTCGCCGATTTGGTTCCTGGTACGGTGAAACCCCCGGCTTGTCCATTAGCGCCGCGAGAGGGAGAAAGGACAGGCAGGCCGCCATTCTTCATCGCTTCGAGGACACCGGAGGGCACTGGATGTCCATTCGGGCTTCCCGTCGAATCATCAATGACAATCGTGCGCAACGCCTCACGATCCGTATGATCCCACAGGAGCGCAGGTCCGAGTTTTCCCACTGCAGCCGTGCTGAATCCCATATCGCGCGCGGCTTTCAGAAGAGTCGTTTCGTTGAGATAGTCACCGGCAAAATGTTCATCCAGGGCACCAAGAACAGCGTCGTTTTCCAGAAACGGCGTGACGTTGCCGGCTGCGGCGGGGACGGGAAAGGCGACGTAGATCGTGTTGCTAAAAACACCTGTATCGCCGAGATAATGTCCCGTTGCCAGAGCAGAAGCATTCGCCATGGTGAAAGTGGGCATGACGGAATGACTGTTCGGAAACGAGACGCCCCGTTCGCGGACAGCGGTCATTTGCGGCGCGCTATGTGGATCGACCATTCCACCACGAAGGCCGTCTGCAACGAACAACACGAGATTATTGCTGCGCCCTCCTTGCGGTCCAACGCCGGCGGCGGTCCAAGCAAGCATTAAAGTGAGAGCTGTCCAGGAAGCGATTTTCTTCAAGCGGGATTCCTACTTTTGCTTGGCGGTCGAAAAAGCGAGGGGTTGAGACCAGAGATCGCCGAGAGTGATGCTCACCGTGTAGTTTTTCCGTGGCGGCTTTTCAAAATAGATGAGGCCCTCCTTAACGCCACCCGCCGGAACTTCCGAAGACCGCAAACTATACCGCTGGATATCGGCCGTCAACTGCTCCTCGGATGGTTTGCCTCCGACGCGTCCCAGCGACAGGCTGCGGAGCGTTTTCGTGCCGATCGAACCGCTGCCTCCGGCAGAGATTCGATTCGTTACTTCCTCGACCGTCAAAGCCGAATACGTTCGGGCCTCTTCGTCGGTGCTGGTGAATTTCGCAGTACTGAATTCCATGGGGCGCTGTGAGAGGTTTTGTACTCTCAACCAGAGTAGGATGAGGGGCGCTCCGGTATCCGGACGAAACCTGTCGTCGGACGGATACCCCAATGTCAACTTGTGCTGAAAGGCTTTCTCGACAACGAAAGCAAAGCGATCGGTCGTCAGAATAACCGGGAAACCTTTATTGCCGGTCACAGGGTACAACTTGTCTTGAGCGCGGGCAGGCAAAGCGGCGAGAAGAAATAATACGGGCACAAAAAACTTGGGACTCATGAATTTAGGCAGTTCACCACATCTTCGGAGATCCGGTCAAGGCGGACAAAAAAGGATCGGCCACAAAAAGGCACAAAAATCACAAAAGGCCCTTGTGCCTTTTTGTGGCTATTCCTTATCTTGCTGCGCACCTGATCCCGGGACTAAAATGCTTCCAGTATCCAGCCTGACCAAGGAGTTTGAGATGCGTCGAAGGCCGAAGTGGTTCGTCGCAGTGTTTGTCGCATTAATTGTTCTAGCCGCCGTCCCAATGGCGGCTCTGGCCCAGAGAAGCGGTCCGGCTGCCTGGCGGAATGATCTCACTCCAGTTGCAGCATCCGACTGGAATTACGATTTCGCCGCGCAACTTCTGGAACGAGCCGGCTTCGGCGGGACTCCAGAGGAAATCGACGCCTTGGCCCGATTGACGCCCGCGGAAGCTGTCCGTCGCCTCGTGTACTTCCAAAACATCGAGAACAATCTTCCTCCATTCGATGATTCTGGAGCTCACGATCCCGGACTCGAGCCTTTTCCCGAGAGCCGCCCAGCCGTAACGAAAATGGCAAAGGAAAAAGGCGAAGCCCTCGGCATCAAAGTCAAACCCGGTGGTGATCGCCCGATACAGCCTATCGTGGACAAATTCTTTTATTGGCTGCGTGCGAGTGTTTTGGAAACGCAGCGCGTTGCCTACTGGTGGGCGAACCGAATGCTTCAAACACGCCATCCGTTGGAGGAAAAGATGGCGTTGTTCTGGCACGGCCACTTCGCGGTGAATGAAGCGAAAATACGCGACTACCGAAAAAGTCTCGGCCAGCTCCAGCTATTCCAAAAATATGGAACCGGAAACTTTCGCGATCTGCTGGTCGCTGTTGCGCAAGGTCCCGCAATGTTGTCGTTTCTGGACGCCGGCGTGAATGTGAAGGGCGCTCCCAATGAAAACTTTGCCCGCGAGATCATGGAATTGTTCACGATGGGCGTGGGCAACTATTCGGAAAGGGATGTTCGCGAGGCTGCTCGCGCCTTCACGGGCTGGAATTACGTCGACCTACAGTTCGTTGTTCATAAGGAGCAGCACGACGACGGTCCGAAGACATTTCTCGGCAGTACCGGAAACTTGGATGGCGTGGATGTGATCGACATCATCCTCAAACAGCCGGTCACGGCGCGCTTCATCGCGGGGAAAATCTATCGGTTCTTTGTTCGCCAGGAACTGACTCCCGAACTTCAGGAAAAACTTGGTGCCGTGCTGCGCACTAACGGCTACAAGATTGCCCCGCTGCTCGAGACGATTTTCTTGTCGCGCGACTTCTACAGCCCTTCGTCGGTCGGCACTCAGATCAAGAGCCCGGTTCAGCTCGCCGTTTCGACGTACAAGAAGTTGGGACTCACGGAGGTTCCGGGTGTTCCGGACTTCAACGTCGCGACGGGCGCCCTCGGCCAGCGGCTCTTTTCGCCGCCAACGGTGGCAGGCTGGTCTGAAGGACGAAGTTGGATGACCCCAGGGCTGCTGTTGGAGCGCGGTAACTTTATCCGCGATATGCTGTTCCCGGATATCAATTTCATTCCACCCGATCGCGCAAACCCGTCGGCCGACATCCGTATCGTCGCGGATAAAATCAGAGCGGGACTGGATATCTCGACAGCAACAATGCCGGATCGCGGCAGCGAAGGAGGACTGGCCGAAGCGAATATGCTCGCAGATCGCGACGAGGACTTCAATACACGCTACGGCAGCTTCCGAGGCTGGCAGATGGCGATCGAACGAGTAAAACCTATTCCACGGCATACCGCAAACATCGTCCTGGCACGAATGGTTGTTGATGCGGGTTTGAAGAACACGTCCGAAGTCGTCGATTACCTTATCCGGCGCTTCATGCGTGTGCCTCCCGCAGATGAGAAACGGAAAGAATTGATTTCTTTTTTGAACGCGAAGCTGGGCACGTCCGACGTGGCGGTCGCCAAGACTTATATGGAAGACTCGCTGCGTCTGCTCCTGCACTTACTGTTGAGCGAGCCTGAATATCAGTTGAGTTAACGAAGGAAACCATTATGAACATGACGCGCAGAGAACTCTTGAAAGCCAGCCTCTATGGAATTGGAATCGGAACGAGCGGCCTGTTGCCTGTGCCTCCTCTGTTTGCGCGTGCCGCCGAGGCGCTAGGTCCGCAAACCTCAGGTGATGGCCGAATTTTTGTCGTCTTGGAGCTATCGGGAGGCAACGATGGACTGAACACGCTGGTCCCCTATGGAGACGATGCATACTATCGCCATCGGCCGAAGATCGGATTGCGCCCAGCCCGCCTTCGCAAGATCGATGAACATTTTGGATTCAATTCGGGCATGGTCGGTTTCGAACGGCTGTATAAGGAAGGACAGCTTGCGGTCGTGCACGGCTGCGGATATGCGAACCCCTCGTTTTCCCACTTTACGTCGATGGCGTATTGGCACACGGCCGCACCGAATCGTGGAGATGAATACGGATGGGTTGGCCGCCTAGCCGATGTGATGGCGCCGCAGGCGCCCGATACCTTCCTTGTGAACATCGATGCCCACCAGTCGCTGGCAGTTCGAAGTAAGGTGCACACGCCGCTGGTGTTCGACGATCCGAATAAATTTTCTCGGGAGGGCTTTTACGAGGAACGCGACATTTTCGCAAAGGTGGTCGATACCGGTGCCGTGGAGAATCCGTCGCGAAGATTTCTGCTCGATATCGCCCGAAGCGCGAAGAGCGCATCCGCTTTGGTGAAGGAAGCTTGGGCGAATTACAAATCACCGGTCGATTACGGCATAACCGGTGGTTTGGACCTACCGAAAGTGGCGGCGTTGATCAACGCGGGAATGCCGACGCGGTTGTACTACGTCTCGTACCGCAACAATGCCTTTGACACTCATGTGTTCCAGCCGGATCTTCATCAGCGGCTGCTGACCTACACATCCGATGCCGTCTCGGCATTCATGACCGATGTCGAGCGCATCGGCCGGGGCAACGACGTCGTCGTAATGATGTTCTCCGAATTCGGTCGCCGCGTGCCGGAGAATTCGAACCTCGGAACAGATCACGGTGCCGCCAATCTGATGTTCGTCTCGGGTAAAAAAGTGAAAGGCGGCCACTACGGCAAGATTCCAAGCCTCACGCAGCTCGATGAGGGCGACAATCTCGTCTACACGACGGATTTTCGCCGTGTCTACGCCACAATGATTTCCGGCTGGCTTGGGTTCAAGGGAACCGCCGCCGTCTTAAACGGTGAATTCGAACCCTTCGAGATGTTTAGTTGACGCAACATTCCCCTCCTCGCAGAGGAGGGGAGGATGCGCCAAGCGGAGCGCAGGCGCAGACGGGGTGGTCAGTTTGGCGGCAATTTTTCGCCTAACTGACCACCCCGGCCCCAGCTTCTATTAAGCTGTCGCGCCACCCTCCTCTGCGAGGAGGGGGAATAATGCTCACTCAATCTCACCTCAGCCGATACGCCGTGCGCGCCACTTCCGAGATTGGCGCGGGAGCAACCGTCGCCCGGATTTCCGCCTGCACATGACGCTCAACCGTCGGCTTCGACGATCCCCGTCCTTCCTCACCCCACACAACCGTGACTTGCGTCCCCGGCTCACTCTGCTCGTTGTCGATCACCGCAAGCGACACCATTGCACGTTCGTTGTAGGTGTAGCCGGTATACGTGGATAACCCGACAATCTTGCCGTCCTTCAGCACCTTGTCAAAAGGTAACGTCGCGTAGTTAGTCAAAGGCAAGTCGATGTATTTGGCGATGTCCCCCGAACCATGAACGAGCGTGCTCCAGACGCGGGACACGTCGTCGCCATTCCAAACGAGTGTGACTTTTTTCCGCTTTGGATTAGCCGCTATTTTTTCAAGCGCTGCTCTTCCGGCAAAATCGTGATCAAACTTGACGAACGAACCATAGCCGAGATCGTACGGAGTCAGATAGTAATCCGTAATCTTGTTTGAATAAAAGCTGCCTCCAAGCGAAGCCATCGCTTCATAGCTCTTTGCCGTTAACCATTGCCTATAAGGCTTCATCTTTTCGCCGGTATATATTGCCGGAAGCGGTGACGGAATCCATCCCGATTCGAGACAGGTCGTCGGATAAGTCCGCGCGCCGACTTGCCGGATCCCATACTCTTGACCGGCTTCAACGATTGCATTTCGAACCGCTTCACCGTATTCCCAGGGGCCAAAGAGTTCCCATCCCGGTTGTCCGACCATCCCGTGACGCAAGGCGCGAACATCGCAGCCCGCAATACGGAATACATCCATGTTGAAGAACTTGATATCCGGCGCGGGTTTTCCTGTGACTTTCTCCATGACCTTGAGCGCCTGCGGCCCTTGGACTTGATATCGGAACGATTTCCTTCGTCCTTGGTTGACCGCCGATCTTTCGTCTCGTTCAGCCGATGCGTTATACCGGCCAGTCTCTATGTTGTATTGCACCCAATTTCCGGCGGGAGGCCGGCCGACTAGATTGAATTTGTTCTTCGCCAGATAAAAAAGGATGGCATCGCCGATCACGTATCCATCGTGATTGCAGCCGACGAATTGTTTCGCTTGATCGACTTTGAAACTTTTGAAGCTATTGATACCAAGATCCGAAAACACTTTGAGCGCATCCGGCCCCTCGACGTAAAGATCCGTCATGTGATGCGACTGGTCGAACAGCGCGCAGGTTTCACGCCAGGAACGCTGCTCGTCTCTCCAGTTCGTGAACTCGTAGCGCACGACTGGAAACGCGTACGGACCGATTTGCGAATTCCGCAATAATTCGACCGGATTTCCGGCCTTTTGCAGGATTTCCTCCAGGCTTTGCGGTTTCGAGACTTGAGAACTCATGCTGCTATTACTCCTTCCTATCAGGACAAAAGCCGGTTAGTCTAACATAGCGGTTTGCGGCCTCGAGGGACTAAACCTCACGGTTGACCCTAAACGAAAAAAACTCGTCGTGGTCGGCGCATTGCTCGCGGCGCGCTCAGGGTAGGTAAATCGACGCGCCGGGTGTCTTCTAAAAGCGCCTTTCGTATTCGCGGCTGATTCGCGTCAAGATTGCGCCATAGTCTCTGAAAGTCTCACGATAATCAATCCACTCAAACGGGAACACTCCGGCATTCGTTGCCCGGAATCGGAGAATAAGAAATTCGTCGAATTGGTTCGCTATCTGCTCTCTAAGTCTCGATTCCGCCTCGGCAGCTTCTTGAATTGGGTGAGCGTATTTCCTGCCATCTGTTGGCCACGCGCGATCTCCCTCGTAGCTGGTGTAACCCGGAGACCAATTGATACCAACGACAGCGACACCTATAGGAGTGTCCCCTTTGCGCTTAAAATGCCGGACCTGATTGCCGAGATCCGTCATGACGCGGTCTATTTGTTTGATCATCGCTTTGGCAAGAATCTTCACCTCACCGCCGATCTCCAGAGTCGCTATTGGGCCGCGAGCAACCTTGAAGCCAGGTAGAGCAAGAGCATCCTCTCCCGGAATAAGTTCGCCGAACGTGCCATCACCGCGGCGGGCCTTCACACCTTGGCGCAGATTTTGGACATTTATGACGCGCTCATGATTTTCGATACGAGAAACTAATTTGGGAGATTTATGGAGGCTATGAAGATCTTCATACAATTCAATTGCAATGGAATCGCCGATCGATGAATCCCGGTGCCTGTATTGGGTTCCTTCAAAAACGTTTCGGAACCTTTCAAGTAGACGATATCGGGGCGAACTCCGGCTCATTGAGTTCTGATGTGTTCCCTGTGGACGACAGCCTCGGGTTGACCGGCCCGGAAAGCTTTAGCTGTGCCATGGCTACGGCGAGGCGTTCCTTCGATATCTGGAGATAACTAGCATCGATTTCGTTGCCGATCGAGTTTCTTCCGCAGTTCACCGCTGCAACGCTCGTTGTTCCTGTGCCAACAAATGGATCGAGCACCGTATCGCCGGCAAACGAGAACATTTTGATCAATCGGTCAGCAAGTTCAACCGGGAAGGGGGCCGGGTGCCCGGAACGGGTCGATGCCCCTTTGATATCTGTCCAGAATGAAAGAAACCAAGATTGCATTTCTTCTTTTGTGAGCATCGACAATGCTTTCTGAATCGGACGGACCGAACGATAGCCTCCGCCCTTCCGGAGGAAAAGAATATATTCGACGTCGTTCTTAACGACGGCGCCAGGCTGATAAGGCTTACCATAGAATCCTGCACCGTTGCCTTCCGATTCGGTCACTCCATTGGCGATTTTGTGCCAAAGAATCGGAGTCAGACAGTCCAAGTTGAGGGAGCGAGCGCGAACTTGAATGTCCGCGTGAAGGGGCATGATGTAGTGCCTCCCACCCTTTTTGCGCGGAATGCACACGTCTCCAACCACGCAGCAAATCCGCCCACCGGGAACAAGTACGCGCCGGCATTCAACCCATACCTTGTCGAGTTCATTGAGAAAATGCTCATAACTTTGGATGTGTCCCATTTGTCCGGGGATGGGGTTGTAGTCCTTGAGCGTCCAATATGGTGGGGAAGTCACGATGAGATGAACTGATTCATACGGAATCCAAGAAAGGTCTCGCGCATCGCCAACGTGCAGCCTGTGGGTCGTTACATCAAAAGGTGCCGGCCATGGTTCTTGCCTGTAACGAACATTGGCGGCCAGAAGTGCTGCCAAAGCTTCCGGCGTATTGTCCGCGATTGGCAGCCCCAGGTATATTGCGCTTTTGTACGATCCCTGGACAAAACTTTCGGAGGACACCGTTGGACGTTTTGACATAGAACTTCCCTTACTCGGGTAA
>QHWY01000338.1 GCA_003223875.1 Acidobacteriota bacterium | reverse complement strand
GTAATGCGAAGTAGTTTGATCAAATTCCCGCCCAGGATGGCTTCCTTGTCCGCATTGCTCAGAAAAGGAGCGTTGAGAATGAAATCGATGCCGATCGGCCAATCAAAAGGATAGTCCGTTCCATAGACCATATGCGCGACACCGACTTCAGCGACCAAATGCCGCAAGCCTTCCTCGCGAAAGATCATCGAGTCGATATAGAGCTGGTCGCGGAAATACTCGCTTGGTTTCTTCTTGAGCGCCTTGCAGTCCGCACCACTGCCCCGCCCGCACAACGCATCGGAACGGCCGCTGTAGGAAGGTAGATAGCCGCCCGCATGGGCGGAGCAGATCTTGAGCCCCGGAAAACGATCGAGTGTTCCTTCAAAGATCAGGTGGGATAGGAATACGGTCGTTTCCAGAGGATTTCCAATCGTATTGCCTAAGCCCCCTCGTCCTTGCAGCCGCGAGTTCTGCGTTGTGCCCGGCGCTCCCTGCGGATGCATGAACAGCAGAACGCCCAGCTCTTGCGCCTTGGCCCAGAACGGATCGAACTTGCGATCCGATAGTTCTTGGCCTTCAACGCTTCCACCGATGGCGGCGCCCCGCAGTCCCAGCTTTTTGATGGCTTCGTCCAACTGATCGGCCGCAAGATCCGGATGCTGCATGGCGACCGTGGCCATCCCCACAAATCGATCCGGATGGATGGCGCACCACTGCGATATTTTTTCGTTTTGAAGCCGGATGAGATCGCGAGCCAATGCACGATCCGCAGAATAGCCCCAGGCGTTGACGTTGATCGCCTGATAGTCGACGCCCTGCGCATCCATGTCGATGAGGCGCTGCGGATTACCCAAAGCGATGTTACCCGTCAAGTTGCCCTTCGCCTGCGTGGCCAGAGGTGTGTCCTTAACCAAATCCCAGACCTCCGGTACGAAACAGTGGGCGTGTGCGTCGACCGTCTTCACCCGGCGGCCCGCGATGAACAGCTCGCGACGCTTACCCGGTGCGACGCCGATTTGAGGCAAAGCAAAACCGGCCGCTGCAGCGGTAGCTCCCGCGACGTTTTTCAGGAAGTCTCTGCGATTGGGCATTTTCTCCTCCATAGAATTGGCTCTCCAACTGTAGCGGCGGTCTATGACCGTCGACAATCAACGATTGCGAGATCGCCGGCGGTCATAGACCGCCGCTACAGTTCCCAGTGCGCTCAACCTTTTCTCCCAGGTTTAGCATGAAGTCAATGAATAAAGTTATTTGGATTAGTGCACCCGAGGAGGTTTAAAATCCCCGGTAAAACGTGAGGACAACATGAAACCCATAAGAACACGGTTAAGCCTGCTTCTGATGTGTTTGCAACGAGAACAATCGCGATCTGGAACATCTACCGGGCAAATCCAGCAATTAATCGCCCGATCGCAGTAAGGAGGATTAATGCGCAGATGCTTGTTGCCGCTCATCTCGCTTGTCTTGTTTTCGTCTGTATCGGCCACACAGGCGCAGCAAAGCCAACCATCGCCACCAGGTTTAAGCTTCGAGTTTTATCGGGCGCACGTTGAACCCATTTTTCTGGCGAGGCGCGCGGGCCATGCCCGCTGCTATGCGTGCCATGCGCTCGGCGCCGGCGAGGGGAATGCGCCGGCTGCGATGCGTTTGGAAATCCTTTCGCCCGGCAGTACCACGTGGACTGAAGAGCAATCGCGGAAGAACTTCGATGCCGTCCGTAAAAAGGTCTTCGCCAACAATCCGTTCTCGAGTCCGCTCCTGATCCATCCGCTGCGGTACGAGGCCGGCGGCGACCAATGGCATGGCGGAGGCGCACAATTCACGTCTCCCAACGATCCCGAATGGCAGACGATCGCAGCATGGGTTCAGGGAAAGAACGTGGTCGATGAAGATCTACGTGGTTCGTCGATCCCGGCTGCGCCGGCCAATGCTGTTCGTGCTGCAGCTTCCAACAACGGCGGCCTGAAACTTCGCATCATCCAGACGAACATGGCGGGCGATAACATCCATATTATCGATCCGGTAATGAATCGTGTCGTGGCCGAAATCACCGGCATCGAAGCCAATCATGGAGTGGCAGCGGGTCCGGACGGAAGCCGGCTCTATGTTTCCAATGAAGCGGATCGCACCGTGGACGTCGTGGATATGAAGACGTTGAAGGTGTTCAAACAGATTCCACTCAGTGGACCACCGAACAACATTTCAATCAGTAAGGATGGGCGAAGGATCTATCAGGCCATCCACGGGGCGCCGTTTGGAGTGGATGTTATCGACACAACCACGCTTTCGAACGTCAAGCGGCTTCCACTGGACGGATTGCAGATCCACAACACGTATGTCACACCCGACGGCAAGTACGTCATCGCCGCCTCGGATGATCAAACCTATAAGGTCGCAATCATCGACCAGAAAACGGAAGAGCCCGTGCGTGTGATTCAGTTCACCAACCGTCCGCGTCCCTTGGCGTTCCACACGAATCCGGACGGTTCGACGAAGTGGATCCTGGCAGGACTGACCGACCTTCACGGATTTGTAGTCGCCGATTTCGCGACCGGCAAGGAAATTCATCGGATCAAGTTCCCCGATCTGGGCGGACCGGTAAAAATGAAGACCGTCCGCGCGTCCGTGGCAAATCCCAACCACGGTATCGGCGTCCAACCGGATAACAAAGCCGTCTGGGTCAGCGATAGGTTGTATAACGTCGTCCATGCCTACTCGCTACCCGATCTGAAATATCTCGGCGCGGTATCTGTTGCCGTGGATCCGTTCTGGATGACATTTACACCCGACAGTAATTTCGTTTACGTGGCGAACGACGCATCGGCTTCGGTTTCTGCCATCGATACTCACTCAATGAAAGAGGTAGCCCGCATTCCGGTTGGACAGGTGCCGAAGCGAAATATCACGGCAATGCTGCCGTAGGAGATTGACGATGCTCAACAGACGACAGTTCTTTGGCGCAGCGGCAGGCGCCGCCGTGCTGATGCGAAATACAAAGGCATTTACAGCGGAACCGGCGAAGTACGATTTGATCGTCAAGGGTGGACGCGTCATCGATCCCTCCCTCAAGCTGGATGCCATCCGTGACGTTGCGATCGCGGGCGGCCGAATCGCGGCAGTCGAGGCCAATATTGCGGCCGACGCATCCGACGTTATCGATGCGCGGGGCAAACTCGTCGTGCCGGGTTTGATCGATATTCATACGCATGCGGCCCGCACCAAGGAAGGGCCGCCTCTGTGCCTGGCTGACGGCGTGACCGGATTCATTGACGCCGGATCGCAGGGAGCTGATCACATCGCCGACGCCATTGCTGTCGCGAAGGCGGCGCCGCAACCGGGCCGCGTTCTGATCAACATCGGCCGCGCCGGCGTCATTCCGGAAGGCGACACGATGGACATCAATCGCGCGGATGTCGGCCTAGCGCGGGGCGCGATCATGCGCAACCGCGACATCATCGCCGGCGTCAAGGCGAGGTTGTCCAATAATGTCGCCGGCACGAACGATTACGAGGTGCTTCGTCGCGCACAAGACGTGGCGTCGTCATTCAATCTGCCTGTGATGATCCATATGGGGCAGACCATCTCCCCGCTGCCGAAGCTTCTGGGGCTGCTCAAACCGGGCGACATCGTTACCCACATGTTCGCTCCGCCGCCAAATAGCATTATCGATGATGCCGGCCACATCCTTCCGGAAGTGCTCGCGGCGCGGCAGCGCGGCATATGGTTCGATGTCGGAAACGGCCGCAACGGCCATTTGCGGTGGGACATCGCCGAACGCGTG
>QHWY01000337.1 GCA_003223875.1 Acidobacteriota bacterium | reverse complement strand
CGCTGAACTGACCACTAATTGAGGCTTCGCCCTATCGGGCTCGCGCTTCGCGCCCGGCGCGCCAGTCTTGCGCCAGCGCAAATTCCCAAACACAACACTAGAGACAGTGACCGACAAGAATACGCCTTCTGGAAAATAAAAAGCACAGAACTTTTATGCCTTTTGTGGCAAATTTCCTCTTCGCAATTTATACAGGAGTAAGAGGTCATGAGTGTCATCGTTACCGCGTCCGGCCTTGTGGCGCGCTCGAAAACCGTTGCATCAATCGCGGATGAGTACGCCGACTGGAGCGACAAGGAAGGCCGGCTCGCGGAGCCCGTAGTTGAGGCACTCCATCGCGAAGGTCTTTGGGGGATGTGGGTGCCCCTATCGATACGTGGAGGTGCGGAGCTGGATCCGGTCTCGGCGCTCGAACTACTTGAAAATGTCTCTTACGGCGATCCATCCGTGGGTTGGGTTTTGATGGCTGCAGCGCTTGCCATCGGTACAGGCGCGGCGTTTCTCGAAGACTCGGCGGTCAGCGAATTGTTCGGCGGCACCAGGCTTCCCGTGATTGTGGGACAAGGCACTCGGCCAGGAAAGGCTCTTCCGACCGGCGGCGGTTTTCTTCTAAGCGGATCGTGGAGCTTTGCTTCGGGGATCAAGCATGGTACCCACATCCATACGCTTGCCATCATCGAACCCACGGGCGAACCGCGCATTTTCGTCCTGCCAGTCGAGAAGGTGAAGCTCATCGAGAACTGGGATGTGATGGGATTGCGCGGAACGGGAAGCATCGATTACACGATTGACAACGTTTTCGTTCCCGAGGCGTATACACATTCTGCCCTGACTGAAACGCCAAAACGCGGCGGCGCGTTGTATACGATCGGCATCATCGGCTTTGCCATGATGTGTCATTCGGGATGGGCGTGCGGTATCGGTCGACGGCTGCTGGATGAATTGGGCGCCATCGTCCGCTCGAAGATCGGACGTGCGGGCTCAACCGGGGATAGCGACGCCTTTCAGGAAGGATATGCGAACGCGGAGGCGCGGTACAGAGCGGCGCGCGCATTCATTTATGAATCCTGGCAAGACGTAGCGGAGGCACTTACTCGCGGAGAGAAGTTGTCGGTGCGGCAGCACTCACTCATCCGTCTCGCATTGACTAACGCCACCTGGTCGATGCAAGAAATATGCGCCTTCGTCTACAAGACGGCGGGCACGGTCGCCCTTCGCGCCGGCACGCTCCAGCGCCTCTTCCGCGACATGAATGCCGGCACGCAACACATCACTTCTGCTCCAGGTGTCATCCGCGCCGCCGGGCGTGAGCTCGCAGGCCTCGCATCCGGCAAACGTTGGCTTTTTTTGGATCTCGTGGATGCCGGTTAACAAAATCGAGGGATGCCCGCTTCAGCGGCCTTCCTCCTTTGGCTTCTAAGCCGGCGGTTCCCAGTGGATATAGCGGCCTGCGGCCCAGTCCGCTTTGAAGCGGTCCTCGCAGGCGATTCCGGGAATGTATTGGGCTTTGCAAAAAAAAATCCTGGGCGGTCATAGACCGCCCCTACAGCTTAGGGTGCGCAACTGTAGGGGCGCTCTATGAGCGCCCACGATGTATTTTTTGTGCAAAGCCAATGTATTGCCAATCCGGTTCCAACTTGAACACTTTCTTTCCCGTCCAGGGGCTGGTAAAGGCCTTAGGGTCTTTTTTGTATAATTGGTGCTCAAAACGGCTATTGTCGGAAACCGGATCGAGGCGGGGAGGTAGTGTATGCATTTTCCTGTATTGGTCTTATTCGCATCGGCACTGCTCGCTCAAAGTAGCGGCACAATCACCGGCACGCTTACCGATGTTTACGGAGGCGTGCTCGGCAAAGCTGCGATTCACGCCACCAACGTTGCCACCAAAGCCCTATACAAAGCGGAAAGCTCTCCCACCGGCGCGTACACGCTGGCCCAGTTACCGGCTGGAACATACGACATGTCGGCGTCCGTGCCCGGGATGGTGCCGTTCGAGCAAAAAAACATCGCGGTCCGCGCGGCGCAAACCGTGCGCATCGATATTAAGGTCGGGGACTTCAGCCTGAACACCGTGGGAGAGGACCGGCAGTTTTTCACTGGCTTAACTACGCGGCACAAGACGCCCGTCGGTCCAACGCCCCGTATGGCCAATGGCAAACCGGATCTTTCGGGAGTGTGGCTGGGCACATTCCTTCAGGATTCGGGCAAGCCGGAACTAACGCCCTCGGCGCAGGCCATCGTCAGCGAGCGGGCCGCCAACCACCTTAAGGACGTCCCCAGTTCGCGTTGCCAGCCGAACGGTATCACGTTATTCGGGGTTATCTTCACGTATCGCGTGGTGCAGACCCCTGGCTATATGGTGATGATCGCTGAACACGACGTGCCGCCTCGACAGATCTTCCTGGACGGCAGGAGCCATCCGAAAGACCTGGATCCTACGTGGATGGGACACTCCATCGGGCATTGGGAAGGAGACACGCTGGTAGTGGACAGCGTGGGTTTCAACGGCAGGGCCTGGATCGATCTGGAAGGTCATCCGTTCACGGAAAAAACGCACATCACCGAGCGTTGGCGCCGGCCCGATCTGGGGCACGTGGAGGTCGAGTTCACGATTGACGACCCTTCATCTTATGTGAAGCCGTGGACCATTAAGCGAATCTCTGATCTCGCCCCGAAGGGCGAGGAGGTCACCGAATACGTTTGCACAGAAAACAACAAAGACGTCCCGCACCTTGTTGGTAAATAGGAGGCAAAAATGGCAGCGGAAAAATGGAACGAGGAAGGCAAAGTCTGGGAAGCCGACCATGGGCTTCTCAATGGGGAGCAAATTGCCCAATGCGCCAGGGCGGACGAGGCCGAAACCTTCCGGTCTCCCATTCCCACTCAAATGGTTTCAAACGGCGAATACATGCCCGTTCCACAGACCAAAAAGCAGAAGCAAATGGAGGAGCGCATCAAAGAACTGTCCGAGTCGGCAAGCAAGAAACTGGGAATTTCTCGGCGTCGCTTCCTGGCGGGCTCAGGCGGAATGGCTGCGTCGTTACTGGCCATGAATGAGGTTTTCGGGCGGTTCTTCAATGTCGATCCCATCGAAATGTTTGAGCCCGAGGCATACGCCCAATCGGGAACTCCTCGTGACCTGTTCGTCTTTGATGATCAGCTTCACCTTGTTCGCGGCACGATGGATGGTCCCTTGGCGTTGCGCGGACTCGCGCAGGGACCGACAAGCGGCGGCACATCGAATGAATACAATCCAAAAGGTCTGCCCGATGAGCACGGTAAGGTGTGGGCGCCCTGGAATCCTGCGCTGGTGGGCCTGCCGAATACCCGAGAGAACTATCAGATCGTACGGTTCATCAAAGATGTTTATCTCGATAGTCAGATCAACATCGGGCTCCTCAGCAATGTCACCGGGTCGGTGTTGAACGTCCTGGGCGGCTCAGAGCCTGTGCCCAAGAGTGTCAGAGACGCCCGGCGAGGCGAAATGTTGACCGCGGACCAAACGGTCGCAGCTCGAAACTTTATCAATGAAATTTCCGGCTCGACCCGGATGTTGGCGCACGGCCTTCTGTATGTCGGCAAGGGCAATCTCGACTACATTCAAGAACAGACCGAACGCAATGCGCCCGACTCATGGAAGGGATACAACATTTCCGAATCGGCGAAAGTGGACAACAATCCCAACAGCGCCCTGCGGCAGTGGCGGCATGATGATGAGAATGTCGCTTATCCGACCTTCGAATTGATTCAAAAAAACTATGCAAAATTGAAGGACAAGAAGCCCGGCTTTAA
>QHWY01000102.1 GCA_003223875.1 Acidobacteriota bacterium | reverse complement strand
AATCTTCGGGTACGAAAAATCCACTGATGGGAGCCTGGAAGGTTACCGAGATTGCGGATACGAATGGGCCGGCGATCACGAATCCTCAGCCCGGTCTGTACATCTTCGCAGGGCAACATTACAGCTTTGCCAGGATCAACGGCACAAAACCGTTGCCGAACTACCCCTCGAACGACAAAGCCACCGACGGCGAAAAAGTGACGGTCTTCAATCAGCTTTACCTCAACACCGGAACTTACACCGTGAGCGGAAACATGCTCCGGACAAAAGCCATGGTGGCAAAGAGCGCGTTCGCCATCGGAGGCGCCGGCAACCAGTACGAATTCACGTTGAACGGAAATTCGCTGGTGCTGACGCAGAAGCCGTCAGGAGCCGTTATTAAACTGACTCGACTGGAATAGCCACAAAGAGGGCTTTGCACAAAAAATACATCGTGGGCGCTCATAGAGCGCCCCTACAGTTGCGCACCCCAAGCTCTAGGGGCGGTCTATGACCGCCCAGGATTTTTTGTGCAAAGCCCCACAAAGAGCCACAAAAAACACAAGAAAACGACTAAAGCTTTTGTGATTTCTGTGCCTTTTTGTGCCTTTTTGTGGCCGTTTCTTCCTGCTTTCGAATCTGACGCCACCGGCGCGGACTACTGAGGCAGCGCCCAGGCCGTCAATGTGGTGCCCGCAGGCACGAGCAGGTACTGGCGCCCGTCCAACATGAATGTTGTCGGCGAAGTCCCGTGCATTGGAGCGCCCATTTGGTATCGCCAGAGCAGCTTGCCGCTGCGGGAATCGAGTGCCAGCAGGTTGCCCTCGGCATCGCCGCTGAAGATCAGGCCTGAAGCCGTTGTCAGCAAACCTGCGGTGGATGGAGTCAGATACCGGAACTCCCACTTCCGATCACCCGTTGCCGGATCGATCGCGCGCAGAGCGCCGTACGGTTGCTCGGAGCCCTGACCACGCTGGCCGGCCCCGCCCGTGAAACGATCCCCCGCTTTGTAGTCGGGTTTCCACGCGTAAAAGGTCATGCACGCTTCGCGCGCATTGACGAAAAATGTCCGGGTTGTCGGATCGAACGTCGGCGGCCAGAAGTTCGTGCCGCCGGTGATGTCGGGACAAGTAACCGAGCCTTTTTCGTCGGGCGTGTGGCCCGGGAGTTCGATCGGCCGACCATCGCGGCCAATCTCTTTCGCCCAGGTCGTCGTGGTGAACGGTTTCGCGGCGATGACTTTACCGTTCGTGCGATCGATCGTGTAATAGAAACCATTGCGGTTCGCAAACATCACCACCTTGCGTAACTGACCTCCGATCGTAATGTCGGCAAGGACCGGGACTTCGGTCGAATCCCAATCGTGAACATCGTGAGGCGTGAACTGGTAATGCCAGCGGAGCTTGCCCGTGTCGGCTTCGAGTGCCACCAACGACGTGCTATACAGGTTGTCACCTTCTCTGCTTTCGCTGTGGTAGTCCGGACCCGGATTACCGGTTCCGTAAAAAACGAGGTTCTGTTCCGGATCGTACGCGCCGGTCACCCAGACGCCCGCGCCGCCAATCTTCCACGAATCATCGGCCCACGTCTCGTGTCCCGGCTCGCCCGGCCCTGGAATCGTGTAGAAACGCCACACGCGCTTGCCCGTCTGTGCGTCGTAGGCATCGATGAATCCTCGGATTCCGAACTCGCCGCCGGCCACGCCGACGATCACTTTGTTCTTCACGACGATCGGAGCAATGGTTGAGGCGTAACCATTTTTATAGTCCTGCATCGTGACATCCCAGACGATGGCCCCTGTCTTCATGTCGAGCGCAAGAAGATGCGCGTCGAGCGTGACCATGAAAAGCTTGTCCCCGAGCACGCCGAACCCACGATTGACGAGACCGCAGCAGGCGGTCAAGTTCGGTTGCAATTCGCGGCGGTAGCGCCAGATCTGTCGCCCGGTGCGCGCGTCGATTGCCCACGCGACATTCTGCGGCCCTGTCACGTAAAGGACGTTGTCACGGAAGAGCGAGGTCGTCTCAAAATTTCCGAGTGTGCCCGTCTGGAAGGTCCACTGAGGGACGAGGCGATTCACGTTGGCGGGCGTAATCTGTGTCAGCGGGCTGTGGCGTTGGTTACTGTAGTTGCCGCCGAACGTGAGCCAGCGTGAGCCGTCGGCCGTCAGACCATCGAGTATTTCCTGCGCACTGACGAGCGGCGGCGGGGGCTGCTGTGCCGTTAGCCCGGCCACGCGAGCCGAAAGCGCCAACGCGAGTCCAAGCAGAAGAAGAATCCCGTTACCCATAAGCCTCCTTTAGGGAGCAACCCCAGGATCGAATCCGCGCAAGGTCTGTAGATAGCGGAGCAGATCGTCGAGGTCACTGTCACTAAGCCGGTCCGGGCCGAAGATGGGCATCGCCGATTGCGTGTCGTTCTTCACCGATTTCATCTTGTCCTTCTCGTATCCCTGAATCCGCTCGCGTGTGTCCATGATCTGGACCGAGAAGAGGTCTTCATTCTTCTTCACGCCTTGGATCGGCGCCCCAGAGGACGGTGTCAGCGTCACCGGTTCGTATCCCTGGCCGAAGTCTTCGGCGCCGCGCCGGATCCGGCGCAGAACGGCAGCGCGCGAGCGCGCGATCCCGATGCGCGACAGATCGGGTCCGAGGCGTCCGCCGGCGCTCTTCACGCGATGACAAACGGCACAGTTCGCGCGAAAAATTTTTTCACCATTCGCGGCATCACCGCGCGGAGGATCGCTCGGGGCGGGAGCGGCCAATGTGCGTAGGTAGGCCAGGATCTGCCACGCTTCAGCATCTTGAACCCGAGGGTTTGACGGCATCTCCGTGCCGGGCACGCCCTCCTTGATCGTCTTGAATAGACCCGCGTCGGTTCGGCCCGATGCCCATACCTGCGTGATATCGGGCGCGCGGACGCCCCGCGCGTCCATGCCGTGGCAGTCTGCACAGCGCGCGCGATAAAGTCCCATCCCGCCACGGATGGCGTCAGCATTCCCGTCAAGCGGGTTTTTTGCCGGCAGTTCCTGGGCAGCGAAAAGGCTGCCGGCGGTCGCGCACACCACAACAACCGTGAGCCCAGAGAAAAACCATCTCATAAGCGGCTCCTCCTGTTCCAGTGGCCTGTTTATACAACCTTTAGAAGGCAGCGCGCTAGGAAAAACAAAGACGTTTGCGGCCGGTCCGCTATGTTGCGGCCGGTTCTTCGTGTGCGCTGCTTGGCATACATACTCTGCCATTCAGGACCGAGCCAGGGTTGATCACTAACATGGGAGTATGGATTTCGCCTTCCACGCGGCCGCTGGCAAGAATTTCCGCGCGTTGCTTGGCTTCGATGTTGCCGACGACTTGACCGGCAATCTCAATCTCACCGATGGTTATGTCGGCCCGCACGACGGCGCGCTCTCCAATCACGAGCCGGTCGTCGCTAAAGATGGATCCGGTAAAATTTCCATCAATGCGAAGCATGCCACTAAAGTGCAGTTCTCCGCTCAGCTTTATTCCTTTGTCCAAAAATCCCGAAATCTCGTTCGTTCGTTTGCTCTGGATTTTCATAGATCTTGCGAATTTACGAGCAAACTGTGGCACGGTGACATCCAAATTCAATCGATAAAGTTGATGGACTTCGGTGCGGCCCGGGCGATGTTCCGGGGGGCCTTGCACGTGCTTTCAAGGACTTAGCAATGGCAATGCCCTTGCCTTAGTTGTCGACAGGAGGTCCGATGAAAACGACGGCTTGGAATTTCGTTGTGATGTCACCTCACAGCCCGAGGCTTCAGAAACTCCGTCTCTCATACAAAGCGGGCCTGATTCTCATTGGCGCGTTCGTTTTTGGTTTTCTTGTTACGGTTGCACTCGCGCTGATGTTCCCTCGTCTCAAAGTCAATGAGTCTGAGCACGCGCGATTAGCAGCCGAAAATCAGATGCTCAAAGTCGAAAATACGAATCTCACCCTCAGAATCCACAAGCTTGACGCGCAAGTGGTACGGGTCGAAGAACGCTCGCAGCAAGTCATCGCATTAACGCAAATAGACTAGTCACAACTTGACACGCCGGTTAGCGTCCTCGCTATACTCTCGGCTGTAATTCCCCGAAGGAGTGAGAGATGACCAATCGCTATCTGGTACCGCTGTGCAGTGGATTGTTTTTTGCAAATTGGATTGCAATTGACGCGAACGCTCAAGCTTCAACAAAAGCTTCGGTCCAGTCGCATATTGCTGCGGCGAAGAATGCGGCGTATGAACCGGGCAACGACCTGACCGTGCTGTACGACACGGTTTGTGCTCCGGCATCGTCGGGCAGCGGTCCGAAGGAACCAAACATTCAGGCAGTGCCTGAAACGCGTCCTCCTGAGAAGGGACCGCGCGCTGAATGGCGCACGGAGCCGGGAAAAGCATTCGATAACCTTTACTATATCGGGAGCCCTTTCCAATCCACCTGGGCGGTGACGACCTCGGACGGAATCATTCTGATCGACTCGGGCTACGACTACAGCGTGAAAGAGTTGGTCACCGAGGGATTGAAGAAACTGCATCTGGATCCGACTCAGATCAAATACGTAATTCTGACCCATGCCCACAACGACCGCTTTTACGGGGCCAAGTATCTGCAGGAGACTTACAAGGCGCGCCTGATTATGTCGGAAGCGGACTGGAACGTTATAGCAAAGACTCTCGATCCACCCGAGCTCAAGCCGAAAAAAGACATGGTCGCTACCGATGGGATGAAACTGACGCTGGGCGACACCACGCTGACGCTCTACCTCACGCCGGGCCACACGCCGGGAACGGTTTCGGTGCTGGTTCCGCTCAAAGACGGGAACGAACGGCACGTCGGTGCTGTGTGGGGTGGCATTAATCCCGATGTGGGCCGTTACGGTGTCCGGTACTTCCCAAACATGGAAGAAACTTTTAAAACCTGGATTGCATCGGCAAAGCGATTCCAGGATATCGCTGCGAAAGCCAACGCGGATGTTTACATAACATTGCATCCGTTCTATGACAAGGCGCTCGATAAGCTTCATGCTTTGAATTTCCGCAAGCCCGGCGGGCCGAATCCGTTTGTGAGTAAAGACAACCTCAATCGCTTCCTCACGATCATCAGGGAATGCACGGAAGCCCAATTGGCGAGGATCAGCTCCTGAAGAGAGTATGGAGAAGGGAAACCGACTGCCCTCCTAAGTTAGGAGGGCAGTTAAAAGTATCTTTGGCGGCGGTCATCGCTATCGTTCTCGTGTTTTGCGTTGGCCCTGGCAGTATCGCGCAAGTGAAGGACGCTCGCGGCGCCGCATTGCTCGATCTGACTGTTCCCGCCGTCGCAATCTCAGCTGACGGCAGACAAATTGCCCTCGTGTTGAGATCCGGTGTTCAGCAACAACTGCACCTCCGGAGCCTCGACACATCCGAGTCCAAACCCATTTCCGGAACGGAGGGCGCAAGCACACCGTTGTTTTCGCCTGATGGGAAATGGGTCGCGTTCTTTGCCGGCGGAAAGCTAAAGAAAGTAGCGCTGGACAGCGGCCAGATCATTACCGTATGCGACGGCGCGCCACTGGCGCGGGGCGCGGTCTGGGGATCGGACGATACGATCATCTTCACGCCCGACACTGCTTCCGCTCTATTGCAAGTTCCGGCTTCTGGCGGCATACCCAAGCCGCTGACCGAACGCAAGGACGAGCGCAGCCACCGGTGGCCTGAATTGTTGCCTGGAAACAGGGCCGTTCTGTACACGATCGCGAAGGGCGGCAGTTGGGATGACGGGCAGATCATCGGACAGCGGCTCGATACCGGTGAGCGGCGAGTGGTCATCAACGGCGGTACAGCGCCGCGCTACCTGGCCACCGGGCATCTGATCTACGTGCACGGCGGAGCATTGATGGCAGTTCGCTTTGACGCCGAACGGCTGGAAGTCAGCGGGAATGCCGTTCCGCTCGTACCGGGCGTGCTGATGGAAGCTCGGGATGGCGCCGCGCAGTTTAGCGTCTCCAAGAACGGCACGTTGGTTTATATCCCGACCAACGTCAGCTCCACGGACCGCAGACTGGTTTGGGTGAGCCGCGATGGCTCGGTCGAGCCTCTCAAAGCTCCTGCCCGAGCGTACGAGCATCCGCGTCTTTCTCCCGACGGAAAGCAGGTGATTGTCGGCATCGCCGGCGATAGTCCCAACATCTTTTTGTACGACATTGCGGCGAACAGCCTGAAACAGTTCACCGCCGAAGCCAACAACGCCCTGCCGTTCTGGACGCCTGACGGAAAGCGCGTTGCGTTCCGTTCGACCAAAGCAGGATCGTGGAACGCATTCTGGAAGAACGCCGATGGTTCCGGTACCGCTGAGCAGCTCACGCACAGTCAATACTTGACCGAGCCGGGTTCCGTGTCGGCAGATGGAAAGTGGCTCGCTTTCACAGAACAGACTCCGACGAGCCGCCGCGATATCTGGCTTCTGCCGCTCGATGGCGACCGCAAGCCGCGTCCATTGATCCAAACGCCGGCGGACGAGAGTACGCCGCGGTTTTCTCCCGACGGCCAGTGGATCGCCTACGTTTCGGATGCATCGGGCCGTCCCGAGGTTTATGTGGAGCCGTTTCCGCAATCGGGACCGAAATGGCGGATTTCGACTTCCGGCGGCCGCGAGCCCGTCTGGGCTCCCAACGGCAGCGAACTCTTCTATCGTGACAGAGAAAAGCTGATGGCCGCAGATATAAAAACCACGCCAGCTTTTGCGGCTGCCAGGCCGCGGCTGTTGTTTGAAGGAAATTACGAAGGGCCACTCTCCTCGCGCGCGAATTTCGACATTTCCCCCGACGGCCGTCGTTTTCTCATGCTCGAGGCCTTCGGGCAGCGGGAAGCCTTAGCGGAAATCAAGATCGTTTCCAATTGGCTTGAAGAAGTACGAGTGCGAGTGCGGTGATGCCTTCATTCCCCTCCTCGCAGAGGAGGGGAGGCGCGAAGCGCCGGGGTGGTCAGTTCGGCCCCAACGTTTCGCCGCTCTGACCACCCCGTCTGCGCCTTCGCTTCGCTCGGCGCATCCACCCCTCCTCTGCGAGGAGGGGAATGCCGTCAAAATGAATATCTCAGCCCGAACTGGATCTGCCGCGACGATGTTGCGAGACTCTGGATAACGCCGGCGCTCCCCGAGTACGAACCGTCGGCCAAAAACGGAAAGCGATTCGGCAAGCCGAAGTTGGCGCGGTTGAACAGATTGAAAAACTCACTTCGGAATGCGACGGTCTGCCCTTCGTGCACAGGGAAGGTCTTGACGACCGACATGTTCACGTGGATGAGATTCGGACCGATCAGTGTGTTGCGCCCGAGGTTGCCGTAGACACCCGATACCGGGAGAACGAATGCCGTCGGATCATACCAGCGATCGACTCTGCCGGTGATGGGATTCGTCGACGCTCCCGGACGCAGGTCGGGCCGTTCGGGCGTGTCGGAGTTGCCATCGTTCGAGCGGTTGAATCCGAGCTGTGCAGTAAACGGAGTGCCGGAGCGCGCCGACACGATCGTGCTTGTTTCCCAGCCTTTGCCCAATATCCCAGCAACACCTCTCAGTCCACCACCCGGGAAACGATATGTCGCATTCACGGCCACCATGTGGCGGACGTGGAATGACGAGAGGCTGCGGTCGAAATTCGAATCCAACGGATTGACAGCGATGTCGCTCGTATTCTGCGTGTGTGCCGCTCCCCAAGCCGTGGATCCGGTGATCGCGCTCGAGTATGTATAACTGGTTTGCCAGACCATCCGATTCGATTGCCGCCGCGTAACCTGCAACTGCAGGCCGTTGTATTCGGCATTGGTATCGGTCACGATCTGGCGAATGTTACCGAACGCCGGATTGATGCGCGGCGCAATGGCCGAATAAACCGGCGTGCCGTTCTGGAGGAATTGAGGGAGGCGCGTATTCGGTGAGCGATCGCGAATCCAGTGCCGTCCCTGCGACCCGACGTAACTCAATGTCACAACCGTGTTCCAGGGCATCTGCTGCTCGACGGTAAAATTGTATTGATATACCGTCGGTGTCCTCGGCTGCGGATCCCAAACACTGTAGGAGACGTTGCCTGCGCTCACGCTCTCCAAACCCGGATTCGGGAAGCTCGGATTGTTGATCTGCGCTGTCTTCAGGAATCCGGACCGCGCGTACTGGTAGTAAAGACGGCCCATGATTTCGTTGTAGTAAATGCCGAAGCCGCCCCGGATCACGGGTCGGCGCTCGCCCAACGGCACCCAAGCAAAGCCGAAGCGTGGCGCGAAATCATGGAGTGAAGGGTTCCTGGTAAAAACGGCTCCGAAGGTGGGAGCATTATCCGTGAAGACATTCCGGATGTTTGCCTGCCGGACATGCTTTTCGGTCGGAATCGTTACGAACTCGTGCCGCATGCCGAGATTGAGCGTCAACGCATTGTTGACCTTCCAGTCATCCTGAAAGTAGTAGCCGATGAACAACTGCCGGAACTGCGCGGTTGTACCGGAATCGAGTGTGAGCCCCACGAACCGGTTCGGCCGCGCCTGCAACAGCGATGCGAGATCGGTGAATTGATATTGCGCTTGGCTGGTTTGCGTTTCGTTATTGTTATAGATGCGTTCCAAGTTGAAACCCAACTTCATCGAGTGCGGGCCACGCTGAATATCCAGGTCGTCCGTGTACTGGTAAATATTCTGCGCGAATTGCTGCGGCGCCGAGTTCAAATGGCCGATATCGGCAAATGCGGCGACTGTTGAGTTGATGGACCATGTCCGGGTTGGCACGAAGCGAAGGGCAGCGTCTCCCGGAAGGTTCACCTGGTCCTGAAGAAGAGGGTCCGTCCGGTTGAAGGCAACGCGCGCAATATTGAGTATGCGTGGGGAGACGATGAATTTGTGCTCCAATGTGCTGAACAGATTGTGCGACGTCAGCGCCGATTGGAACGGCGGCAGCGTGTTCGGTTGTGTCGACTGGGCACGATCGATGATGACGCGGCCGAAAAGTGATTGGCTATTCGAAAGCTGATGATCTACTCGGACCGACGTGAAATCCTCATCAACCTGCGTTGGCGCTACCCAGAGGAATTCCGCAGTGCCATCGGCGAAATCGCGGCCATTCGGGTTCGGAAGCAGATCCAGATACGGCTTGATCAATGGTGAGACCTGGACCACTCGTCCCGCTAAAAAACCTTGCCGGCCGGCCGTCGAGAGTATGGTTCTCGACAGCGTCTGCGTCCGGTTCTGCCGCAGCCCTTCATAGTTGGCGAACAAAAACGTCTTGTCGCGACGGATCGGACCGCCGGCCGCGGCGCCAAACTGGTTGCGATGGAACGGCTTCGTGCCGCCCTGATCGAAGAACTCACGCGCGTCAAGCGCGTTGTTGCGGAAGAACTCGAACACGCTACCGTGGAAGCTGTTGGTCCCGGAGCGGGTGACCGCGCTAACCACGCCTCCGGCCGTCCGCCCGTATTCGGCCGAGTAGTTCTGCGTCAGCACGCGAAACTCGAGGATGGCGTCAACCCCGAGATTGTTTCCTGCGACGCTACCCGGCGTGAAGCCTGCGTGGTCGTGGATGTCGGTGCCGTCCATCAAAAAAGATTGATAGTCACCAGGTGTTCCGGCAACCGACATCTTCGCCCCCGCACCGTTGGCGACAGTGGCCGTCGTTCCCGTACTCGAATTTGTGAAGTTGGAGACGCCCGGTTGCAGGAACGCGAGGGCTTCGTAGCTGCGGCCGTTCAACGGGAGATCGCGAATCTCTTTGTCGCCGACCAATCCCGAGAGCTCCGCGCTCGCCGTCTGTACGAGTGGCACGTCTGCGGTCACCGCAAGATTTTCCGACAGTTGTCCGACTTCTGTGGTCAAGTCCACGACCGCCTGGCTGCCGATGGTCAGCACCACCCCTTCTTTCACAACCTTGCGGAATCCAGTAAGAGTGCCCTCGACTGCGTAGGTACCGGCTTCGAGCGCCGGCACGCGGTAGCGGCCCGCTTCGTCCGTCGTGGCCATTCGAACGCCTCCGGTCTCACGGTTGATCACCTGGATGCTCACTCCAGGCAGCACTGCTCCCGTCTGATCGCGCACGACGCCCGAGATGGTTGCCGTTGGAGCTTGGGAATAGAGGGTCCTGTCTGCGAACAAAAGCAGACTGCACGCTACGACGAATGTTCCCCACCGAATCATGATGTCTCCGATTGCTTATTTGGCGCGGCCTTTGAAACCTTCGGCAAACATCGCGACCTTATACAATGACCGCGCGTTAGGTGTTCTGCCCCCGATCCCGTTTCGGTCAGTGTTGAAATATCTCGGGAACAGAGAACGTCATTACGCCGTTCAACCGCATGTCGGTGACGTAGAGTTCCTTGTGCTCGGGATTCAGCGCGACGGCAAATGGTTTCTTCAGCCCTGTTTGCTTACCGGTGAGCGTCCATTTCGGCGCGACGTCGCCGTCATCATCAAGACTCCACATTCCGACGAACACGCGCGGCGGCTCCATGTCTCCTTGAACACCCGGCATCGCAACCACCAGCAGTTTGCCTTCGGGGTAGATGGCCATCTGATTGATGCGGTCGATCTGCGCGTTTGGTCCCCGGATGATGTGGAGAGGTTTGGCATTTCCACTCGCCGTGCGATTAAACACCAAAATGGCGCGTTCGCGGCCGGTCACGGCAAACAGATCGTGAACCGGGTCTACGGCGATCGAGCTGCCTTCGATTTGCGTATCGGGACCGCGAATGGCACGCTTCGGTCGTACATCACCATTGCCGTCCAGCGGAAAGACCAGAACTCCTCCCCTGTTGGGAACGAAGATCTCCTTGTGCACGACATCGATCGCGAGCCGGTCCGGCCCGTTCAGCTCGGTATTGGGTCCCTGAATAATCCGAACAGGTGGTTCCTGACCGTCAGCGCCGCCCCGGAACGTGAGGATTGCATTCGAGAATGGGTTGGGCACCAGAACCTCGTCATCGACTGCGTTGTAACGGATATCGTGCATGGTTCGGCTCAGCATCGAGGCTTGTCCATAGATTCTTCTCGCCGGAGTTTGTGCTCCATTCGCCAGCCTGGCAAATGCCGCAATCTGCGGGTGGGCCACTCAGTTCGGCACCAGAATTTGCTGGCGCTTGCTGTCGTAGCCGATTGCCCCGGGATTTCCAATCATCAGTCCGATCTGATCGGCGGGTCCTCCGCGAATCACGCGTAAAGGCGCAACATCTCCCTCGGCGGTAATCGGAAACACGGTCGCCGCGAAATTCCCCATGTTGGCGACCCACAGTTCGTTGTTCTTCACGTCGAGCGTGAGACCCGTCGGATTCTTTACGCGCGTTTTGGGTCCCTTGATCATGCGACCGGGCGCGACATCGCCGCTGTCCGAAGTCTTAAAGACGAGGATGGAATCATCGGCATCGTTGGCGACGAATATCTCGCCCCGGTCCTCATGTACGGCAACATGGCTTGGCCAGTTCAACTGCGTCTTGGGTCCTTTAATAACCCGTAGCGGCGGCGTGTTGCCGCTCGCGTTTCGCGCGTAGATATTGATTGATGGCAATTCAAACTTGCCGGCTCCCGGGATATACCTTCTCGGCAAGGTATTCAAATCCGCTGTGGTCTTCCCAATCCACTCTTCCCAAGTTTCTTTTTCGAGCGTCGAGACGGCTGCTCCACCATAAAATCGGCGATGGCCATGATTGCTCACAATCATCAAGTCGTTCTTCAGGTCGAGCGCGATCCCGTGGGGATCGGCCAGCTCGGTGGCATCGCCCTCGAGCATCCGAAGCGGCGCGTCATTGTTGGCGGCGGTCTTGCGGTACACGACTACAGCGGAGGGATACTGAATCGTCATGTACAGTTCCTGACGCGTTTCGTCGCCTGTGATGCCCCAGGTGCGATGAGGTGTGGCGAGGAGCCGGTCGGGGGGAACATTTCCTTTCGCATTCCGGGAGAACACCGGCATCCAATCCTGCGTGTCGTTGTTCGTGACGTAGACGTCAAGCGTCTTCGGATCGATATACGCCCCGCACAACATCTCCATGCGGGTCTGGTCGCCGCTGATAATCCTTTTCGGCTCGGTGAATCGCGCTTTGGGAGGTGTGTTGTCCAACCGCGAATACTCCACAACGCGAAACAGGTTTTCGTCGGTCATCACCACCATGTTGTTCTCCGCATTGACGGCGATGGAGCTCCACGCTGGATTCGGATCTTTGATGTAGCGCAAAGGCTTCCTCTCGAGATTGCCTGCACGCGTGTGCACCTGAACGGCTGCCGCTATGCGCGAACGCACCTCTTGGGGTATCGCAGCCCAGAGGCTCAACATCATCAGCCCAGTGACCGCCAGAACACCAGAAACGACCAGCCAACGTCTTTTACGCCCGAGAGCCATAGGAACCCCTCCTCGGTGCCACATTGTAGGACGTCAGGGCAAAACGGCAAATAGAATCCCTTGCTGGAAAAAACATTTTGAAATCCAATTTCGAAATTTTTTCGCGTTGCCAATTGCTGTACACATTCATAGAATTCGACCCGCTAAAAATCGGAGTCAATAAAATGTACAGAAGAGCGTGGGTAGTGGTGTTGGTGGGTCTTCTTTTAACTGCGCGCGGGCTGGCGCAGACAACAGCGACGATTTCCGGATCTGTGCGTGACGGCACCGGAGCGCTCATACCCGGGGCTTCGGTCATTTCGAAAAATGTCGAAACGGGTATCACACGGACCACAACGACAGATGAGCAAGGCCGCTATCAGCTTCTCAATCTCAACGTGGGCAGGTATGAGATCGAGGTTTCGTTGTCTGGATTTCAGACCGCGGTTCGAAGCGGCATTGCGCTCGCAGTAGGCGCCCAAACGGTCGTCAATTTCACATTACAAGTAGGGCAGGTGGCGGAAAAAGTCGAAGTGACGGAGCAAGCGCCACTCGTCGACACAACCACCTCTTCGGTGGGCGGGATCATCGAGACGGCACAGATCGTCAACTTACCCCTCAATGGGCGCAGCTTTGACGAGCTGGCCCAATTGCAGCCGGGGGTCTCGGTGGCCAAATTCGCGGGCGTTGGCACCATGCAGAGTGGCTACACAACCAAGATATCTATCCGCGGAGCCCGGCCGGAACAGAATAGCTTTCTGCTCGACGGAACCGATGTGATGGGTCCCACGAACCAGATTCCCGGCAGTGTCGCCGGGCAATCTTTTGGCGTGGATGCGGTAAGGGAGTTTCGTGTCGAAACCTCCACCTACAGCGCACAGTATGGACGGGCCGCCGGTGGTGTCATTAACGTGGTCACCAAGTCCGGGACCAACGAGCTGCACGGAAGCGCCTTTGAGTTTCTCCGCAATGACAACTTGGACGCTGCCACCTGGGACGATAACCGCGTGGGCAGAAACAAACCGGAATTCAAGCGCAACCAGTTCGGGTTCAGTTTAGGTGGACCAGTTCGCACCGATGGGACCTTTTTCTTTGGCAGTTACGAGGGCCGGAGAGACCGGCAAGGACGGACGACCACGTCACTGGTACCTACAGCAGCCGTGCGAACAACGGCAATCCCAGCAGTGAGGCCATTTGTAGACGCGTTCTGGCCGTTGCCCAATGGGCCCATTGTGGATGCGGCGAAGGGAATCGCCGAATACAACTACACTGCTTTCGGCTCCGCGGACGAAGATTACTTTACTGCGCGTCTGGACCATCGGCTTTCCGACAAAGATTCCCTCTTCGTCCGCTATACCTTCGATGACGGAAGAAATCGGAGTCCGTTCACTACCGGTGTTTTCTGGACAGAGGAGAAGTCTCGCAACCAGTTTGTGACTCTGGAAACGACGCATATTTTCTCTCCAACACTGCTTAACAGCGCGCGCCTTGGGTTCAACCGGTCCTTCACCTCGGGACTTCCATTCCTGGTCGGTGATCAAAATACATTCAATAGGCTGACAAACTTGATGCCGGGGCGTCCCGCTCTTGTATCGGGAGGCTCGCTGAATCCTGGAGATATCGACAGTGTGGGCAACGACAATCTACCGCGCGTCTGGTCTTGGAATCTGGGCGAAGTCTCCGACGATGTAACGTATGCGCGTGGCCTGCATTCGCTGAAGTTCGGCGGCCTTTTTAAAGAGATGCTCTACATCCAACAACAAAGCAACGGCTCCGGAGGAGTTTATGACTTTGGCAGCCTTGCAGAATTCTTGGCAGGTATTCCAAGCGCGTTTCGCGCGCGCCAGACGACCGCGGTGAATGGTAATGGTTTCACGTATCAATATCTCGGTTGGTTCATTCAGGACGACTGGCGCGTGAAGCCGCGGCTGACACTGAACCTCGGAGTGCGACACGAGTTTTATACCGGCCCGACAGAGCGGCACGGGTTGACGTGTAACCTCGACAAACTTACGGATCGGAGCCTGCGGTGTGGCGGTCCGGTATTTCCAACCAGTATTACGACGAAGGATTTCGGTCCGCGCGTTGGCTTTGCCTGGGATGTTTTTGGGGACGGACAAACATCCTTGCGCGGAGGCTTCGGAATCTTCTATGACGCTATTTCGCCTTTGTGGTGGCAAGGACCTGCCGTCGGCAGCTACCCTCCGTTCGGGGACGCTCAAATTGACGGGACGAGCGCTGGCGGAGCTGCGGCTCTCGCAACTGCTCCCTTCCCGAATAGCTATCGATTAGTCGGTCAGGGAGCAAGCCAGACTTCTTACGTGGCCGCTGCGAGATTCACTGGTGCTCCAAACACAATGCAGTACAACTTGACTCTGCACCGGCAGATTTCGCGCGATTCCACCATCATGTTAGGTTATGTGGGATCTTTAGGACGACACCTCTGGCTTCGAGCCAATGAGAACATCCGGCCGGCCGCAATCCTTGCCGATGGCCGAAAGTGTTTCAACTACAACACAGATCAGCGAGGCAGATCGACGCCAATCATACCGGGGCACATCGGTTCGAATCCAAGCTGCCCCGATGGTCCTCTTGATCGGAAGAATCCGTTGTACGCGGACGTTCGCACCGTCAGAACCGAAGCCAATTCGACCTATAACGGTTTTGTCGCGGCGTTTCAGAAGCGCTTTGGACGAGGGCTGCAATTTCAAACGTCTTACACTCTATCGAAATCGATCGATACGGGTTCAACCATCACCAACGGTACCAACTCCGGTGGATCCGGCGGCACCGCACTCCTGGACCCGGAGGACTGGCGTCTGGATCGCAGCCTATCCGACTTTGATACCCGCCACATCTTCAGTCAAAACTTTACCTGGGAGTTGCCCGTCGGGCCGGGAAAAGCCTTCGGCTCGACACTGACTGGAGCTGCGGCCCGTATTCTCGGAGGATGGGAGATGAGCGGAATTTTCAAAGCAGCTTCGGGTTCTCCCATCACCATCAACAGCAGCTCGGCAGGATGGTCGGAGACAGGAAACACGAATCGGCTCGAACGTCCGGATCTGGCGCCGGGCGCCAGCAACAATCCCGTACACGGAGTTTCCCGCGGATGCGCCGGTGGCCCTCCGGCTGGAATCAAGCTAGGTACTCCTGATCTGTGGTTTGATCCTTGTGCCTTTATCGTGTCACCTTTGGGATTTTTTGGAAACCTGGGACGGAACACCGTCAACGGACCGAATCGAGTGACGCTGGACTATTCGTTGATGAAGAACACGGCCGTTCCGTCGATCTCTGAGCAATTCCGGATTCAATTCCGTGCCGAATTCTTCAACGTAGCCAACCATCCGAACTTCGGATTGCCCAGTCTGCGTCTGGTTGATAACCGGGGAAACTATGATCGCCGCGCGGGCGTGATTACCAGCACCGCCAGCGGAGTAACGGCGCGTCAAATTCAGTTTGGCTTGAAATTTTTGTGGTAGGGAAGCCGCGAAGGGGCGGCAGATTTGAAGCATCTGCCGCCCCTTCGCGGCTTGTGTCCGCTCGGAAATCAAACCCAGGGCTAACGCCCTGGGCTAAGTTCTGTTGCCGCTTCGCGGCTTGGGCAATACGCCCGCGAGCCCTGGGGTTTGGAATCGGGCCTCAACCTGAGCCCTGGAAGGGCGCTGACGCGCTGGGCTATTTTCTTGCGCCGTTTCGCGGCTCTGGTCTATCCCCAACTCAAGTCGTGACTCTTTAGAGGAACGGACCGGATCCGCTTGCCCGTAACCTTGAAAACAGCGTTGTAGATCGCCGGAGTGATAGTCGGGATTGCCTCTTCGCCCACGCCTTCGATCCATTTGTTCGTTTTCAGGAAGGCGATGTTCACTTCCTTGGGGTACTCGCGCATGCGAGAGACCGGATACTTGTCGAAATTGACTTCGACACCCTGACCATTTTCGATAGTGATTTCCTGATACAGCGCATCGGTGAATCCCCAGGCGATCTGTCCTTCGATGTTCTTCCGAACGGTCAGCGGATTGACCAGACTGAAGCCCTGCTCGAAAACGACATCCACGCGATGAAGTATGACCTGGCCGCGTTTCGTCACCTCAACGGTGTGCACTTCGGCGCAAATCGTACCCTGGCGGCCCGTACCGCGGCCTACACCACGCCGACGATCGTCGATTGCAATGCCGCGGGCCCAGCCTTCGGGCAGCGGCTTTCCCCAATCCGACATCTTGGCAACCATATCGAGCGCTCTTAACCAGTCGTCGCGGTACCGGAACCCGCCGACTCCCGTACCTATAAAACGATTCTCCTGGTTCTCGGGCGGATTTCGCGAAATCAATTCACGCCGATACTCGTACGGATCCTTGCCGGCGGCGTGGGCCAGCTCATCGATGAAGCTCTCCATATAAAACGTGTTGTGCCGTGCGCCGGTCGAACGAACTCGCCCGGCTGGAATGTGAGACCTGGCGATGTGCTGGTGGAGCCGGTAATTCGGCACCCAATACGGAGGCATTGCGAGTCCACGGGAGTCGGCGGGCCAAGCCACACCGACCGTGGTGCAGTAGTGCATATCCATCGCGATCGGCCAACCTTCGGCATCGAGAGCCGCTTTGCCCGTGAACAGGCCTAGCGGGCTATAGGTGGATCCAATTCCCCAGTCCTCTTCGCGGCTCCACAATGTCTTGACCGGGCGGCCTCGCATCGCGTTCGCAATAAACACAGCGTGTTCGGCTTGGGGTCCATTGCCACTACTGCCGTAACCTCCGCCGAGATAACAGAGGTGCAGGTGCACATTCGCTTTAGCGAGGCCGGTCAACATCGCCGCTTTTTCGAGGCTGCGCTGCGGTTGCTGATCGCCGACCCACATGTCCACTCTGTTGTCCGTGACTAGAACCGTGGCGTTGCCCGGTTCCATGCGAGCGCGGCGAACGTACGGAACTGTGTACGTAGCCTCTACGAGTTTGGCGGCGTGGCCCATCGCGGCATCAACGTCACCTTCGTTAACGATCACTTTGCCGGCGTCGTGCAATGTAGCGAGATGGCTCTGAAGGAGAGTGGCGGAGCTCACGCCACCGCCGGGTCCGCGATCCCATTCGATGGGCATGGCATCGAGCGCAGTTTTGGCGTGCCACCACGAGTCGGCGATCACCGCAACTCCGCCGCTGTAAAAGCCGTCTTTGGTGGTGCGCCCTAGCGCTTCTTTTGCTTTAGGATCGAGCGGCAACCGCACAACAGAGTGGACGCCGGGCCGATTTTTGATGGCATCGAAGTTGTAGCTCTTGACGTCTCCGCCCCACACCGGGCAACACTTGACCGCGGCGTAGAGCATGCCGGGCAGGCGGATATCGATGGCGTACTTCGCCGCGCCAGTCACCTTCACCGGCACATCGCGATTCTTCTGCTCAGTGCCCATCAGCTTCCATTGGTCGGGTGGCTTGATCTTAATCTTCAATGGATCGGGTAGTGGAGTTTGCGCGGCCTTGGCGGCAATGGCTCCATACGTCATTTTGCGGTTGCTTTTGGCATGAGTGATGACGCTGTCCTTTGCAACCAACTCCGAGACCGGAACATTCAACTCATTCGCCGCAGCCAGGAGCAACCGCTCGCGCGCTTCGGCGCCCGCCAATTGCATGTAGTAGCGGCCTTCGCGGATGTTGCCGCTGGAGCCGACTCCCATCCGGCGGTAGACACCCTTTTCGTTTGCCAGTTCGGTTGGCAGACCGCCGCCTGCAGGATCGTGAGCTCCTTTGCCGGGAACCTTCAGCGTCCATTCCGGTGCCTTTTCTATTGCGTCTCTATTTGCCGAAGCGTACTCCGACCGGACCTTGCTCCAGTCACACTGTAGCTCTTCCGCGACGATCATTGCATTCGTCGTCATGACGCCGGTGCCGAGATCGACCTGAGATATGCGGATGGTCACCGTGTCGTCGGGTCCTATGGTCAACCACGCATTGATCTCAGGTACCACAGCGTCGCGATACCACGGCTCGGGGCGCACCGCTTGATCCGCGGCTGCGCCGGCCTGCGCTTGCGCGCTTTCAGGCGGCACCCAGAAACCAAGGACCATCGCACCGCCGACGGCTGCGCTGGTGCTGAGGAATTCGCGGCGGTTCATGTCGTTCATTTCGGCTTTGGTCTTCATATCGCTCTCCCTAGCCCCGCAACGTGGCCGCGCGGTGAATTGCCTGGCGGATGCGATGGTAGGTCCCGCACCGGCAGGCATTGGTCATCTGCGCATCGATTTCAGCGTCTGTAGGCTTCGGCCGTTTGGACAGCAACGCCACAGCGGCCAGGATCTGTCCCGACTGGCAGTATCCGCACTGAGGAACGTCGAACTCCTTCCAGGCGAGTTGCACCGGGTGGGTTCCATCCGCGGAGAGTCCTTCGATGGTCGTGATGCGGGCGCCGATCGCTCGTTCGGCCTGCCTTTGACAAGAGCGTACGGCAACACCGTCGATCAGCACCGTGCAGGCGCCGCATTGTCCGATACCACAGCCATATTTGGTGCCCGTGAGGCCGATGGAATCTCGGAGCACCCACAGGAGTGGCGTCTCCGGTTCGACATCCACACTGTACTGCAAGTTGTTAACGAGAAGATTGAAGGCCATCGCAGAACCTCCTTGCTGCGATTTAACACCGCCTCCATACCAAGTCAAGCGGAATGGGCTGAAGGTATCATTCAATGGAGTCTAACCAGAAGGTTTGGAGCCCCATACGCAGAGCGTCTTATCTTTTCTACTTTTTACCCAGGAACCGATCGAACAGATTCGCGGTAACCTGTTGGATGCGCCAATCCGAGACGCCTGGTAAATCCAGTCCCCAACTCCAGGAGATCGTTCCTGCGCCGAAAACCCACGCGCCGCTTGGTGCCTGGTAGATCGACGAGTTCGCAAACAAGAGTTGACCGGCGCCATCAAAGTACGGGGATTCCGACAACACCGTGTATGTGCCAGGAACGGAAATCGGGAGTGGTGCTGTCGACATCGAAGAGTCGGCTTCGTAGCCGACAATACCGGGAACGCTGCTGCCGTCCCCCATATCCGTACCTCTGTACACCCAATTCGAGCTGTTCTGGACGACATACGGCACGTTCTGATTAGGCGGGAAAAGCTGTCCGGAGTATTGCACGCCGACCAGAGTCTGCTCCGGCCGATTGAGGACGCGCCAGGCGGTGGTGGTCGTCGGACCCTGTACCGGATCGAGCGAGTAAGCCTCTTTGTAGCCGACCACCACACGGTCGGCGCCACGAGTCATTGGCGATGCCTCAAACCGAACTTGCCAGAACAGCGTGTCCGCGCCGAAGAACCCGAGATGGACGCCGGCGTCGCGCGCCTGTTCGACCCCGTCATACATCTGCTTGGACCAATATTCGTCGTGGCCGACGGACAGGAACACTTTGCTTGCGAGTAACCTCGCGCTGTTCTCATGGGTGTCCACGTCGGTCGAGTAACTGACGTTGTAGCCGGACCGTTCCAGCCAGCGAACGCAGTAGTACTCCCACCTGAGGAAGTCGCCGCTCCCGTCATGAGTGTACGGTCTGTTCCATGACACCTTCACTGCGCGGGGAGTGCCAGTGACGGTGTTCGGCCCGTAGCTGTTGTAGTCATAGAGGCTCTTGCCCGTTACGCCGTCGTCGGGGTAATTGTTGTACGCCTGATAGGTCGTCACGCTCTGCTGATAGAGGATGTCGGCGGGCCTTCCGTCGTCGCGTACCACAAAGTCAATATAGTTCTGGTAACCCTGCGCGTTTGTGAGCTGCACGAGATACACGCCGCTGGTCCAACTCCTCGGCACTGTTAGTCTGTAGCTTGCCGTCCAAGGACACTCGATAAGGCCAGTTCCTGTATCGACCGGACACGAGGGTTGCTGCACGCCGTTCAATGGACCGATGTGCTGTAGCAGCCGCCCCCCCAAGCCTTGGTACCAACCCATGCGATACACATCCATCGTGTACGCTTGCGCCGGATTCACCGTGACATGGAACGTGATGGAGTCACCTTTGTTGACGCTTGTGGCGGACCCATAACCTTTGATCTGCTTGGCTACGTCGTCTGCGTTGCGGTAGCCGGGGCGCCACATTTGCCAGTTCTCCGAACCCTGCTGCTGGTTCTCAATCACAACAGGATTACCGTTGACAACCGTGACGCTAGCCGGGTCGGAATTGAACCGGTTGTTAAAGGCATCCCGCGCCACGGCGGTTAACGTATGAAGCCCGTTGACCGTGGTAGTGGTATCCCAGAGAACCGAATACGGCGCCGTAGTATCTTCGGAGCCCAAATCAAGACCGTCAAGCTTGAACTGAACACCGGCGACGGTCGCGCCTGGTGAATTCACGCTAGCGTTAACGGTAATCGTGTTGTAGACAGTGGAACCAGAAGCCGGGGACGTGATGGTGACCAGGACGCTACCCGGCAGTTGCAGGAAAGCTTGAAGTGGTGGAATGGACACCGTGACTAGAATTCCAAACAGAAATATGGTGTGAACAAGTCGCACAGCGTCCCCTTTCCCCGTTCCCTGGCCGGGTGGGTGCCGATTTCCACTCGCCTGAGGCAACTTCATGACCACATTTCGAAAGTCGTGCAACACGTTGATCTGAAAAGCCGCCTGCCGGCCCCGGCAGTCGTGTGTCCCGGAGAATTCCCTCTTGTGTGCACGGACATGCTCAATGAATGGTAATTCGAATTCACATTTGGTCGTGCCGAGAATGAAAAGTTCGGGATGCGTATGCCCGCCGCATAATCAAAACATGGCGGAATTCTGGGGTGTGCGCGAGCCATTATAAAGCTGGCGCTTGCTGTTCGAGCACTCGGTGAACCGAGCGATCATCAACTTGAGGACTGGTTCAATCGTGCAGCTTTAGGAAGGTCCTGAAACGTGCCTTCTTCCGTCTTCTTATTGTTGATAACCGGGCGAAACATACCCTATTCCCGCGACACCGGCGGGCACGAAGTCACCGCCGGAGGGCAAACCCGCCGTAATATATCCGCTAATTTGCGGAGAGTTCGGGAACGTTAACTGACCTGTAGCGAAATTCCATACCGAAACGCAGGCGGCCGGCTGATCCGTGTCAGGCCAGACGCTGTTGACCGCCAGAGTTCCGTCGGGTTCCTGGGCGTAAACGTTGGTAAGGGAAACCGGACCCGAGTAGCAGGACCGAGACCCATACGTAAACCAATATGCATAACGATTGGTGTTACCCAAGTACTTATTGGGTAGCACGTTTATATTGGTGTTCTTAATTATGATATTTAGGGAAGAGGTATTATCACGGCTATATGCAAGATCAGGATCGACCGCCAGGCCCCCACAGTTTGTCGTCGCGGTCAGCCGATCGATACGTTGAACCGCGCCCGGAGCGGCAAACGGTTGATATACGTCCGCGTAATCAAAACCAACTGGCGCGCATCCGGAGATTCCATCGACGCGAATATTCTGTAGCGTGATGTCATTTGGTGCCGACGCTAAATCATCAACAATAATACCGTCCCCAGTACTGAACAAGAACGGGTCTTGCGGATTGCGAATCCAAACCCCCTCGATAAAGACAGAGCCGGAAGTGGGCTTTGAAATATCGATACCGTGACAGCTACTCGCAAGGAACGCATTGCACGGAGCGATCAGGTCGATTTCGCCTCCAACAAGAATCACATTACGTCCACCGGAGATCGTTATGCCCCCGATTTGAGCTCTATCCGAAGGCAGGTGAAGACGATAGTCATTGGAAGGACTCAGGGACAACTGCTGGTGACCCATCGCACCAACGTCCAGATCGACGCATCCATAATTGGCGTCACCACACGGCGGTGGTGGCCACGATAGCGGCTGGGCAGTTGCGTTTGACGTTGTCGCAACCATAGCTGAGAAAATCACCACTGGAGCGGCAAAGCGACAACGTTCTTTGAATTTCCTTAGCATATATTCCCTCCTTGTTGACTTTGCCGTCGTTCAAGCAAACCTATCCCCCAGCAGTTACGCTGCCATTGGACCCGATTATTTTCAAGTCGACAGAGTGATTTAGCCAAGTAGAACTATTGCGTTATGAATTCCCTTGGTTAATTTCTGTGCACCGGCGTTCACACAATGACGAATCACGCTTCCGTAATTCAAGGGAACCAATGACCTTAAGAAGAAGATCAATCAACATTTGATCCCCCGTTTCAACCGCGACTACTTCGAACCTGGATTCAGTCCTGTGGAGCTGCGTCGGATTCAGCGTATGCTAAAGGAAAACGAAGCAATCCTCTTGGAGAAATGGCATGCACGTTTCGGAAGTTAAGCCTGGCGAGCGCGTGAAAGACGTTCACTTTACCGAAGATACGCTGGCCGTTGATTTGGTTGATGGTCGGACTATCATCGTGCCATTGGCATGGTATCCGAAGCTACTGGAAGCGACCGCCGAGCAACGCCTGAACTGGAAACTCAGCGGTGCTGGCTATGGAATTCACTGGCCCGACATTGATGAGGACCTCAGCACTGAAGGTTTGCTACGTGGCGCGCCCGCTGCTCCCGAACCCATGCGCACTCCTCGTTGAGCGTGGCACGCGTGCTTTTGAATCCACCGGCTTCGAGCACCATGACGAACGTTTGGCTTTTGGGCGCGCCGCGGAGAGTAAAGTGGGATTTGCCGTGATTGAGTTCCCAGATGCCGAGGAATGGGTCTTTCTCCTGTGCCCACAGACTGGCGGAGAACGCGAGGATCGCGGCAAGCACCGGAAGAAGTTTCAACGACATTCTTAATCTCCTCCCCGGCCGGCCGACACAAACGGATTCGCGTTCATCGGAGCGCAGATCAACTCCCCAAGCCCCGAGAAAAGGCCGTACCATCCATACCAGGTCACGTTCCTACGTGCTTCTTTTCTCCAGATTTTCACGTCCGACACCCACGGCTTCGTGTACATTTCCGGGTCCGTCAAGGTCAGTTGCAGCGTTAAGGTATTCGGGTCTCGGAGCTTGTAACGCTCTTCAATCTTTGCGTGAAAACTTTTGGGAAATGCGTATTGATCGAGCCACGCTCTGTCTTCAAGTCCGACGGTGATGACGACCAGCGTGTCACCTTCCCAATGCCCAACCGAGTGTCCATACCACGTCGGTCCAAGACTCTCGAGTTGTTCACCCGAGGGTACTGCCCGGCCGTCCAACCAAATTTCGCGGAGGACTCTGGCTTCCTGCCAGATTTGAAAAATCCTGTCGGGCGTCGTGACCACTTCGTTGAAATCATGAGCAGTGTCGAGAAGGATCCTTGGAAAGCCTTTCGGATTGCACGCATAAGTAGGATCGTTGGTTTCCTTCGGATCATCGATCTTTTTGACGAGAGGATAGCGGCTGTAACCCGGTGGGGGGATTCTGGTCTTGATCACGTCCTCACCGGCTTTCGTCAGAGGAGGCCAACTATTCGGCGGTCCGAATGCGCGGTTTCCGCCGCGCCGGATCCAAATCCCGGAGAAATCGTGTGGATCGAATTTTTTCCCATTCACATCGACCAGGTTGGCGGTGGCTGCGGAACTTCCAGATTGTGCCGCAGGATTAGTTCCCGCCGCCCGTTGCCCACCACCCTGTCCCAGAGCCAGCAGCGTGAGCGAAAGAAACAGCGATAACGCAAGAACCGGGATTGAACGTATAAGACGATTTTTCATAGATCACACCTGCTAGTCGATCTTACCGACGCCTCGAGGCCCTCGCTGGAGTTCTTCAGGCAGGGAATCGCGAAGAAAGATTTCCTTACCGTCGGCCAAAATGATCTTTTGGCAAAGTCCGATCGGCTCACCTTTGGCACCCGGATTCACAACGGCGGTGACTTCCATGCCGGCACGCAGCGTAGTCCGGCTGTATCCCAATCTGGCCAACTGGCTGATATTGCTGTGTTCGATTGCCCAAGTCGTGACCTTGCCATCGTTATCCTTCACATCCAAAAAGATCGCGATATGAGGGTTGCGCCACAGAACTTCCTTGACCGTGCCTTTTAACGAAAGATCGGTCTTTGCATATGTTGCGCCCCTGCCGTGATGCGCCGCGAGCGGTGCGGCGACGACGACGCTAGCCATGAGGAGCGCTGTAACAATTCGCTTCATAAAACTCTCCTTCAAATCCGGAAGAGGTTGTATAAACATCTTGCTTAACTGGCGGGATGTTACACAAAAAACACGGAGAATCTCCATGAGAAAATACATCTGCGTGATAGCCGCTATCAGCGCTTTCGCCATTGGGTCTTTCGCTCAGTCCCCAAAGTATAAATACGAATTCACAAAGTTTGTGGAGTCCTTCCCAAACGCGACGGGAAAGGCCAGAGATACTGTCTCAGTAGCAGCCGACGGCAAGGGCACAATCTTCGTTTTGAGACGTTCGGACCCGCCGGTTCTCGTTTACAACCGTGAAGGAAAACTCCTGAATAGCTGGGGTACAGGTCTGTTCGTGGACGATCACAACATCGATGTGGATCGATTTGGTTTCGTCTGGATCGGCGACAGAAACGGCCAAATGGTCTACAAGTTCACGGTCGACGGCAAGCAGTTGATATCGATCGGAACGAAAGGCGTGAAGGGCGATGACACTTCAAAGACCTCGTTCAATCGTGCGAGCGATGTTTACGTTGCTGCCAATGGCGACATCTTCGTCGCGGACGGTTACGAGAACCACCGCATCGTCCAATTCGATAAAGATGGAAGGTTCATCAAGATCATCGGCGGTATCAAAGGACGCCGCCCCGGACAACTCGACGGCATTCACGGAGTCGCGATGGATTCGAAAGGCCGGCTCATTGTCTTGGACCATCACGGCGATGACCCCCGCATTACGGTTTGGGATCCTAAGACCGGAAACTTCATTGAAGATTGGGGTCCTCTGAATCTCACCATGGGCTCCGGATTCACTATGGACGAGAAGACCGACACGTTTTATGTTTCCGACACGAATGGTCATCAACTCATAACCGTGAAAGACGGAAAAGTGATCGATCGGATCGGAGGCCTCAAGGCCGAGGGTCATCAAGCCGTACGAGATAGCGGAACCGGCGTTTTATATCTGGCGGACACGGGTGCCGAAGGAGGCATGATCTGGAAGGTCGTGATTAGCCTGCAAACTGCAGCCGCTCGTCAGCCGATGAGTTTCTTTGTTTCGAGCAAAGGCTCCGGGGACGGTGCAAACCTTGCGGGAATTGCGGGCGCAGATTACACCTGCCAGACGCTGGCGGAAGCCGTGGGCAGTACCAAGACATGGCATGCGTATCTGAGCACGCGAGCCGGGGATAATGCCGTCACGATCCTACATGCTCGCGAGCGCATCGGCACCGGACCGTAGTACAACGCGAAAGGTGAACTGATAGCGAAGACTGTAGCAGACCTGCACGGGGACAATAACAATCTGAACAAGCAAACCGCCCTTACCGAAAAAGGAGAAACCATCAAAGGTGTCGGCGACACGCCGAATATGCACGATATCTTGACGGGCTCCCGCCCGGACGGGACTGCATACCCTCGCGATAATTAAGATTACTGCGACGGCTTCGCAGTCTCCTTCGGCAGCACGCCCGGCCCAAAGGATTTGCTGCCCTCGACGGAGTCGCAATGCATACCTGGTTTGGGGACGCTACCTTTGGGGCATTGGAATATACCCGACTCTCCTCGGTCTCCGGCCGGTTTACCATCCCGCCGTGGATGGATTCCCATGCTGATGACGGCACCCCTTGGGAAGCTTTCCAGCGTGATGCCTTGTTTGAGTGCTTCCCCGGCGCTTTCCATCTGAACGACCCAAACGAGAGGCTCGCCTTTCTCGTCGCGCACCAGCGCATCCCGTTTTTCGTTCAAAGGAACGAAGTGAAACTCGAAATGCGCGGCGTTGGGGATGACGCGAACGATCACTCCGGTAAAGACCCGGTACACACTTCCGTCATACATCGCATACGAATGATGCGCATCAGCGATGGGCGTCAACAGCGCACCTGAGAAGATCACGGCGGATATCGCCGCTGAAATTTCATTGATATGCATTGCAATTGTCTCCGTTACACGTCCTGATTATTTGAAACCTAGATCAAGCTCTTCTTTGGGCCGGTCCATATCTTTTTCGAAAAACTCTTCCCAGATCTTGGCCCACGGCCGGTCGAACATATCGGGGACTCGGTACTGGATGACCTGCCCCGGCGCAACCTGTGTCGCGAATCCATCGACCGGATAGAGAGGCCGGGTGCATTCCGTCCATGTGAGCCGGCCAGCGGTACTCCACGACTGCTGGTAATTCCTATGCCACAGTGTCCGGATTGGCTCAACCAGCGCTTCGGGATCGTAAAATATCGCTTCCCAATCGATGCCAAGGAACTTGCCGGAGGCGTCGCGAGCCGGAGTCAGGATCTCGATCGCTTCGAGTTTATTGCTCCACTCAAAACCCGAATGCTGGTTCCAGCCCTGAATGTTAGATGTCCAGGTGATCAGCGCCTCGCCGTCCCAGAAACCGATTGTGTCTCCGTACCACTGCGGAACATCCGCACGCGGTGGCGCCTCTTTATTCAGATAGACGATGCGCGAGATGGCGCTGCCCAAAAATGTGACGATTTCTGGCGTCACGATGATGCGACTGGGCTTTGGCCCCGTCGCCCACTGCCGCATGAATCCCTCGGGCCAACAATATGAAGCAGACCACTGATGCGCCGCGTTGACGCCTTCGTGATAGACCTGCCGTACCATGCGCTGCTGATAGTCCGGTGTCAGCAACGACAAGATCGTCGGGACCTGGTTGGCGCGCCAATAGTTCCAAACACGCCGGCCGTTCGGAACATACTCGCCGTAGGCGCCGTCCCATTTCGGCATCGTTTCATAGGTATGCTTGGTCGGCCCGCCCCGAGATTTCGCATCGGCCAGTAGCGCCTGGTAGTGGTCCCTCGCAGTCTTGAAAGGATAAGGGCTCACGATGTTCTCGCGAGGCCAATCCATATTGCAGTCGCCCCAACGGGCCGACACAGTCGGATTGCTCCCGATTCGCGGATCGGCGGTGCTTTGACCGGCCCCGCCGCTACGCATATCCGTAATCTGCCTCGCGGAGTTGCAGCGCCAATACCGCTTGTCCATCCAGAGCGCGCGGTCCTTGTAGAAATCTTTCGACGCGAACATATCCAGCGGCAGCGGCTGTACACCATCAGGCGGCCGGCCGTCCCAGGCCGGCCCTTCTCCGTAACTGCGCACATCGGGCGGTGGATTCATCGACGGAAACGGCACGCCCCTCAGGCCTTTGAATTCCGGCGGGTGCAGTTGTCCGAATGCGATCGAGGCCGCGGAGGCAATCACGAGAAGCGTCAAAAACGTCCATATAGTGGTACGGACTACAGCCATGTTCTTCCTTCCCCTCCTAAGTTAGGAGGGGTGGATTCGCGAGCGCAGCGAGCGAAGACGGGGTGGTTCCAAAAGGGAACCACCCGCCTCGCTTCGCTCGGCACTCCTCCTAACTCAGGAGGGGAGTTTAATTCGCTATTTGGGTGGTGGTGAAGGGAAAAGATCGTCAGCGTTGATACCCGGCTCGAGCGGGGCTTTAGATTGTGATGTGGTGAAACCGATCCAACGGCCCATAAAGATGATCGTGATCCATAACACGAGCGACAGGATGGCGGCAGCCCTCCCGGCGCGGGGCGCGGCCGCGTCCTTATGCCAATGATGCACCGTCCGGCCCGACGTGAGCTCAAATATCGCCACGTTCAACCCCGCAAGCGCGAGCAGCACCATCTTCGTTCGGAAAAAAGAGTTGTGATAATAGACGTTCGCATTCGTAATGAACATCAACATCCCCGTAGTCGCTGTCCAGACAAAGGCCGCCCACGTCCATTTCAGAATATCGGACGTAATCCGCGTGAAGGGCCGCTGGATCGACGCGATCCCGAGCAAGCGGAGATCGACGATGACAATCGTGCCGAAGACGAGAGTTAGTCCGAGAACATGGAGGGATTCGATCAGCGGAAACAGGTAAAGCGAATCTCGAATGGCGGTAGCGAGATTTGATGATTCCACTGATGCCAAAAAGCCAGCAATATCCATTCCGATAAATTACGCCGTTGGTTTGAGTGACCAACTCCCCCACACGTAGTCATAAGCGATCAAACGGCCCAGGATGACGATGCCCACCCAGATCAACAGCGTCAGGATTGCTAGCGATTTGACGGTGCGGCGATTCACCAGCGTCTGCTCGTTCCTCTTCGCAGTGATTTGTAAGAACGTCGCGATAAGCGTGCCCAGAGCAACCAAGAACATCTTGAGCCAGAACGAGAAGCTTAGCAGCGCCCGCACAGGCTCGCCGACCACCATCGAAATACCTGTGATGAGCAACACCAACAGTGCCCACGACAACCATGGACCAAACCGGTCTGTCGTCTCGCGGAGGGTTTGATCGTGTCCTGCCCATCCCAGGATGCGCAGGTCGATCATCAGCACGGACGTCAGCACGACGCCAATGGCGATAATGTGAATAGACTGAATCGTCGGAATGACCGACGCGTTGTGGGTCTGAATGAGGATGCTGGGTGACGTGTGAGAGAGCCACTCCGCGAATTCTCGAATCGCGCTGGTCATGCGGCGCCAATGTTATCAGACATCCGGCGCAATCGGCACTGTAGCGGCGGTATGTGAGGTGTGAATGAATTGTTTCGCCGCGAAGCGGCGACAGAAAGGTAGCCCGGGGCGTCAGGGCGTGTTGCCCAAGCCGCGAAGCGGCGTGAGAAGATAGCCCAGCGCGCGCGCTGGGGTTCGTGTTTGTCCATGTCAGAGCCCCGAAGGGGCGTCAGATTTGCAGCATCTGCCGCCGCTTCGCGGCTTGTGTCCGATCGGAAATCAAACCCAGGGCTAACGCCCTGGGCTAGCTTCTGTTGCCGCTTCGCGGCTAGATTGGCAGACGGCTCAATTCGTTCACAGCTTCTATGACCCCCGACAATCCAGCAATTTGCGAGATCGCCGGCGGTCACAGACCGCCGCTACAGTTGGCACGCATCCTTTTACTTCGCCTTATATCGCGGATTGCGGGGTGGTTCCTTCTCCTCGAAGTCTTCCCAACAACACTTTCCCTCGCGCAGAAAACCCACCAGGTCCGCGAGATCCTGCTCCGTCAGCGTGTACTGGTAGGCGGGCATGTTGGGACCGCCGTTTTTGATCTTCGCTGCCACAGTTTGATCGTTGACAGGCTGTCCCGATATCAATCTGGGGCGTTTGTAGAGATCTCTCAATGTGGGGGCAGTTGTTCCGGCTGCCCTCGTATAGTCGTTGTGGCAGACCCAACATTTATAGAAGTAAATTTCTTTTCCCCGCTCGGAACCGCTCTCGGCAAACCTCTTGAAATAGAGAATCTCTGCCGAACGCTGGAGACTCCCTCTGGGAGGATCCGGCGTACCGCGTGCTCCGAAGTTCTGCAAGCCGAGCATTAGTATCATCGTCAATATCCCTGCGTTTTGCATTGTTTACTCCAGAGGCTGGATACGGACGATGTATCCGTTGTGGTCCCCATACCAGGCGGTTACAGGATTCGTCGAATTATCGATCCAGGTCCGCCAATCCAGCGAGAACGGCTCAGGAAATATGTATTCGATCCACCGGTCGGTCTTGGGATTGAACCGGACCATCCGGCCTCCGCGCTGCGCTCCCGCCCAGATCTCGCCGTTCTTGTCCGGCTTGGCTTCGTAGAATGTGACAAAAGGCGTGGGTGATTCCCATTCGCGGACCTGATGCGTCTTCCTTTCGAATTCTGTGATTCGCCCGCCTCTCCCACCGTTCCAGCCGTTTCCTTCGGGATCAACTCCTCCTCGTGACGGGTCCGCATGGCCGGATTCGGTTTGCACTTCCCAGATTTCGCCGGTGCGAAGGTCCGCCCAAACAATGCCGTCAAAGTTCGCTTGCCATGGAGTTCCGCCGACGAAGAAATTCCCGTCCTCGCTAACGTCGTTCCCGTAAGTGTTTTGTGATTTCTTGAGAGGGATTTTCTGGATGGGCTCACCCGAAACCTTGGGATCAAACTTGCACAGGTAATGACCATCGCAGGTTCCCCACACGAATCCATCAGGAGCAAGTCCCTTGTTGCCCCCCGTCCCTCTCCACTTTGTCACTTGCCCTGTCGCCGGGTCGAGCACTCCGAGGTTATTCGACCATGTTTCGGTAAAAACAATTTTGCCGTCCTTGGCTATGGCCAGCCAATGTTGACCGGTATGCTTCCCCGGCGTGACCGGGACCTGATATTCCTTCGCGACTCCGGTACGGGGATCGAGCTTTCCAATAATTGGACTGCGATTACTGGTGTACCAGATGTTTCCGTCCGCATCTCCCGCCACGTCGTGCACGCGAACGTCGAAGCGCGGTAATTCATATTCCGTAATGATGACGCGCGTCGCGGCGCCTCTTGGCCTGGGAAACGGTTTCATTGGCGGAAACTCGGACTGCGGCCCACGAACACGCGCAAGAAACTTGAGGAGGATATCCCTATTTTCTTCGGTTAATCCAAAGCCAATGGGGATCTTGCCATCGGGACCGGGCCGGTTTTTCTCGATGACGAGTCGGCCCCCATAAAGCGTCATCCGGTCCAGCATCAGACTCCAGCCTTTCTCGTCAAACCGGTTCCGCAATGATTGCTGATAGTTGTGGCATCCGCTCCCGCAGGTATCGCTGAAGATCTTTTTCTCCTGCACCGTTCCCGGCAGGTTGTATAGCCATTCGGCGTCGGTGAGCTGCGCCAGAATTTCCGGCGTTGGCGGCAAGAATTCAGAATCGGTCACACGCTCCAGCACGATTTCGTCCAGCGTGGTGGCTCCTTCAATCCAAACCGCATCGCGCTGGTACGGCTTATATTCCAATGGCCGCGCAACACGGAGCGTGTACCACCAGGACTCCAGCTTCGGAAACTCGTACCTTCCGTCACGGTCGCTGTACACGGTGGTGCGGATCGCATTCTTGTGCGAAACCAACTGCATGGCCATTCCTTCGAGCAACGTACCCTTCGAAGACCTCACCGCACCTTTGGCGCCGCCCAACATCGGATGTCCGCTCTGGGCGTTCAGTACCGGTGCAGAGATGAAGACGAGCGCGAGTCCGATCATCGAGCCGATTGGTCCCCATCGTAGAGATGACAACCTCTTCATAAGTCCTCCATAACTCAACCTTTTGCCCGAAATCTGCTGGTCGGGTTTCTAGCATACCGCTTTTTCCATTGTCATTTGAATCGCCAGAAGGGTGGTGACTCAGTTTCAACTGAAGCGGCGGGCTATGACCGCCAGCGATGTCTAAATTGCTGCACTGTCGACGCTCATAGAGCGCCGCTACAGTTGAGAGATCCGCAAATTTTGAACCGAGTCACTACCGCCAGAAGGCATTTTGGCATTTTGCCAAATCTTTCATTTCGGTATAGTGGCGTCGCTCGTGGAATAAGGACCTTTTTTATGATGCAATTTTTGTCGGCGGTCGAACAAAGTGGCTTCTCGGTATGGGTGCGCGAATCGAATTCTCTGCTCGCATATCCGGGTGTTCTCTTTCTTCACACTCTCGGAATGGGAGTGGTGGCAGGCATTAGCGGTCTAATCGCCTTGCGGATTTTGGGTTGCGCTCGCGAGGTACCCTTGGCGGACGTTCGAAAAATGTATCCATATATGTGGGTGGGTTTCTACGTCAATGCGGTCACAGGCATCGTCTTGTTCGCCATCGACGCAACTACGAAAATTATCGATCCGGTCTTTTACGTAAAGCTCGCATTTATCGCCGCGGCTCTTTTCCTGATGCATCGAATCGATCGGGAGGTTTTTGGCGATCCCCTCCTGGAAAAGAGGCCTGTTCAGATGAACGGACAGATCCTCGCGTTCGCAACCGTTGTGTGCTGGACGGGAGCCATCACTGCGGGCCGGTTGTTGGCCTACGTTGGACCGGGCGTCATATCGTCGTCCAGCGGTAAGTAGAGAGGTCAGGGAGTTCACTATGAATTTATCGACGCTGACACACATACATCTTTTACTGAATCATTTTCCGACCGTCGGCTTCGGCGTAGGACTCGGGTTATTCCTCGTTAGTCTCTACGTAAAGAGCGATCCAATGAAACGGGCCGCTCTCGCAATCTTCTTGATCATTGCCCTCATGTCCGTTCCTGTGTACATGACGGGTAAAGCGGCTCAGCGAGCGATCAAGGATCAGCCCGGCGTCTCCGATGTTCTCATGGAGAGACACCAGGATGCGGCTCTGCTTGCTCTGGCCTTCATGGAAATCACCGGCATGATGGCCTGGCTCGGCCTGTGGCAGTTCCGCCGCACGTCTCGCGCAACAAATGGAAACTGGATCGCGGTGCTTGTTCTTTCTCTCATCACGTTTGGCCTAATGGCCAGAGCGGCGAATATGGGTGGTGAAATCCGGCATCCGGAGATTACCGTGCCGGGAGCGGATCCGGCCGATAATGAATGGATTCGCGTGACATCGATTGCAGATTTCATCAATGCAACCAACTGGGCATGGCCGACACTGGAAACCTTGCACTTCATTGGGCTTTCGATGATTCTCGGAGTGGCATTGATCGTTAACCTGCGAATGTTGGGAATAGCGAAGAACATCTCATTTTCTGCATTGCATCGGCTGCTTCCATGGGGAATTTTAGGATTTGGTCTCAACGTTTCCACCGGCATGTTGTTCTTTGTCACGATCCCAGATCAGTACACGCAGAATCTATCTCTTCACATCAAAATGATTCTGATGATGATCGCCGGTGTGAATATCTTGTACTTCACGATGTTTGAAGAACCCTGGAAACTCGGACCCGGGCAGGACGCGTCGGCGCGCGCCAAAGTCGTAACGACGGTTACGGTGCTTCTCTGGGTTGGTGTCATTTATTTCGGCCGCATGATGCCTTTCATCGGCAATTCTTTTTAGCGTTTATGATATTGGCAATTAAGGCTGCCGTTGTCGTCGTACTGGTAATGGCTGTTGTTGGCTTTCTCGGCTACATTATCGACAAAAATCAGGATCGGCAGGTCTTCAAGGATTGACGGTGCCGCTTCACAAAATGAGAATTGAGAATGCCGTAAAAACACTAAGACGACGTTTCATGCGCAACTCCAATTCCTGACGATTTCGGGGCCTCAGTTTAACAACTCCATCTGGACTGTCAAACCACGTTGACAGTCAACATCCGCAAGATATAATTCCGGCGAGATCATCCGAACCGTATAAATAGCGAAGGGAGAACAGATGAGACGTATTTCGATTCTATTGTTCGTCTTATCCGTAGTCGCAAGTACGCTCTATGCACATCACGGCAGAGGCGCAACCTACGACATGAAAAAACGGATTACATTGAAAGGCACCGTCGCGCGCGTGGACTGGCGTAATCCTCACGTCGTGATTTGGATGGATGTGAAGGACGAAACCGGCAAAGTCGTGACCTGGGGTTTTGAAAACGCGGGCGTCAGCCAACTGGCGCAGGAAGGCTATAACCGAAATACGTTGAAATTGGGTCAGGAGGTCACCGCCGTCGTCAATCCCGCCGCCAATGGCGGACCCACGGCCATTGTCGTCAAAGTTATTCTTGCCGACGGTTCAGAAATAATGTCGCGTGATCGCGGACAAAATCCTGTGGACTAGGAGGCATCCCATGCGAAATCGCTCGATCACTTTGGCCGCCGTTCTGCCGATGGTCATCATTTTGTTTGCCGGGATCGCGAATGGGCAAGACGAGAAGGATAAGTTCAAGGCGCGATATGAGTCCGCTTCGGAAAACAACGTTTTCGATCCCCACGATTTTGCCGGAATTTGGATGATGACCAGAGTCGATCACAGTCTTGGTGCACCGGCTCCTCCTTTGACGCCGGCGGGAGTGGCGGCAATGGCCGGACGTGTCGCGGATCGAGCTGCGGGAGGAGCTGTGGGAAACGCGCCATGGTACACCTGCAACCCGATGGGTTTTCCAAGACTAAATAATGATGACGAGCCGATGGAATTCATCATGACCAAGGACAAAATCCTCCAAGTGTTCCAGTGGGAACACCGGATACGCTACCTCTGGACGGACGGCCGCGAACTGCCTTCCGGCCAGAACCTCGAAAACCTCGGACCGGCATGGTACGGGCACTCGGTAGCGAAGTGGGAGGGAAACACTCTTGTGGTCAACACGGTCGGGCTCGACGAACGGGCATGGCTGGATAACGCCGGACTTCCTAAAAGTTTCCATGCACGTATCGAGGAAAGGTACACGCGGACTGCCTACAACACCATTGAACTTCAAATGACCCTGTACGATCCCGAGTACTACACGGCGACGTATGTGGGCGGCAAGAAGACCTACAAGAAAGTGCCCGATGATGCGATAACTTATTTTGGCTGGAAAGGATTGTTCGCGGGGATATCCGAGGGAATCTGTGCGCCGATGAACGAAGTCGAAGGTTACAACAAGGGATTTCGCGATCCGGGTCAGGCCAAGCCGAAATAATGAAGCGATACTTTCTGGCACTCATTGCCTCGGCGCCAATCCGGTGACCGGCACCCAACCCGCTGTGCTTGGACCAGTGAAGATCAATGAATGGCTCGATGCGGTCATCAACGTAACGAAACAAAAACTTGCAGCTGGCCGGTAGGCGGCGAGCTTATTTCCCTTGAAACTTTGCTACGCGCTTTTCTCTGTACGCGGTCAGTCCCTCAGCCGCATCGGCGCTGGAGAACGCCTGGGCCAGCAGCTCCCGCTCAAACGCGAGCCCTTCCCATTGGCTTCCCTGGATTCCGCTTTGGATCGCTCTCTTGATCAATCCCACGGCTCTGCTGGCTTTGTTCGGCGCGACGAACTGCCGGGCATAACCTAGAATTTGGTCGAAGAAGTCCGCGCCCTCGAATATCTCATTAATCAATCCAATGTCGCGCGCTTCTTCGAACGCGATCACTCGACCCGATGCGGCCAAGTCCATGGCGCGCGCTTTTCCGACGAGCCGCGGCAATCGTTGAGTCCCGCCCATTCCCGGAATGACACCCAGATTTACTTCAGCTAAACCTGTCCGGCCGGCATTTTTCTTCGCAATGCGGAGGTCGCAGGCCATCGCGATCTCGAGTCCACCGCCGACGCAGTGGCCATTGATCGCGGCAATCACCAGCTTTGGTGTGTTTTCAAGGCGGGCCAAAGTTTCGTGGCCCAAAAGCGCAAATTGATTGCGAAACTCCGTCGACTCCTTCGACAACATGTTGATATCCGCGCCGGCACTAAAAAACTTTTCGCCTGCGCCGCGCAATACTAAGACGTGGACGTTCTCATCGAATCTCGCCTTCACAATTGCCTCGTCCAGTTGCTTGAGGCTGTCCAATGTGTACGCGTTTACAGGCGGATTGTTCAGCTCGATAATGCCGATGCCGTCTTGTACCCGATAATCGACTAACGCCATAAGGACTCCTAATGAAACTCCCCTCCTAAGTTAGGAGGGGTGCCGAGCGAAGCGAGGCGGGGTGGTTCCCAAACTAGATGTTTCGCTCGGGAACCACCCCGGCCCTTCGGGCCACCCCTCCTAACTTAGGAGGGGACCTCGCGTGCCACGACGACAGACTTGGTTTCCATGTAATAGTCGAGAGCTTCCGAGCCGTGCTCTTTACCTAAGCCACTTTGCTTGAGGCCGCCAAACGGCAACTCATCAAAAATGATCTGTGGCGAGTTGATCCATGTATAGCCGGCGTCGAGTCCTTCGGCAGCCCGCGTGGCTTTGTCGAGGTCGCGTGTCCATACGGAAGATCCCAGGCCATAAATGGAGTTGTTCGCCTTTTCGAGTGCCTCATCAAGATCTTTCACGCGCATGATCGGCAGCGCAGGCCCGAATACTTCCTCTTGGACGACTCGCGATTTTTCGTCGACATTAACGAGGATCGTCGGCAGATAAAAGTATCCACTCCCCAGGTCATCGTCGGGGGGACGACGACCACCAATAAGGATGCGCGCACCTCTTTTGACAGCGTCCTTCACCTGATCTTCGACTTCCTCCCGTTGTGCTGCAGTGTGCAGAGGCCCGACAATCACGCCCTGTTCGAGGCCGTTGCCGACGCGTAGCTTCTCTACCTTGCTGACCAACTTTGGGACGAACTCATCATAGATTTTGTCAAAGAGATAAAGCCGCTTGATTGCCAGACAAGCCTGGCCGCAATTGAAAAATCGCCCAACGGATGCGGCGCTCACGGCCTCGTCGATATCCGCATCGTCGCAAACGATCATCGGGTCACTGCCTCCAAGTTCCAGAGTGACCCGTTTGATGTTCTGGGCCGCGACTTCCATAACATGTTTCCCCGTGGAAGTGGCTCCCGTGAAACCGATTTTGCGTACCCGCGGGTCCTTCAGCAGCGATTCGCCCACGATCCCGCCCGGCCCAGGAACAACATTGAGCACGCCAGGCGGCAATCCCGCCTCATGGAGAATGTGGACGACTTGAATGTCCGTCAATGGCGTGGTTCCGGCGGGTTTGACCACGACGGTGTTTCCAGTAATCAGCGCCGGCCCGATCTTATTGCCAAGCAAAGACACCGGAAAATTCCAGGGCACAATCGAACCGCACACACCGATGGGTTTCTTGATGATCATGCCGTAACGCCGGTCATCGAGAGCCGGCACGTATCCACCGCGAATGGTCTTGGCTAAGCCGGCGTAGTGCTCGAGGGTGTGCGCAAACCGGCGGATCTCGAGGACGGCTTCCCGTACGGGCTTGCCTTGTTCTTTAGTGAGAAGGCGGGCGAGTTCTTTCTCACGCTCCTTCAGAATGTGCGATGCGGTGAAAAGGATCTCGGCCCGTTTGGGTGGAGGAACCAAAGACCATTTCTTAAATGCCGCTTCAGCAGCATTGATTGCCCGGTCGACATCCTCCTGTGTTGCCGAGGCAACACGCTCGACGAGTTCTCCGGTGGCGGGATTCCGAATCTCAGTCGTCCCGCCGTCGGAAGCATCGCGGTGTTCTCCGGCAATAATCATTTTAGCCATAATGATAGTCAGTACAGCGCATTCCCCTCCTCAAAGAGAAGGGGTGGATGCGCCGGAAGCGAGGCGCAGACGGGGTGGTCAGCTCGGAGCAACTTTTCGCCGGACTGACCACCCCGGCTCGCCACCTTCTATTAAGCTGTCGCGCCACCCCTCCTCTGCGAGGAGGGGAATGTCCCACCGCGAGCGTTATGGCGTCGCGACGACGACTCCTTTCGGCTCCAGATAATACTCTAGCGCTTCGGGCCCGTGCTCGCGGCCGATACCGCTGAATTTGACGCCGCCAAACGGCATTTCGTCGTAACCGATATGCAGTGAGTTGATCCAGACATTGCCTGCCTGCAGCCGTTCGGCAGCGCGCCGCGCTTTGCCGAGGTCCTTTGTCCAAACCGAAGAGCCCAGACCGTATTGAGAGCTATTGGCTTTCTCGATTCCCTCGTCCAGATCCTTGACTTTGAAGACCGGCAGCAGCGGGCCAAAGGTTTCTTCTGTTACGACGCGCGAATCATGCGGCGCGTCGGTCAACACCGTCGGAAGATAAAAGAATCCCTTTTCGAACTCCGCGCCGTCCGGACGCTTGCCGCCGATGAGAATCTTTGCTCCTCGCTTGACGGTGTCCGCGGTTTGCGATTCGATTTCTTCCCGCTGCGCTTTCGTGTGCATGGGGCCAAGCCGTGTGTCCTTGTCCATTCCGTTGCCGAGCTTCAAGCGTTGGACCTTTCCCACAAGCTTCTCGACAAACTGACCGTAAATGCTCTCGACCACATACAAGCGTTTCACGGCGAGGCAGGCCTGACCACAGTTGTAGAAACGTCCGACAGAGGCACCGGTGAGTGCTTTGTCGATGTCGGCGTCGTCGCAGACAATCATAGGATCACTGCCGCCAAGCTCCAACGTCACACGCTTCATCCGGCTGCCGGCGACTTCCATGACGTGTTTGCCGGTCTTGCTCTCACCCGTAAAGGCAATGCGAGCCACCTTAGGATTGCGGAGAAGTTCTTCCCCGACCACACCGCCGGGACCTATCACTACATTGAGCACACCTTTGGGCAGGCCGGCCTGATTCAGCAGTTCTATGATGCGAATGGTCGTCAGAGGCGTGGTTGATGCCGGTTTAACCACGACCGTGCATCCAGCGGCAAGAGCCGGTCCAACCTTCGTCCCCATCAACGTGATTGGAAAATTCCAAGGCACGATGGCTCCGGTCACGCCCACCGGCTGCTTCAAAACCATGCCATACATCTTGTTGTCCGGTAACGGTACATAGGCGCCACGAATCTTCGATGCAAGGCCGGCATAGAAGTTCATGCCGTGCAGAAAGTGCTCGATTTCCCGCTGGGAATCTCCGACGGGCTTCCCTTGTTCCTTCGTCAGAAGGACGGCCAGATCATTAAGCTCCTTCTTGACCGCTTCAATCCCCTTCAGAATGAGCTGCGCCCTGGATTCGGCAGAAGCTTCCGACCACGCCTGAAAAGCCGCATACGCCGCATCGACCGCAGCGCTGGCGTCGCTTTCAGTTCCTTTCGGTACGGAGTCCACGACTTCGCCCGTAGCGGGATTGATCACGTTATATGTCTGCCCGGAGTTTGAACCGACGGACTCTCCAGCAATGAACATTTTGGCCATGGCTTCCCCCCTGTTTCAGGATACTAGGATTTTATGTGAACTGTAGCGGCGGGAATTCCCTGCAACACCCCTCCTAAGTTAGGAGGGGTGCCCGAGCGGAAGCGATGGCGAGGTGGTTCTGTTGGGAACCACGCCGCCTGCTCGGACTTCTTTTGAGGCTTCGCCCTACCGGGCTCGCGCTTCGCCGTCCTCGCAGGCACCCCTCCTAACTTAGGAGGGGTGTTGCTGAGCCGCTACAGCACAAACTTGTAGCATATTTCCCCTACTCAACACTGTCAATCTGCAGTATAGTGCACACAATGGACCGTGAGTCTGTCCTTGCTCAGATCGGCAGAAGGGTTCGCGCGCGGCGCACAAGCATGGGTTGGACCTTGAGGGAAGTTGCCGAGCGTTCGGGTATCTCACCACGATTCCTGTGCGATCTCGAGGCCGGTAAGGGGAACATTTCAGTGGCGCGTCTCGCGGATGTTGCCAACGCTTTAGACGTCCCGATCGTATCGCTTATGTCTATAGAGGAGGAGCAGAAACGTGTCATCGCGCTGGTGGGGCTGCGCGGAGCCGGTAAATCCAGCATCGGGAAGGCCCTCGCGAGGATTTTGGGCGCTCGCTTTATCGAATTGGATGCCTTAATTGAAAGCGATACAAACCTCTCGCTGGGTGAATTGTTCTCTCTCCACGGCGAAGCCTACTATAAGCGCCGCGCCTATGATCTTCTGATGAAACTTCTCATGCAGAACGAACCGATGGTCGTCGCAATAGGCGGATCGATCGTCACCGATCCTGAAACTTGGCAACTGCTGAAACGCCGCACGCACACCGTATGGTTGAAGGCCAGTCCGGAAAATCACTGGAAGCGAGTTTTGGGCCAAGGCGACACGCGTCCAATGGCCAATCGTACTTCTGCAATGGCTGAATTGCGGTCCATCTTGTCGCTTCGCTCACCGCTATATGCCGAAGCCGAGCAGATGATCGACACGAATTCAGTCGGCACAACCGAAGCGGCGCGAATGATTGCCGCTTCACTCCGCGACAGAAAAACGGCCACAAAAAAGCAGAAAGAAACGCAAAAATCGAAGTGATTGTGAAGAGAACGCAACATGTTCAACTTTGACCTTTCCTCGTCGGAGTTCTGGGACCCGCAAGCCACGCGTAAGGAAATCGTGCGGGTGTTCGACATCTGCTATGGCTGCACGCTCTGTCACACCCTCTGTCCGTCTTTTGTGGACCTGTTCCGGCTGGTAGACGAGAACTTCGGTGAGACGGAGGCGCTCAAGGACGAGCATGTGAAACAGATCGTCGATCTCTGCTACCAATGCAAGCTTTGCTACGTCATCTGCCCATATGTTCCTCCGCACGAGTGGGACATCGATTTCCCGAGAACGATCATGCGGACACACTTCGTGGATGCCAGGCAGCGAGGAACCCGCTTCGCCGACCGGATATTCGGAGATACGGATCTGGTGGGCAGGCTGGCCAGTTGGGCAGCACCGCTCGTCAACTGGGCGAATCAGAATTCTTTTTTACGCGGTTTGATGGAAAAGTATTTGGGCGTCCACCGGGATCGATTGCTCCCCACCTTTCATGGCGAGACGTTTGCGAAATGGAGTCGCAAACGATCTGCTCCGCCCAAGGCCAGGGGTGCCGAAAGGGTCGCGCTGTTTTACACCTGCACCGTCAATTACAACGACCCGGAGATCGGCCAAGCTGCGGTCGCTGTCTTTCAGAAAAACCGAATCGAGTGCATTATCCCGGAGCAGCAATGCTGCGGCCTACCGTTTCTGGATGGGGGCCTGGTGGAGCGAGCGCAGAAGAAAATCGAGTCGAACGTGGCCTCACTAAGCCGCGCTGTCCGGCAGGGATACAAAATCGTCGTGCCGAGCGCAAGTTGCAGTTACATGCTGAAGCAGGAGTATCCGCGATTCTTGCCGAGCGACGATTCCAGGCTCGTCGCCGAAAACACCTATGACCTGTCCGAGTATTTAGTAGGCGTGCATGAAGAAGGAAAACTGGATTTGGGGTTCTCGCAACAAATCGGCAAGATCCGCTACCATCAGCCGTGCCACCTCAAAGCGCAGAACATCGGGTTCAAAGCGCAGGAACTCATGCAGCTCATCCCGGGCGCTGAAGTCTCTCGCATGCAGTGTTGCAGCGGGCACGACGGCAGTTGGAGCGTGAAGAAAGAGAATTTCGAGGCCTCGATGAAGGTCGGCAAACCGCTGTTCAAGTTTCTCAAAACAGAAGGTGCCTGCACCGTTAGCGACTGCCCGCTGTCGGCAATCCAGGTCCAACAAGGAACTGGAAAGAAACCGGTTCACCCGATTGTCATCATGGCTCGGGCTTATGGGTTAGACGGTAGCGGCAGCCTATGAAACTAAAATGTCAACTGTGAGATGGTCTGTTGTGCGATGTCTTAATCTTCCTGTTTCCTTGTCCAAACGACCAAATAACCCATGTACCCAAATTTGGGCTCAATGATTCCTGCCCTTCGAGACATTGGGTTATTGGGTTGTTGAATCAAGTACATTAGACATCGCACAACAGACCATCTCACAGTTGACATTCGGAGACCTATTTCTGCGACGGATCGAGAATCCAGCCTTTCTCTTTCTCGAGATTGATCACAAACTGGTCGTCGGCGTTCGAAGGCATGACCTGTTGGAGGTGCTTCTCGTAGTCCTCCTTAGAAAGCAACGTGCCGTCGACGCTGTATGTCATTCCCGCATAGACGCCAATGCTTCTGCGGAATTTATCGCTGGGGATCCGGAGCTTTGGCTGATCGGACGGAATATGGCGGTTCAAAGAATCCACAAGCGAGCTGACCTCTTTGAAGAATGTGGCACGTGACAGTTCGTTCAGCTTCGACATATCGACCGGCTCGTCGTGCAGATGTTCATCATAGCGTCCCTTCAAGCCCCAGACGTACGCCCAGTGCGCCGTTGACGACTCGTCCTGGCCGAACAGATCGTAGGCGGTGGAGAGCCACTTGTTGAAGTATTTTTGAATGATCGCCGTGGGAATTCTCCCAGCCTTGACAATCCGCATCAGGCCGATATTCCCTTGCGCTAAGTGATAAGCCTCTTCCTGCAGCATCGGAAGCATGCTGCGCCCGAGCGGCGCAAAAGCGCTGCGGCTGAGCATGTTGAGCTGATATTTCCCGTCGCGATCGATAAAAGACGTATAGGTGAAAAAATCAAGCCAGTTGAGGACCGGCTCATTGAAGGAACCCAGCAGGCGAGTTTTTTGCGATGCCCGACGCTCCAGCAGCCTCTGAGCCTGGGCTTTGCCCGACTCTCCGAAGTGGGTCACCAGCACATAGCTCATCTGCCACCCGTGCCGCATTTCCTCGCGGTTGATCCGAATAATATTTTCCAGATCAAATTGGGTCGGAGCCCGTTCCAGCAAATTCTTTTGTTGTTCTACTGAGGCAAACTCAGTATCGCCTTGGAACTCGATGAGGTGGGCCAAGGCATCCTTGATCCGTTGATCCGGAATGTCCGTAAGTCTTTCCCACTTGGACCGTCCGGCGAAGTGACCGAACTCAATCTCGTTACTTTCAATGTCCCCGAGTTTCGTCTCGAAGTGATAGTCCTTTCCGATCAGCTCTGTCGGATAACCGATATCATTGTGCCACTGATCAAAAAGATCCACCCAGTCGTCAAACGTGTCGATCCGGGATTTCTTGACTAGCATGCTGCTCCTCCGTTGCGCCTCTTTTAAGCATTTAAGTGCAGATTCGTCCCTCGTTCAAGTGAAATATAGTGCATCGAAGCCGCGGAGCGGCGAGAGACATTAGCCCCAGGGCGCAAGCCCTGGGTTTAATTTCAATCGCCCACACATAGCCGCGACGCGGCGACAGAGGCGCACGCGCCAATCTGCCGCCCCTCTGGGGCTGTAATATAGATGAATACCGAAACCCAGCGCTTACGCGCTGGGCTGTTTTCTAACGCCGCTTCGCGGCTCATTTTTTACATTCCTTTAGTTGACACATTGTTAAAAATGGACTTAATTTCCGTCAGCACAAGTAGGCAAATGTTCGAAACGGCTAGTGAGTCTTCAAAAAGGGGGATGTAATGAGGAGAATGACACGTCTGCATAAACACCTAAGAATCGGAACAGCGATCGTTGGATTGATCGCTTTGGGAACCTGTCTGGTTTTTGCTCAAGGCTCGACTGGAACGATCTCGGGCGTTGTACGCGATGCCAGCGGAGCGGTGATACCAGGCGTTATGGTCACCGCCAAACACACCGAGAGCGGACTGACGCGCGCAGCCGTAACCAACGAAACGGGCGGTTACACTATTCAGCTTCTTCCCGTGGGCGCCTATGAAATCACCACGGAACTGGCTGGCTTCAAACAGCAGGTGCGCCGCGGAATCAACCTGGTGGTTGGTCAGGAAGCGATAGTGAATGTGACGCTGGAAGTCGGAACCGTGTCGGAGACCGTCACGGTGACAGGTGAAGCTCCCATCGTCAACACCACGCTCTCTTCGACGACCGGATTAGTAAACGAGTCGCAGATCAAGGACCTGCCGCTGAACGGCCGCGGCTTTGACCAACTGATGGCAGTCGCGCCCGGAACGATCAACTACACCTCCAATGTCAATCTCAACGGCAACTTCTTTTCCGTGGTGGGCCGGAGGCCGGAAGAGAATACGTTCACGATCAATG
>QHWY01000101.1 GCA_003223875.1 Acidobacteriota bacterium | reverse complement strand
GATGACAAAGTCGCGCCGCTCAACGGAAGCCCCGCATCTTTGAAGAATGCAATCCAGGGGTCGAGGAACGCTCGCGGGACGATTGCAATCGTAACGGTTATCAATTTTCTATTCTTCTTGGGCGGATCGAAGGCAAAATCCCAATAGACCTCATCCACGGGCCAAGGCGACAGCATTTCGATCTGCGGCTTTACGATATCTGCCAGCTTTTCGGCGAGTTCCGCCGGCAGATCGATCTGACGGACAACGCCGTCTTCGCGCGGCAGCGCCAAAAAGACTCGGGAAACCGGTATACGGTTGTTCTTCACCAGAGCTTGAACGGCCTTTTTTCGCTCCAGGTCGTTCATTGTAGTGAAGCCGGAAATTTCATGAAGCGCGATCAGCTGCAATTTTCCAAACGCGCTGCGGGTAATCGCGAAGCGCAGATCACTACCGCAGAGTTCGATGCCGGTGCTATTCGCCGGAAAGACCATCAGTACCGCCATGTTTGAAACCGAATCTCCTCCACATACCTGAACAAGAATGGATCCCGGGAAAGGATGTTCATCTTCCGCTGCCTGGAAAAGTCCAGGCGGACCGTCCTCGAAGTGCCGGAGGGCTGTACCGTCGCGACAGACACGACAGTCGTGGCGGCGCCGGAATCGGTCGTCAAATAGTGAAGTGTTTCGCTATCCTGCAGTTCGCGTACACGACCGATGAGATCCTGCCCGTCGGCGAATCGCTTTTCTGCCCGTTCGGCCAGGATCTTCGCTAACAGATCGTCATTCATTTTTGGCAATGCTGCCAAAGCCCCCTCGGAAGCCTGATTCACATTGACATCGCCCCGGCCTGATCTCACGGTAACCAATTCTCTCACGCCGCGAATGCGGCGGTACGCCGTCGCCCTGGCGATGGCCTCCACACGGCCGTAAAAAATCTGCGGCGTCATATGTTTGACGAGCAGCAATTCATCAACAGTTTGAAAACCCGCGTTTCGTGGCAACCGACGCGCACCCGGTAGGACCTGTCCGTAATCGTCGACCTCCGCGCCATTGAGGCGAGGGATATCGTCCACGTCGCGCCAGTCCAGAATCGAATCCACAAGCTGATTTCGTGTGAGTTCGTCAACGCCTAGCGAGTCGAACATCGATGCGAGCAGCTTATCGTCCGCGGCATTGATATCGATGAAACCCGCGTCCGAATCCAGGTGAACGCGTGCTTCGCCGCGATCAAACGGGAAAATATAGATGCCGTGTTCTTCGCGAACTGTATCCCCCCGCAATGTCCCGGGTGTCTGCATATTTTGAAAGAAGACATCAGCCGCAGTCTTAGCCATTAAAAACGCCTGCTTCGAATCCAGTGAATCCCGGGCAGACAAAACTTCAGTCCGTGCATCCGCGGCAAGCGAAAACGCGATGAACGCAATTAACAGCACAATCCAGAGGACTGTAATCAAAACCGCGCCGCGCGAGGCTCCTCTGAGGTTTGTATACAAAACGCTCATCGCCGGTTCATCATAGGAACGGCGAACACGTCGGCGCCGATCTGGACCTGCACAACGGCTGGAATATCGCCGTTTTCGTTTTTCCATTCATCCAGCCAAATGGGTTTGCCAAAGGCATCTTTACCGAGATATCTGAAAACCATGCGGGAAAACACACCCAGATTTTGAGCACGGCCAAGCTCGGAATGTTCAGGGTCATACCCCGCGGCAACCGTTTCGAAATACAAAAGCTTGCCGGATTCGAAGGAATATTTCACGACCGTGGGGTCGCCTAAACCGCTCGCCAGCGAATACGCGGAGATAAATGTCAGCGCCTCGTGATTGCCTTCGAACGACTTTGACTCGGCCTGCGCGAGCTGGCGCTCGATGAAACGTTCAACGGCGAACCGTCGATCGAGCTCCTCAATTGTCCTCGAGCCGCGGTGCCAACTGTCGATGCCGATGCCAAGTCCCGCGACCGCGACTCCGGTAATGAGGGCCAGGATTGTCAGACTGACCATGACCTCGATCAACGTGAATCCGCGACTATTGTGGCCAGAGTTGCTCAAGCTCCCTCCGCAGATCATAATCGGCGGCGTATGTGACTTTAGCCGCCTTCAATGCTTCGAGCTCAACCGATCGTTCGCCCGCTCGGCCGGGCCAGATCACCGCGACATCAATCTTCAACACGGCGTCGGGTGGTTTATCCTCCAACGTGGACGGCGCCCACGGCGCCACCTTCACTGTCCATCGCGCCCTGGGGTTGTCCAGTACTCCTTCGATTTCGGCTGGCGCGGAAAACGTCGACAACAACAGAGCGCGATTCATCAGATCCTGTGCGGCAAGTTCGTACCGGTGCAGATCCTCGATCTTGCGCAAATTGAATAATGATTGAGAAAAAAGTCCAAAAAGGGCAGTTGCCGCAATGCCGAGAATGGCTGCGGCCACGAGCACTTCAATTAAAGTGAAGCCCTGGTCGCGCCTCATTATTTGATGGCTGCGCCCTGTCGGGCTTGCATTCGCTCCGCTCATTATTTGATGGCTGCGCCCTGTCGGGCTTGCATTCGCTCCGCTCATTATTTGATGGCTGCGCCCTGTCGGGCTTGCATTCGCTCCGCTCATTATTTGATGGCTGCGCCCTGTCGGGCTTGCATTCGCTCCGCTCATTGAAGCGAGACCTCGAGTTCGCCGGCGCGGCCGCGCAGCCGAACTGTTTCGCCGCGAACGATTCCGGATGGAGCAATGAGAACCGTAGCGAAGTCCGACTCCGAGTCGAGGATGATTTGAACCGATGACGGCAACTCTTCGTGGCGGAGCGGCTTCATTTCCGGGTTCAGCAGCGTTATGGAATCGTTTTTCCGATCGAGCAGAACATAATGCTCACGGTCCGTGCGTTGTGCCTGAATGCGCCCAATCTTGATGAAACTACGAAGGGACTGGCCCGCCTGCTCCAGCTGAAGCCGGCCGATCCCCGCCCCAATTCGGGGACCGGCCAGAGTTAGAGCGAGGGCGATGACGGCCATCACCATAACGACTTCGATCAAGGAGAAACCCTTCTTCACATTGATCAAGACGCGGAAGCAATATAAAAAGACGAATAGGAGCCTACTTCCAGTTGGTCACGTCCGCATCTTCGCCTTCACCGCCCTCTTGTCCATCGGCGCCGAGTGAATAGAGATCATAATCACTGTGTTGGCCAGGGAACCGGTAGACATAAGCACGCTGCCAGGGATCGAGCGGAACGTCTTTTCGGAGATATGGCCCGTCCCATCTTTCGAGACTACCGGGACGGACACGTAAGGATTGCAGCCCTTCTTCGTTGGTGGGATACCGTCCGACATCCAGTCTGAAGGCATCGAGAACGCTTTCGAATTCGCTGATCTGGGCCTTCGCGGTCGTCTGGCGTGCCTTCTCAACATTCCGGAATAAGCGCTGCCCGACGATCGTCGCGAACATGGCAATAATGACCATCACCACGAGCAGCTCGATAAGGGTGATGCCGCTATGGTTTTTCTTCCTATCCATCAGAATCCAATCTCATTGATGCTGAAGATAGCCATCAGCATCGAAAGAACAACCGTTCCAACAATGATTCCCATCACAAGTATGATCGCCGGCTCGAACACCGAGGTCAGCGTTTTGATAGATGTTTTTACGTCTTTTTCATAGACATCCGCAACCTGTAATAGCATCAGGTCCAGCCGGCCGGTCTCTTCTCCCACCTCGACCAGATGGATTGCGAGGCCCGGAAACACACCTGCTTCCCGCATCGGGCGCGATACGCCCTCACCACGCTTTGCGCCGGCGGCGATTCTCGATATACCTTCCGCAACGATTTTGTTGTTGGCAATATCCTGAACAATTCGCACCCCGGCAATCAGCGGAACCGCGCTGCCGATCAAAGTACCAAGCGTTCGCGCAAATCGCGCCATTTCCATTTTCAGGATCGTGTTGCCGAGTACAGGCGACTTCAGTTTCATGGCGTCCCAGGTGCGCCTTCCCCAGGGTGTGCCGATCCAATATCGAAGGGCAACAATGATGGCAGCGATCGAACCCAACGCCATCCACCAGTAACTACGTGTTACTTGGGATAGCCATAACATCGCCATGGTCGCTGGGGGAATGGCGGCTCCCATCTCTTGAAAGATGCTCGCGAATTTCGGAATAACGAAATACAAAAGTATGCCGATCGAGCCTGCGCCGACTCCAGTCAGCAAGATGGGGTAAATCAACGCGGAAATCAGGTATGAGCGTAACTCGTCGGCTGAGCGCTCGAACTCCACCAACCTTTGAAGGATGACGTCCAGAACACCCCCTGCTTCGCCGGCCCTGACCATGTTCACGTACAGGCGCGAGAAAAATCGTGGATGGGCGGCGAGTGATTCGGCGAGAGACTTACCGGCTTTAATCTGCTTCAAGACGTCGTGAATAACGCTTCGCAGTGCCGGCTTCGAGGCTAATTCTGCTGCAATCGTCAAACTCCGATCCAGCGGAAGGCCTGCATGAATGAGCGTCGAAAGCTCTTCAGTAAAGAATAAAATGTCCTTTCTCGAAACACGCTGCAGATAGATCTTCGTCGATCGGGCCGACCTTTGGCCTGCCGGTTCCTCAACGGAAACGGGAATCAGGCCCATACTCTGAAGCCGATACACGGCCGCGCGTGTATCCGTAACATCGAGCTGGCCTTCGGAATAGGCGCCGTGCGCATTAACGGCTTTGTATCGGAACATCGCCATCAGACTTCCTGTGTCACCCGAAGGACTTCGTCGGGACTTGTGAGTCCTGCCAACACTTTGCTCCAGCCGTCTTGTTTCAAAGTTCGCATCCCGGATCGGACCGCCTCCGCTTTGAGCACTGTCGCGTCAGCGGTTTTGACGATCAAATGACGCATTGCATCGTCGATGTCCAACAGTTCGAAAATTCCGATGCGGCTTTCGTAACCCGTATCGTCGCACGCCTTGCAACCGGAACCCTTCTGCAACTCAACGAACTCGCCAAGTCCCGTGACGTCGAAGCCTGCCTCGGCGAGAAGACTGGCGGGAATCTTTTCCGGTCCCTTGCATCCCTTACAATTCACTCGGACAAGTCGTTGCGCCAGAATCCCGATCAGTGATGATGCGAGTAGATAATCTTCAACGCCCATATCCACGAGGCGGGTCACAGCGCTCGGCGCGTCATTGGTGTGGACCGTACTAAAAACCAGGTGTCCCGTCAGAGAAGAACGAATCGCAATGTCCGCCGTCTCAAGGTCGCGGATCTCGCCAATCATAATCACGTCCGGGTCCTGTCGCACGATGTGACGCAGGCCTGCAGCGAAGGTTAAACCGATCTGCGGATTGACATGGATCTGATTGATCCCGTCCATCTGATATTCGATCGGGTCTTCGATCGTGATGATCTTGCGATCGGGAATATTGATGCGTTTCAGAGCGCTGTACAGAGTCGTGCTTTTGCCGCTGCCGGTAGGACCCGTCACGAGGAAGATCCCATGCGGCTTGGAAGTCATCTGGCAGATTTTTTCGTAGAGATCGTCCGGAAATCCGAGGCGGCGAAGATCGATCAACGAGGAGTTCGACCGGTCGAGAATACGCATGACGACACTCTCGCCATACATGGTAGGGAGCGTCGAAACGCGCAGGTCTATTTCCCTGCCAAGTACCTTCAGTTTGATGCGTCCGTCCTGCGGCAATCGCCGCTCGGCAATGTTCAGCTTCGCCATTAACTTGATTCGGGAAATGATCGCAGCGCGCAAGGCATTTGGGGGGGAATCCATGTTCTGCAACACGCCATCCACTCGATAGCGAAGTCTCAGCTCTTTCTCGAACGGTTCGAGGTGGATGTCACTCGCACGAGATTCAATGGCGCGCGAAATCATGAGATTGACGAGGCGTATCACAGGCGCTTCGGACGCAAGGTCTCGAAGGTGCTCGATGTTTTCGTCGTCTGCTCCGAAATCGCCTAACGTCTCGATCAATTTTTCGGTGCTGTTTTCGTCGTCGCCGCCATGGAGCCGCTCGAGCTGGGCTTGAATTTCGGCCTCGACTCCCAAAAAAACCTGCAGGGCAAAACCAGTACGCAGACGAATGCTGTTCTGGGTCTCAAGATCCAGCGGATCAGCCATAACAATTCTGAGCACGCCGTTTTCGAGATGAACTGGAATAACGTTGAAGGCGCGCAGGAACCGGAAGGGAAGACGATCGGCTTCGATCGGAACAGCCGGGTATTCACCGTCGAAAATCGGAATTTTCAACTGATCGCTGACTACAGCTAAAATGTCGCGCTCTGCGACGTACCCGAGATCTATGAGAATGCGGCCGATTTTATCCGTCCGTTCCTGTTGAAGCACGAGAGCATTCTTTAGATCCTCTTCGGAAATCAACCCTCGCTCGCGCAGGAGTTGCCCCAAAGGTTTCGTCTCGCTTGCCAACGGAATCTTCATTTGTATGACTTAATGCTGACTCGCGCCGCGTCCTGCTTCTTCACGCTAAAGATGACTTGCGAAGGCATCTCCGGCAAGTATGCCGGATTCGTATTCAGGATATTGAGTATCACGGATACGGACTCGGATGGAGCGATGGACTCCAGCAGCATCACCTTTTGTTTCAGAATACTTGTCAGCTTGTCCTGTACCTCTTTAAGCCGCTGAGTCGCTGTTGTACGAATTTCTTCTGGAGTCTTTTGAGGGCTGAACGGATTCACAAACGGACCGAAGGCAACTTCGAGACTCACCACGATGCCATAACCATCCAGATATGCGCCCTTCGCGACTTGCAAGACACCGCCGCCAGGAATCGGCGTCCCGACGATCTCGTTGACGGCATCCTGAATCGTTCGCACGTCCGCCCTGATTTTTTCATCCGTCGGCGAAGCTTGACCGTAAACGATGCTGGATGTAAGCAGAAAAACGAACAATAGCCGCATAACGCGACTACTGTCGTAACCGCGCGCGTTGTGCCAGTAGCTGAATTGCCGAGCCATTTTCCAAAGTCTCCCTCATCACTGCGCGTTGAAAATTTTCATAGTAAGTAAGTTCGGCCTGCAGACGCTGAATTTCCGCATCACGCTTGTTCAGTTCCTCAGCCAGCCACGCACGGTCCGCCTGGTGTGAGAACCCCATCAAGATACCTGCCACTAAAGCGGCCGCCGCACCTGCGGTTGCTGCCGTACGCCATTCCAACCATGACAACCAGGAGCGCCGCTCCCGCGGTGAGAAAACGACATGGCGCGGAGGCTCGAGTTCCGGAGCTGTCCTCAGGGCACGGTGCACGCTCTCGAATCGCTCGAGGTCGAGACGGCATTCTATACAGGCCTCGACGTGCTTTCGAGCCTCGGTCATTTCCGCAGATGAAAGCTCTTCGTAAAAATACTCTGCCAACTTATCGCCCAAATGCGCCATTTTCTCACCTCACCCTAAGATTGCTCGCAATTTCTCGAATCCCATATACAAACGAGACTTCACTGTCGATATGGGGGCGTCTTGAATCGCGGCAATTTCCCCAAATTTCAAACTCTGAAAGACTTTCAAAATGACAGCCTCGCGCTGATCCGGTGGCAGTTGAGCCAGGGCTTTTTCTACGGCAAGCCGGTTCTCCACCGGCGACTCCGCCGCCCCCAAATCGGGATCCAATTCCACCCAGGTTTTGCCGTGATTTCTGCGGATTTGAGACAAACACGCGTTGTGCGCAATCCGGTACAACCAGGATGAAAAGCGGTCGCGGTCTTTGAGCGTGCGCAATTCGCGATAAGCCTTCATAAAGCAATCCTGAGAAAGATCCATCGCCTCATTGCGATCACCGATCATGCGCACAATGAAGTTATAAATTGGCCTTTCCCACTCCCGGATCAGAAGGTTGAAGGCCTCCGGATCGCCGTCTAGAACACGCTCGATGACCTTACTGTCTTCGGTCATCACTATTTAAGACTCTTGTGACATTGAAAAAGACGAATGCATTGCCTGTCTAGACAATCCAAACTGTGGCGCGGTTTTAGCGGCAAACTTGGACACGCTGGCGAAGGCCGAAACGAACCACCTGGCGATCGCTGCCCATGCCGTTTACAACTCGCTCTTCGCTTTTATTTGATATTCTTTTGCCAACGCGGGCCGGATTGAGGTGACTAGCTCGCGCCGAACCCGGTGGTCTTTCGAGTAACGATGATATCCAAGGAAGAAGTGATATCGGATCGACCAGTTGTAGTGCGCGTGCATCAAACGCGTCAACGGAGCAGTTCCACGGGTCTGTTCCCACTTGGTTAGTAATATGAGCACGGGGGACATTGCGGCTGCCGTCCAGCGATACAACGGGTGAATGTTTCTTAAGTGTCGTCCGATTCGGCTAGACTCCACGAAACGTTTCTTCAATTGCGGATGTAGTCGAATCAGTTGCCCTAGCGAATAACCTGCCTGTTCGGACCTTTCAATAAAATCGTGATAATCGGGAAAGCGGTAATGTACCGCGCGCGCATCCGATGCAAAAACCATCCGGCACCCGGCGCGTTCTAGCCGGTACCCGAGTTCGATGTCTTCCATTCCATACATGTTGAAGTTTTCGTTGAAGCAGCCGACGTCCAGAAGCGCCTGTGTCGGCGTCGATACGTTACACGTATGATAATAGGAAAAATCGATTGGTCCTTTCGACGGCGTGTACGGATTCAGGATCCGATGGTCCCGAAGATATTTCAAAAAGGGGTCCACAGTATCACCCCACGGCATACTCACTGCTCCGATCACGGATGTGTTTGGGTTCTTGCTGTGGCAGTCGAGATGTGCCTGAACGAGAGCAGGTTCGGCCTGCACGTCGTCATCGATAAATAAAATTAGGTCGCTGTTTGCTAGACGAATGCCGCCGTTGCGCGTTGCGGCGGCACCTGGTTTTTTTTGGAAGTCAAATTTGAAGTTCGAATAAATTCGGGACTTTTGTTCGAGGACGGCACGGGTGTCGTCGGTGGAGTTATTGTCGATAACAACGACTTCGTAATGATCTTTTGGAATCGTTTGGGATTCGACCCGCTCGATAGTCTCCGCTAGCAACGCAGAGCGGTTCTTCGTTGGAATGACGACACAAATTTTTGGCATTCAGGTTTCCTAAAAACCCAACGTGGCTGGCAGGAGCACGGTCCGTTTCCGCTCCGGACACCTAATCAGCTAACGAAGTCTCCTCCAAGCGAACCCATGGATGTCGCCGGTCACACCAAAGGTTTCTGGTTCGAAGAAGATAGGGAATATATCGGATGTGACCCACAAAAGCAAACGTGTACAACAACTTACTTCGCAGGGAATATTTACCGTAAATAAATCTTCTGAGGAGGAACTTATAGAGGAGCTGTCGGTCGTGCCAGGAACCAAATCTATAGAAAAGAAAGAGTGAGTTCCGAAAGCTGAAGTAGTTTTCGCTGACTCGCCGCTTACCGGGGATGATGTCCTGGTTATAATGGCGCACAACGGCGTCCGGAACATAAATACATTTCCACCCACTCAGCCAAAATTTCCAACTCAGATCCACGTCTTCGCAATACATGAAGAAAATGCGCTCGTCGAAGCCGCCGAGTTCTTCGAAAGCTTTTCTCCGAACCAATACTGCTGCGCCCGTACACCATGTTGTTGCGCCCGTTTGGGGATCGTAGACTTTCGGATGCTCTCGTGGTTGCTGGCGTGCTTCGCACATCGCAATTGCAGGATCGCGCAGTGCATGATCGAGCAGCCGTTCCAGGCAGCCCTCTTCCAATTCTGTATCGGGATTCAACAGGAATAAGAACTCGCCCCGGCCCTGACGAGCGAGCAAATTCACGCCGCGCGCGAATCCGTTATTTGACAGTGAACGAAAGACATGAGTTCGTAAAGGAAATGTAGTTAGCGCTGCCATGAGGGTTTGAGCGGTCCCGTCGGTCGAAGCGTTTTCAAGGAAGTAGACCGTCACAGAAACGGTCGTGCGCCGGAGGCTCTTCAACAACGGCCGAATGAATTTCGCGCTGTTATACAGAACAATGAGAATATCGACTTCAGGTGTCACGACTTCCTTCCCGGTATGCCACGATAAGAAGTAGGACAATAAATCGATATAGGAACGAAATAGCTCTCATATATGCAAATGGTCTACCGTTGATCCACTAAATCGAGAAACTGCTGGCCAATCGTTTCCCAGGTAAAGCGCTCCATAATCATGTGTCGTGCTTCTCGTCCCAACCGTGAACGCAAGTCGGGCGAGGCCACTAATTCCGCCACTGCCGCACGGAATTCCGTCGCGTTATTGGCGATCACGGCATGCTTTCGATTTACAGCTGGAAAGCCGGCAGCTGCAAGTGACGTAGTAACCACCGGTATCCCCATTGCAAAAGCCTCCAGCAGTTTCACACGTTGGCCGGTACCCGAAAACAATGGCGCAGCGACGATGGCATTCGGGGAATGAAACAAGCTTCGCGTGTCCGCGATGTATCCAGGAAAAACAGCATTTAGCGGCCTCGGCAGGGTTGCGGGAAGATACGGGCCGGCGATCACGAACTCTATTTGTGGAAAGAACGGCGCAATCTCCTCGACCAAGAACTCTGCAGCCTCCACGTTCGGAGTGTGACGAAAGTTTCCTACAAAAACGATTTGGATTGGATGCTCTCGTGCGGCGTCCGTCAGCGGTTGAAACTCTTTGGTATCGATACCGATGGGAATGGCCCGTATGTTTGCGCTATGGGCATAGGATCGGAGATATGCCGCGTCTTCGTCTGTCATCGTAACGACTCGATCGAATGCGTTGCACATCGAGATTTCATAGTTCAACATCGACATCCACCGGGAAAACATCCGCAGCTTTTCGATCGCATCTACGGTCTTTTGAAACGTGTCGTAGGCATTTGCCGAATACGTTTCATGGATCGTAAGAATCGAGAAAATACCGGCACGTTTGTATTGCGCCATCTGCAGGTACTCGCATTGAACGACATTAATCTTGTGTATCCGAATGACATCGTCGACCGCTTTGTGCATCGCCGGTGTTCGGAACTCCCATGCCATAAATGGTGCAAGTGAAAACCAGTGCGGGCCGAAATCCGGAACGCGCTTCACAATCCCAACGGATTCACAAAACGCTTCCATCGGCTTGAAGCATTCGCGCTCCTCTTCATTTTCCACAAATGAGAGGAGGTGCACCGAGTGTTGTTGCGCCAGAATCCGTATGTTGTGGAACATGCGAACGCCGCCACCGTGGAGATGCAAAACCGGAGGGTACGGCGTCGCGACCAAGATATGCATTTTCGCGGGAAGAAGGCCGTTGACTATTGGACAGACAAGGTTGTATCAAAAACAGTCGAATCGCTCGCAACAATTAACCTGCCCAGATTCCGCGACAAATTCAAATCAATCGGGAAGTCGGCCTGAGGTAGAGGAACGTTTCCGTATCGTGAGGAGGTCCGAATTAGATAATGTTGCCCAGGAGAAATGCTGCCCGACAACGGAAATACCTGCCACGCGTTTTGACCCTCGGCCGCGTACTGAATCCTCCAACCGGGCTTTGCACAAAAAATACATCGTGGGCGCTCATAGAGCGCCCCTACAGTTGCGCACCCCAAGCTGTAGGGGCGGTCTATGACCGCCCAGGATTTTTTGTGCAAAGCCCTCCAACCGGACAAACTCGTCGTCGTGGTTCCTCGATTGAATAGTTCGATGTACTGGTTCGTAGGCGTGTTGGCGCTATCTCCGGTTCCGAGATAAATCTGGCTGATCACTACATTCGGAGACATCGCTGCCGCGGGAATTTGCAACCCGGCAGTAACCAACGTTAAAAGAACCAAAGACCGAATCAGATGTTTCATAACCCACTCCAGTCTGTCAAAAGACGCCTACAGTATCACATCTGTGGATTCCGCTGCCGGCGCTCGGCCGACGAGATCCAGAAATTCCCGGCCGATGCGATTCCAGTTAAACTGGTGCTCGATCATTTGACGGGCGCTCATGCCCAATCGAGCTCATCGCGCGTGAGGACACCAGGTGCCGCAATGCGGCTTAAACTCCTCGGGAGTATTGGCCAACAACGCTTGGTGCCCGGGTATAGGCGGTGATGACGAGAATGTTCATGATTTTTGGCTTCGCGCCAAAACCTCACGATCAGGGATTGTGTAGCGGGAAATGTGAGAAAGCCGTTTGGTCAAGGCTTCAGGTAGCCGCCGAAAAGCGCGAAGAAAAGCCTGCATCTCAAATAGCGGGTCGTGCTGAACCATTCCGCGAGCGTGAGCGCGGGGCAGGTTCGCCACATGTTGGAGAATCATCGTGGTGTCCGTTAGGTTCTTCCAAGTGAACAGGTACTGATTCCTTCGTACTGTGGTCTCGACGAACCTGTCTGGAAACTTCGCTTTCGTTGTGGCGCGATGCTTGTGAACCACGCGGCTCGCCGGCGCGAGAAGACATTTCCAGCCTCGCTTCCAGGCTTGGTACGACACATCCGTATCCTCGAAATAAAAAGGATGGTAGAGCGAATCAAATCCGCCCAGCGTTAGGAATTTCTTTCGGTCTACGGCGCAAGATCCCCCACCAGCCCAAAGCACGGGCATCGTCTGGAGAGCCTTGTCCTCCGGTCGCATTTCATCATGCCAAAAATAAAAGAAGCCGCTGTCGAACCGAGCACGAGTTTTGCCGGTTTCTTCGCGCCTGCGCGTTGCGTCCGCGAAAAAGATTTGAGATGTCACGGCAAAGACTGAAGGATCCGAAAAAGGACCGAGCAGCGGCTGCAGGAATCCGCGATCGACGACCATATCGTTGTTGAGGAAAACAATGATATCGGTCTCAATGCTCTGGGCGGCGCGATTGTTGCCGCCGGTAAAACCATAGTTTTGGTCGAGGGCGAGAAGGCGGACCTCCGGAAAGTTCTCTTGAACGAACTGTGCACTGCCATCCGCACTGCCGTTATCCACAACGAGAATTTCGTGATTTCCACCAGCACATTTGACGGCTTCGATAACAGCCGGCAGACATTCGGCCAAAAGGTGCTTGCCATCAAAGTTCACGATGACAATCGTAGCGACCACATTCCCCTCCTCGCAGAGGAGGGGTGGCGCGATAGCGCCGGGGTGGTCAGTTCGGCGAAACATTCCGGCCGGTCTGACCACCCCGTCTGCGCCTTCGGCGCAGCCACCCCTCCTCTGCGAGGAGGGGAATAGCTTCCCGCAAAGCTGCGCAAGCAAGATCCCAATAGCTACGATTACATCAAGAGGCAGGAGCAGAATCACATACGGAATGACCCGGAGCTTCGACGTCATCCGCCAAGACTTTTCTCTTTGAGGTACGCTCGGAGGGCATCGCGCCAATGCCTCATTTCATTTAGACCCAGCTGCTTGAGGCGCGCGTTCTCCAGTACAGAGTACCGGGGACGAATTGCCGGCGTTTTATACAATTCGGAGGTCGTCGGCGACAGGTCCGCGTCAATCCCGGAAATGTCAAAGATCGCCTGAGCGAACTCATACCAGGTGCAGCACCCTTCGTTTGTCATGTGATAAAGGCCGTAATAGGTGGTTGGTAGAATGCGCGCAATCTGATGAGCCAAATCGACGGTGTAGGTTGGAGTGACTACCTGATCGCTTACGACACGAATAGATTCGTGTCGCCTCGCTTTCGCAATCATCGTCTCGACAAAGTTACCGCCTTTGCCGTGGCTGCCGGCGACACCATAAAGACCGCAAGTTCGAACAAGAAAGTACTTTTTGGCGCCGGCCCTGACCAGGAATTCACCGGAAAGCTTGGAGGTCGCATAGACACTTAACGGGAACGGTTGGCTACTTTCCGTATAAGGTTCACGGGTGTTGCCATCAAAGACATAATCTGTGCTGATGTGAAGAAGAACGGCATCCAAATCGTTCGCGATGCAAATAAGGTTGAGGACAGCAAGAGCATTCACTTGAAAGGCGTGTTCGGGTCGGTCCTCACAATCGTCGACGCGGTGATATGCGGTGGTGTTCAAAATGACGTGCGGCGAAACGTCCGTCAGCACGCGGCGCGTCCGGCCGAAGTCGGTGACATCCGCTTCCTTCCGGGTTAGCGGAACGACGACGTGCCCTCGTAATGCAGGTTCGAGATCATGCCCGAGTTGTCCGTTTGCCCCAAGGAGTGCGATCTTCATCGAATCTGAATGATATGATAGTTTCAGTAGCCCTTTTCTGCTGCAGTCAGAAAAACTGAACGAGGAGACTATGGCCAAAGACGTCAATGCACCGAAAGTTGGCGAGGAAGCTCCGGATTTTACCTTGAAATCGCATTTGGATGGAGAGGTGACACTTTCCAGTTTCAAGGGTAAGAAGAACGTTGTTTTGGCGTTCTATCCGCTCGCCTTCACCCCAGTCTGAACCGTTCAAATGCCGGCTTACGACGAAGATCTTTCCGAGTTTGCCCGGTACGATGCCCAAGTCTTGGGCGTTAGCATCGACACCGTTCCGAGTATCAAGGCGTGGGCGAAATCGATGGGTGGTATCTCGTACCCGTTGCTGAGCGATTTCTGGCCCCACGGACATACGGCCCTCAAATACGGTGTTCTACGTGCGGAAGGATTCACCGAACGTGCTCTGTTTATTGTCGATAAACAAGGCAAGATTCGTTACATCGACATACATTCCATCGGCGATCAGCCGAAGAATTCGGTATTGTTCGAAGAATTAAAGAAAATCCAAGCGTAAATGTTGGAGATCTCCCGTAGCTGTATTCCATACACGCCGCTTCGCCGTGACCTCAAAGACTGCCGCGTCGCCCTCGTCAGTACATCGGGAGCGTATGTCGAGGGCATGCAGCCTTTCACCGACAATGACCTGAGCTTCCGCTTGATTCCTGCCGACACAAACACAAAGAAGATCCGTTTTGTTCCCGGACATTTCGACACATCTAAGGGCGACGAGGACGCGAACATCATGTTTCCTCTGGATCGGCTGCTTGAGCTTGTCACGCGGGGTGAGGTTCGTACGCTTGCCGACCAGCACCTCTCGATGGGACTCACGACAGAACTAAGAAAGTTAAAAGAAATCGTGAGTTGGGACATTGCTGAGACTGTAATGAAGATGCGGCCGGACGTGGTCGTACTGACGGGCGGCTGACCGCTATGTCACCGGACGGTCGTCACGATTCAGCGCGCAATCGAGACTCAGGGGATATCGACGGTGCTTATCACCGTGTCCCCCAATGAATCCGAACCCGCCGGCCCTCCTCGCGCTCTATATCCGAAGCCCTTTCAACCGGGTTCGTCACTGGGACGACCAAACGACCCTGAACTTCAAATGAGGATCCTGCGCGATGCGTTAGGAATAATTCACTACCCAACTGAGCCGGGAACAATCATCACGAAAGAATATTTTTAGCTACAAAGAGGGACAAGGTTCACAAGGCATTATTCCCCTCCTCGCAGAGGAGGGGAATGATCTTTCCGCAATTGAAATTTGGTTGCCGGGTCCGCCGCCTTGTGCTTTTTTGTGGCAATTTTTCTACAACAAGATGACCGTTTGCAGGCTGGTAATCTCGATGCGTTTGCCGCATCGCGGATTGCTACATCTCAACACGTCGTCAACACGAACCATATAATCACGCGCGGCTTTGAACCGTATTCGATCCTCTTCGCTTGCATGGCGAGGCAGCGATGGTTTTTTCGTCCGGCGAATCCAACGTATTTGGTACTCGGCGGATTGCTTGCATGATGAACAATAGATCGTGTGCGGCTTTGTTTCAGTTTTCTCGTTGAAGAACTCCCTTTCTTGCACCGCTAATCCCCTTTGGCCGCGATCCCGGGCTTGGTCATTCGCAGCGGATTCAAGATTTCCTTCAGTCGTTTTGGCGGCAGTATCTGCTTCTCCACTGCGATTTGGCGGACCGTCTTGCCCGTTTCGTAGGCCTCTTTTGCTATGGAGGCCGCGGCATCATACCCGATCTCGGGGGCAAGCGCTGTACACATCGCCAGACTTTTCTCGATCAGGTCATTGCATCGTTCTTTGTTCGCTTGAATGCCACGGATACATCGTTCTGTGAAATTCGCTGCTGAGGCCGCCAGTAGGCGAATCGATTGCAAAATATTGTGCGCCATGACCGGCATCATCACGTTTAATTCCAGTATGCTAGCCTGACCACTGATCGTAATAGTGAGATCATTTCCAATGACCTGCGCCGTCGCCATTAATATCGATTCCGCGATTACGGGATTGACTTTGCCAGGCATGATCGAAGATCCGGGCTGCACTTCCGGCAATGCGATTTCTCCGATACCGCATCGTGGACCTGAGGCCAGTAAACGAATATCGCTGGCAATTTTGGTAAGACTTACTGCAACAGTCTTTAAGATCCCGCTGGCTTCAACGATGGCGTCCTTGCTCGATTGCGCTTCGAAGTGGTCGTCGGCCTCACGTAACTTTAGTCCCGTCAATTTCGAAAGGTGACGAATGGCCTTAGCAGCAAATTTCGGGTGCGTATTGATTCCCGTTCCCACTGCTGTTCCGCCTAGGGGCAATTCACCTAAGGTCTCGCGGAGTTTCTCCAGACGAGATATACCAAGGCTCACTTGCCGGGCATAGCCGCCGAATTCCTGTCCAAGGCGCACCGGCGTCGCATCCTGAAGATGTGTTCTTCCGATCTTTACGACTGAATCAAATTCTCTAGCTTTTAGGCTAAGCGCGTTTTGCAGCTTTCGCAAAGCCGGGATCAAAGCGTGCTCGATCAGGTCCAAGACCGCAACATGCATTGCCGTAGGAATGACATCATTGCTGGATTGACCCATGTTCACATGATCGTTCGGATGGACCGGCTTCTTGTCGCCTACCTTGCCGCCGAGCGCCTGGATCGCTCGATTCGCGATGACTTCATTGGCATTCATGTTGGTGGAAGTACCCGATCCGGTCTGGAAAATATCGACGACAAAATGCTGATCGAGTTTTCCATCGGCAGTTTCTCGAGCCGCGTCCACGATCGCGTTGCCGATGCGTTTATCCAGGAGCCGAAGATCCATATTGGCGCGAGCGGCGGCGAGCTTAACCAGACCGATAGCGCGGATAAATTCTCGGGGGAAGCGAAGATTGCTGATGGGAAAATTCTCAACAGCACGTTGAGTTTGAGCTCCATAAAGCGCATCGGCAGAAACAGGGACTTCTCCCATCGAATCGCGCTCGATCCGCTTATTTCGGTGTTCTCCAACGATAAAGTTCATAAGAAAAAACCAGACCCCGAAACCGAATACCTTCCGCCATTAAACATTGACGCTGGATCCATGCATGTTCGCCCGGCGTCCGTATCTTGCCGCCGGCGCCGACGACGCGGTGCCATGGAAATCCTGCCGGGCATTCGCGCATCGCCGCTGCAACCTGCCGCGGGCCAGTGCCGACGATGCGACCAATGTCACCGTAGGATAGGACGCGGCCCCGCGGTATGCGCCTGACGAGACGATAGATAGCATTGTGGATATCTACAGCCTTATCTCGACTTCGAATAATTCAAAGGATACCAATCCACAACTGCCTCGTCTAATTCGCAGAAATCGTAGATAATTAATGTTGTTTATTCACCCAATCTACGGAAAGGATTTTTTCGATGTTTAGCCTGAAACCCAAAGAAGGCGGGGCAAGCGCGCCGCCGCCACCGCCCCCGAAAAACACCTTATTGAAAGGAGGGATCGCGCTGTCGCTTTTGCTGATTCTGGGCCTTGGCTACAACGCCTACTCGACTCGTACAAGTCTTGAAGAGCGGATTGCGTTTCTTGAGCATCAGTTCGCAGATCAAACGGATCAAATGAAGGCCGTCAAGAAGCATGCGACCGACATGGGTTCCGATATGGAAGTCGTTACAAAGAAGCTAGGCGTTACCACCCAAGAACTGAATGCTTCACGGAGATTTGCCGAAAAGCTACAAGCCGAGCAGGAAAAGGCGAGAGAACAGCTTGCAAGTGAGCTTGCGACGAAAGCTAGTGCAACCGAGGTTGCTGCCAATGTTGCAGCCGTGCGTCAAGAGACGACGACGAAGGTCGCAGAAGTCCAGCAGATTGCCGATGCGAAAATCGGAACAGTCTCAGGCGACGTCAAGACGGTCGCGGCAAATCTCGACGCAACACGGCGCGATCTAGCTGAAAGCCGCCGGGAAATTACCGATGTCAAAACGTCGCTGAGTGCTCAAATTGCCCATAACGTCGGTGAATTAACGGAACTGCGAAAGAAAGGTGAACGGGATTTCTTCGAGTTTGATCTGGCAAAGCCGAAGAAGAACGAGATGACTCGTGTAGCAGACGTTCAGTTACAACTTCGCAAAACCGACCCGAAGAGATCGAAGTATGACGTTCTGATTCAAGTTGATGACAGCATGCTGGAGAAGAAGGATCGGACCGCAAATGAACCCGTACAGTTCCTTGTTGGCCGGGACAAGCTTCGATATGAGATTGTCGTGAACTTCGTCGATAAAGACCGTATCCGGGGTTATCTCAGCGCTCCAAAAGATAAGGCGCTTTCTGCAGAGCGTCCCCAGTTCCGTCCTTAAACTTCACAATCGATGACCTGTGATGGCCGTTGCGGCGATTAACCCCGCGGCGGCCGCCTCAACAATTAACCACCAGACGGGATAACCCTTCTTCTCTTGTGCGTGGGCGGAATAACGAACACCGGCAAGCGCCGCAATCACCATTGTGGCGGTAATCCCGAAACCGGCATGTCCGGTCACTGCCGCTTTGTCGATTCGCACCATCTCTGCCAACTGCAAGCCCGTGCCCGCCGCCGCAAACGCGCCGACCGCAGCCCAAAGGATGAGTCCGTATCCGGTTCGGTGCAGTTCCGGTCTTCTTGCATATAACGCCCACGAATCGTAAATAAGCGCAATGATCGTCAAGGCGATCGGAAAGTGAATGATGAACTTGTGAATCGGAATGTCGAAAAGGAACATGAGACCGGCCCGCCGGCGGCGTGTATTATAGCGTCCAAGTAAGCTCTTGTGCTTCGTGTTCGTGTTATGTTTCCTTTGTCTCATGGCTGAGATCAATCGGCGGGCGACAATTGCGGTGAACGTCGGTGGGGTGTGGATCGGCGGAAATCATCCCATCGCGGTCCAATCGATGACCAATACCGACACGGCGGATGTCGCTCGAACGGTAGAGCAGGCGCAAGCTCTTGCCCTGGCGGGATCCGAACTGGTTCGAGTGACAGTCAATACGCGTGAAGCAGCGCGTGCTGTTCCTGAGATTGTTTCACGGTTACGAGAACGTCACATTACCGCTCCGATCATCGGTGACTTCCACTACAACGGTCACATTCTTCTCCGCGAATATCCCGATTGTGCCCGGGCGTTGGACAAATACCGCATTAATCCTGGTAATGTGGGAATGGGCCGCCGCCATGATGACAATTTTCAGTCCATCATCGAAATCGCGCTTCAGAATGCAAAGCCCGTCCGCATCGGCGTGAACTGGGGCTCTTTGGATCAGGCACTTGTCACGCGTTTGATGGATGAAAATGCCCGCCGTTCCGAGCCAAGAGATTCTCGCGACGTCATCATGGAAGCGATGGTGGTGAGCGCCGTCGAATCGGCGGAAATGGCGCGCTCGTGCGGAATGCCGGCAGACCGCATTATTCTAAGCGCGAAGGTCTCAGGCGTGCAGGACCTGATTGACGTGTACCGAACATTGGCTGCACGTTCGCCGTATGCGCTGCATCTGGGTCTGACAGAGGCCGGGATGGGACGCGGCGGCATTGTCGCAAGCACCGCGGCGTTGTCTGTGTTGTTGCAGGAAGGCATCGGCGATACGATTCGGGTTAGCCTTACACCCGCTCCCGGAGGGGATCGGAGCGAAGAGGTCCGCACCTGCCAGGATATTCTTCAAAGTCTGGGTATACGAACGTTCTCTCCCCGCGTGACAGCCTGTCCGGGCTGCGGCCGTACGACGAGTACGTTATTTCAGGAGATGGCCGACGACATTCAGGAATATATCGGGTCGCAAATGCCAGTCTGGAAGGAAGCCTATCCGGGTGTGGAAAATCTTAAGATTGCCGTTATGGGTTGTGTTGTGAATGGCCCGGGCGAATCGAAGCACGCCGATATCGGAATATCGTTGCCCGGCACCGGCGAAGAACCAAAAGCACCTGTTTACGTCGACGGAAGGCTAATGACCACATTGAAGGGTGCCACGATCGTCAACGATTTCATCGGCATTCTAGACGAGTATGTGGAAACTCGATATAAGGCAGAAGGAGACTGAATGCCTACAACGCTTGCAACGAAGGAAGATCTCAATTTCAACAGAATCGTCTCGAAACAGTTCGACCGTGCAGCGCAATATTTGAAAATTCATTCTTCTCTTCTTAACCAGATCAAGGCGTGCAACAACGTTTACTACTTTCAATTCCCCGTCCGGTTCGGCGGCGACAAATATGAATTATTCGAGGGCTGGCGCGCCGAGCACAGCCAACATAAGAAACCGGTCAAAGGGGGAATCCGTTTTAGTGAACTCGTGAACCAGGACGAGATCATGGCGTTGGCGGCGCTAATGACTTACAAATGCGCAATTGTCGACGTGCCGTTTGGCGGGTCAAAGGGCGGTGTGCGTTTCAATCCCAAGAAATACAGTGACGAACAAATAGAGAAAATCACGCGGCGCTTCACAGCCGAATTGATCCGCAAAGAATATCTGGGACCGGGCGAAAACGTCCCCGGACCGGATGTCGGCACGGGCGAACGCGAAATGGCATGGATGGCCGATACCTACGATGCCTTCAATCCCGGTGGAATCGATAACCTTGCCTGCGTTACCGGCAAACCCGTAGCACAAGGCGGTATTCATGGACGCCGCGAAGCAACGGGCCGGGGTGTGCAGTTCGGAATTCGCGAAGCATTTCAGCACTCAGAAGACTTGAAGAAGCTGGGACTCACGCCAGGTCTCGAAGGCAAAACTGTCGTCTTCCAGGGATTTGGAAACGTCGGCTATTACGCCGCCAAATTTCTCTCCGAGGAAGACGGATGCAAGGTGGTCGGCATTGCGGAATGGGACGCGGCTGTATACAACCCGCAAGGATTGACGATTGAAGAGTTGAACGAATTCCGAAAAGAGACGGGCTCGATCAAGAACTTTCCCGGCGCTGAAACGCTTCCAAGTCCCGATTCGATCTGGGATGTCCCCTGCGACATCCTGATCCCTGCCGCGCTGGAGAACCAAGTCACCCTTGAGAATTGCGATCGGATCAATTGCAAAGTTCTGGCCGAAGCAGCCAACGGTCCGACGACGCCGGGGGCTGAAGAGCGGTTGCATAATCGCGGCGTCTTCATTATTCCGGATATTTTCCTCAACGCCGGCGGCGTCACGGTTTCTTATTTCGAATGGGGAAAGAACCTTTCGCATATGAGATTCGGTCGTCTTCAAAAGCACCTCGAGGAAATCAAGAACCAGAAATTGGTCAGCACGATCGAGAAGATGATCGGCAAACCGGTTCCCGAAGAAGACAAAAAATACCTGGTACGCGGACCCGAAGAGCTCGATCTCGTTAACTCCGGGCTGGAAGAGACAATGGTAACCGCATACCGCAGCATCCGCGAGGTCCACCGTACCCGAGTGCCGAAGGAAAGCATGCGGACTGCAGCCTTCATAATCGCCATCAAGAAGGTGGCGCTTACCTACGAGCAGCTTGGCATATTCCCATAAGTATCAAAAAACTTGCCTTTCGGCTGCCCAGTTTTGATAGAGTGGCACCAACCCTGACATGAGGAATGTCACAGAGGAGTACCAAATGAAGACAAGAGTCATTTTGACGTTGTGTGTTGTCTTTGTCTGGGGGCTGGTCTCGATTGCAAATGCGCAAGTGATTGCGGGAAGTCCCGAGGATAAGGCGTTCCAGAAGATTGACGCGGAAAACAACATCGATGCCAAAATCGCGCTGCTTCAGGATTTTGAGAAGCAATTCACGCAATCCAAGTCCATACGAGAAGCTTACCTGCAGCTGATTCAGATCTTCCAACAGAAGAACGATCAGGCCAAGATCATTGAATATTGCGAAAAAGCGATCAAGGTGGATCCGAATAACCTGGTGGCATTGCTCACCGTGACGCGAGCCTATTCTCTAGACGGAAAACAGGCCAGCCTCGATCGTGCAATCCAGTATGGGCAGAAGGCGATGGACGAGATTACGAGATTGAAATCTCAGCCGCCGCAACAAGGCTACACGGACGAACAGTGGAAGCAGTACATCGAAAGCAACGCTCAACTAGCAAACAGCTATCTGGCTTACGCCAAAACGCTCAAGCGCTAGACTGCGTTCTCCTGACCTGAACTCCGGCGAGATCTTCGAATAACGTGATCACGCCCGAATGATCCAAACCGCCTCGCCCGCGAACACGCAGCGCCGCGAATAGTTGTTCGACAAATGCCGCCGTTGGGATCGGGACGCCGACCGATCGTGCCGCATCCTGAATCAGATTAAGGTCCTTAAAGTGGAGGTCGATCTTGAAACCGGGTGCAAAGTCACCGGACAAGATTTTTTCTGATTTCTGATCGAGACATTTGCTCCCGGCCAGTCCTCCAGCGAGCGCACGAATCATTTTCTGCGGATCCACACCAGCCTTTGCTCCGAAAACGAGCGCTTCCCCGATGGCTGTGAGATTGACCGCCACAATGATTTGATTCGCAAGCTTTGTGAACCCGCCTGCGCCGATCGGTCCCATATGCGTGATCGTTTTACCAAGTGCATTGAAAACCGGCAGTGCGCGCTCGAAGTCTTCCGGCGCACCCCCAGCCATGATCGACAACGCGCCGTCGATAGCGCCTTTTTCGCCGCCGCTGACAGGCGCATCGACCATAGCAACGCCGAGAGGCGCGAGTTCCTTCCCAATCTTCTGCGAAACGATCGGATTGATCGTGCTCATGTCGATGAACAATTGACCGGCCCTGACCCCTTGCCTGATGCCGCTGGCACCCAGTGCGACCAATTCAACATCGGGTGAGTTGGGCAGCATCGTGATCACAATATCTGTGGCGGAAGCCACTTCGCGGGGTGAAGCTGCCCGCCTCGCTCCCTCTTTGACCAAGTCCTCGACCTTCGCCTGGCTCCGGTTGTGAACAGTGAGGGGGAAACCCGCCTTCATAAGATTTCGCGCCATGGGCATTCCCATGATGCCCAAGCCGATGAACCCAATTCGTGGAACCATCATTCTTCCTCTTCCCGCAATTTCGCGAGCACCGAAAAATCTTCGAGTGTTGTTGTGTCTCCGACAGTTGCTTGGCCCGATGCCAGATCCCGTAACAGCCGCCGCATGATTTTGCCACTGCGTGTTTTCGGTAGAGCGTCGGTAAATCGGATTTCATCGGGTTTCGCGAAACCGCCGATCGTCTTGGCGACGTGACCTTTCAACTCTTCTTTCAGCGCCGGAGCTGCTTGATGTCCGGTGACGAGCGTCACAAACGCGACAATGCCCTGACCTTTTAGTTCGTCTGGTCGCCCGACCACTGCTGCTTCGGCGACGGTTGGATGACTTACAAGGGAACTTTCAACCTCCATGGTTCCGATCCGATGACCAGAAACATTGATCACGTCATCGATTCGTCCCATGATCCACAAGTAGCCGTCTTCATCACGCCGGGCGCCATCCCCCGTGAAATACACGCCTGGAATTTCACTCCAGTATTGTTTCTTGTATCGCTCGGGATCCCCGTAGATTGTGCGCAGCATGGACGGCCACGGACTCTTGATCACTAGAAATCCGCCCTGATTGGTACCGACGGATTTGCCCTGGCGGTCGACTACATCGATCACCACACCAGGCAAGGGTTTCGTCGCCGAGCCGGGTTTGGTTGGAACTGCGCCGGGAATCGGCGAAACCATAATCGCGCCGGTTTCCGTCTGCCACCACGTATCGACAATGGGACAACGGTCACGTCCGATATTTTTGCGGTACCACATCCAGGCTTCCGGATTGATCGGTTCACCGACGGTTCCAAGCAGCCGCAAACTGGACACGTCGTGTTTGGCAGGCCAAACATCCCCCCATTTGATGAACGAGCGAATTGCCGTAGGCGCCGTGTAGAAAATACTGATCTTGTATTTCTCGATAATCGACCAGAATCGATCCGGCTCGGGATAATTGGGCGCTCCTTCATACATCACGGTGGTTGCGCCATTCAATAGTGGACCGTAAACGATATAACTGTGTCCTGTAACCCACCCCACATCCGCGGAACACCAGAACGTGTCTTCGTCTTTCAAATCGAAGACCCATTTCGCGGTGATGTAAACGTTCGTCATATAACCGCCCGTTGTATGGACGACGCCCTTAGGTTTACCTGTCGTACCGCTGGTGTAGAGCATGAACAGAGGATGCTCGGCATCCAACGGCTCAGCAGGGGATACACCGGCCATTTTGCCCATTTGCTCATGCCACCAGAGATCCCGGGGTGGAGCCATATTAACCGGCTCACCCGTTCGCTTATAAACGATGACGCGTTCAATGGAAGGCGTGCCGGACAACGCATCATCGGCATTTTTCTTCAGCGGCACAACCGCGCCTCGGCGATAAGCGCCGTCGGCCGTAATCAGGACGCGGGACTTCGAATCATTGATTCGATCGCGAAGGGCTTCTGCGCTGAACCCGCCAAAAACGACATTGTGAGTTACACCGATCCGGGCGCACGCCAGCATCGCAATCGCCAGTTCCGGAACCATCCCCATGTAGATCGTCGCGCGATCGCCCTTTTGGATTCCGAGCGACTTGAGAACGTTGGCGAAGCGGCAGACCTCGTAATGCAACATCTGATAGCTGATTGCGCGGACATCCCCCGGCTCGCCTTCCCAGAGAATCGCGACTTTGTTTTTTCTGGCTGAGCTCAGATGTCGATCAATACAGTTGAAGGACATATTGGTCTTTCCGTCAACGAACCACTTCGCGAATGGCGGATCCCATTCCAGCACTCTCTTCCAGCGTTCGAACCAATGAAGTTCGGCAGCGATATCGGCCCAATAACCCTCGGGATCTTCTGCGGCCCGCTTGGAAATCGAATCGTAGACTTCAAGGCTGTGAATATGAGCATGCTTCGAAAACTCCGGGGCCGGAGCAAAGACGCGTTGCTCTTTAAGTGACGATACGATGTGTGTCTCGGCCATCTGGCTTGCTCCATAATCAGCCAGAAAAAATTCGGGGTCAGACTGGTGAATTCCCTATTTTCCTTAGCGGGCTTTGATCGAAAATAGGGAATTCACCAGTCTGACCCCGAATTTTTTCTGGCCTCGTTTTACTTCTTCGCTATTCCGTAGTGTTCGTAATTCATGGCGATATAGTTCTGCCACTGCTCCGGAACGTTGTCTTCAGGGAAGATGGCAGTTACAGGACACGCCGGCTCGCAGGCACCGCAGTCAATGCATTCTTCGGGATGGATGTAGAGCATTGTGGCGGACTCGAACTCGGCCTCGTCCTTCTTCGGGTGGATGCAGTCCACCGGGCATGCGTCCACGCACGCAGTATCCTTGGTGCCGACGCAAGGTTCGCAAATGATGTATGCCATAGAATCTCCTTGTGGGATTGGTTAATGCCGCTATTCAGTCCCGCTCTGGATCTCGTCGACTTCACGGGACGGCTCCGTGCATTCGACACAATCCGCAGCGGGACCTAGAAACGAAAATAAAGAAAAAATTATACATTCCGTTGACGTTAAATCAACTGCCCGTGGCCGCCGCCGAGAGCATTCTCTTCAGAACCTTGCCTGTTGGCGTTCGCGGCAGATCGGCCACGAGTTCGAAATACTTCGGCACTTTATAGTTTGCCAGATTCGAACGGCAGAAGCTGCGAAGTTCTTTCTCGTCGACGCTCATTCCCTCGCGAACGATAATAAACGCTTTCGGCACTTCGCCCCTTACTTCATCCTTAACCCCGATGACAGCGACTTCCTTGACCTTCGGGTGCTGCGCCAAGGTGTCCTCAATCTCACGCGGATAGATATTCTCACCGGCCGAAATGATCAGGTCTTTTTTGCGGCCGGTGATGCTCACAAATCCGTCGGTGTCCAGAGTCCCCAGATCGCCGGTGTGCAACCATCCATTCGTGATTGTCTTTGCCGTCTCTTCGGGTAAATGGCGGTAACCCTGCATCACGTTCCGCCCACGAACCATGATTTCGCCAATCTCGCCGGCTGCCAACACACCATTCCGGTCATCCCAAATCGCCACCTCCACACCTGGGACAGGAGGGCCGATCGTTCCCGGTTTTCGAGCTCCCGGTCTGTTGAGAGTAACAACGGGAGCAGCCTCAGTCTGTCCATAGCCTTCATAGATCGGTACACCAAAGCGCTTTTCGAAGGCCTCCGAAACGGCCGGTGGCAACGGCTCGCCTCCGGAAATGGGAAATCGTACGGAAGAAAGATCGAAGTTGCCCTCGGTACCCGCAAGCACTCGATACATTGATGGGATGGCAAGAAAGACGCTGATTTCGTGTTCCTGAATCAATCCGAGAACTTTCGTCGGTTGGAAGCGCTCCACCAGGACCATCTTGCTACCATTCAATAGCGGCAGCAGGAACGTACCTGTGATGGCGTAGGTGTGGAAAAAAGGGAGAAGGCACAAAAAACCGTCGCGACTATCGAAATCTCCCGCCCGTCGACACGAATCAACGTTGGCCAACAAATTGTCGTGCGTCAGAATGACTCCTTTGGGGCGGCCGGTCGTTCCGGATGTGTAGAGGTATAGCGCGGGATCGCGATATTCACTCGGAAGCGGCGATACCGAAGACGCCATAAAGTCAGGCTCATCGGCCATAAGGATGATGCCGCTATCACCAAACAGCGGCTTCAGGGCTCCAAGAGCCTGATTGAAAAATTGCGACGACACCAGACCCGACATTCCCGAATCCTTGACTATGAAACCAAGCTCCGCCGGCGGTAGCAGGTAGTTCAGCGGTACCGCTGTCTTGCCGGCTTTCCAGACTCCTAGCATGGTCGCAATGTATTTCTGCGAGTTCAGGAGGAGAACACCTACCGCTTCGCCTTTCACTCGCTCCTTCAGGACAGCAGCGATCCGATTGGCTTCGTCCGCTAATCTTGCGAAAGTCCAGGCCGTGTTTTCTTCGATCAACGCAACCCTCGCAGCGTGTGAGGCTGCGACGCGATCAAAAACTTCGGGCAGGTAGTCCATCCAAAAAAACTCCCCAGTCCAGGAAATGAACTGGGGAGTATAACATCCTCAGAAGGGACGTGTTGGGACTGAAGGACGGATTACTTTCCGCTGCCAGAACGCCGAAATCCAAAGCCTCTTAGACCGAGACCCGGAATGGGAAGGCCCCTTCCGCCGTTGGCGGCGAGGATCGTATCCAGCTTCTGCTGTTGCTCACCAGTTAAGAGCTTCTTAAGTTCGCTTATAAAGTAATCCCGTTCGCCCTGGATCTTGCTTTGAGCGGCGTGAAGAGCGATCGCTGCATTACCGACATCCGTCGGATTGGGCGAGGCCGCATTCAGTAACGCCTCAAGCGTCTGCCGCTTTTGGTGAATGTCGGTCATGATGGCCTGTACACGTGTCTTTTCCGTCTGAGATAATGTTTGGATTGCGGTGACCTGAGCATCGGTCAACCCAAGAGCATCCTTGAGGGCAGCACCGGGATTTCGCTGACCTCGATCCGATGGACCCGCCGGCCCCCGCTGCGCGAAAAGTGTAGCGCTCAACATTAGGGTCGCCGCCACTGTGATTAAAGTTCGTTTCATGATGTTTCTCCTTCTCAAAACAAAATTCCTACTGGGAATTTAGACAACGGTCGACGCTGCCGGTAGTTAAAAGATGTAAAAGCGGCAGTTTGCAAAAGGATGTAAAAAGCCCTATCGGTTCGTAACCTTTCTTTCGATTACCGGTCTATATAGGGACGGGAGGACAATATGGATCATTCAAGAAATCTTTTTTATGCCCTTTTCCTATGCCTCATCTTAGTAGCGGCCGGATGCTCAGGATCGGCATCATCGACATCGCAACTCCAACCAGCTGCTTCCGCGAAGGCGGACGCGCCGGATAATGCCGAACCTACGCCGCCGGTCGAGCATTCTCTTGCTCCACACTCGCGTCCGATAGCGGACGAGCCGCGCGCCATCGCGTCGCGGCCTGCTCCCAAACCAAAGCCGACGCCGGATAGCCATCGAAACGAGGTTGCGAGGAACGACGGCGCTGCTGTGGCAGCGCCGGCACCGGCAGGCCCTCCCACTTTGACGCTGCCCGCGCCTGTAGCGCCGGCCGTCGATGCACCTGGAGCTCCTCCGGAACCAAAAGAGGTTAAGCCCGAACCGCCTGCACCTGTAACGCGACAAGTGACCGTTCCGAAAGGAACGCCGGTCTCCATTCGCATGATCGATTCGGTGGATTCCGCCACGGCCCACATCGGAGAGACATTCAAGGCTTCGCTGGATTCGCCCATCGTCGTAGACAATGAAACCGTTTTCCCGAGAGGCGCTGAAGTCTATGTCAAGCTGGCGAAAGTGGAGTCCGCAGGTAGAGTGTCCGGCACAAGCGAGTTGCAGCTTCGGTTGGATCGTATTTTTCTCGGAAACAAAAGCTACATGCTGGAAAGCAACACATTTGAAAATACCGGCGCGTCCCAAGGAGCCAGAACCGCACGGAGCGCCGGCATTGGCGCGGCGATCGGGGCTGCGATTGGCGCAATTTCCGGCGGAGGCAAAGGAGCAATCATCGGAGGCGCTACCGGCGCCGGTGCAGGCGTCGGCGTTGAAGCGATCCGAAAAGGCGAGCAGATTCGAGTCGATTCCGAAACGCGGCTGGATTTCCGGCTGGAGAATCCGGTCGACGTAACGATACAGTTTCCCTCCCCCGCCAATTCATCCCCTCATCATACCCTTTCCGGACCTAACAGGTTCGGAACTCGCCAGTAACATCCGTCCTCAGTGCCGGGCACGTCCTCCCCACCGTGCCCGGCATGTAAAACAGCGAAATCTCTATCTCGCAGTCGCGCCGGAGATGAGGGTCTTCTCGATCTCGATGTTGTTCTTTTTGAGCGTCATTCCCATTGCCCGATCCATATCGACGAGTGACTTCGTATAGTTGACGATCGCTTGAAGTTCATCGGTCTGGGCCTGGGCGACATTGCGTTGTTCTTCGAGGACGAATCGTATTGTGGACGCACCGAGATCGAATTTCTTCTGCTCCGCTTCAAGGCGCCGTTCTGATAATTCCCTCGCCTTTGTTGCCGCCTCAATCCGGGCACGATTCATTTCCACCTGTGTAAGGGCATTTCGCACTTCCAACGCGATCTGTTGAGCTTGAGACGTGATCTTTTGTTCGGCAATGCGCTCGTCCGTCATTGCGCGGGCATTGTCGCCTTGTGCGGCGCGATTGCGAAGCGGAATTTGAACCGAAAAACCGATGGAGTATCCCGTATAGTCGCAGTGGATCGGGAACGCGCAGCCCAGAAGCTGTCCAAACGCATCGGAAATACCGCCGTTGTATTGCGCAATAATCGGCGCCGCAGGACCGAAGCCGTTACGTACCGTCTCTTTCCCGCCGACGCCGTTCTGGCTGTAGGAAGCAATAAGGTCAACCGTCGGCAATAATTGATTTTTGGTGTATTCGAGATCGATTTTCTTGTTCTGCAAATCTAACTGTAGCTGCTTAATCTCCGGACGATTTTCGAGAGCCACTTTGATCGCTTGTTCTACCGGAAGTACATCCGAGGGTTGGGGCCTCGGCACCACTTGCGACGGTATGAGCTTCGCCAACACTAAACCTGGATCACCTTGAGAAGTGATCAGTTTCTTCACCTGATCCTGCGTTTGAACTTCGGTATATGTCGAGGTGATGTATTGCAGGCGGCGATTCGCAACCTCCGACTCCGCCTGGACAACGTCAATGGGAGCCAAGGTCCCAATCCTCACCTGAATCTGATTGTCGGAAAGGGTCTTCTGAGCCAAATCCACGGACCGTTGTTTGACTTTGATATCTTCAGCCGCAAACACAAGATCCCAATACGACCGCTGCGCCTGGCTGATCAAATCGATCAATTGCCGCTCAAATTGACTTTCCGAAATCTTTTGATTGTTCTGGGAAACCCGGATCTGCCGCATGTTGTTCACGCGGCCGTAGTCCTTCAACAGGTGTTGGCTGAACGAATAGCGCAGAAGACCTGTATACGACGGATTGAACGTATTAAAGGCGCTGTTGGATGAATTGCGATTCATCGCAAAATCCACGCCAATATTGGTCCCCGTCGCTAAGGCCTGAGAAAACCCGACGGAGTAAGCACCTCCTAAAGTGCTCAATGACTGTGCACCGATCAACTGCGATGTCGCTGGAACCGTATTGCGCCCGGCCGTCGCCTGCAAGTGGAGCGTCGGTTCGAACGGACGATACATCGTTTCGGTCAGATACACGGACGACAGAGGAGTGAGCCGATTGACACCAACATCGAGATTGTTCTGAAGCATCAGGTTGATCAAATCGCCGATACTCAGCGGCAGTTGACCCGTGCGAATGAGCGACGCCAAATCTTGAGAGGATTGCGCAGTCGCCGCTGCGGGTAAACCGGCCTTCGATGGACGGTAGCGATTTAGGAACTCCTTCACGAAGCTGGTGTTGATCTCAGCTCGCGCAGGAGCCGGCGTTCGGAGGAACACCAACATCACGAGCAAAGCGACAAAGATTTTCGATACTCTCATTGAAAACTCCTCAACAAATGGCAGGAAGCAATGGTCATTCGTACCGCAAGGCTTCAATCGGATCCAAAGCTGCCGCCTTGTGAGCCGGATAGTACCCGAAGAAGATGCCGATCGCAGTAGCGAATGCAAAAGAAACTGAGCCGCGGGCTCGCGCTTTAACAAATCTTTACAAAATTTGCGCTCACCGGCGCACTCCCGACAGGAAAATCGAAACAAACGACCGCACGACCTCCTCGCGATCGCGCGGCTGCTTGTTCTTAAGACCAAAAATCTCTTGCCACATAATAAAACCCGCAAACATGCCCATCAGCGCACGCGCGGCCAGTTGCGGGTCGAGTTGACGAAAGGCTCCTTCACCGATCCGCCGTTCGATGTAATTGGCAATAGGGTGCCGCGCAGCCATACTCGAGACGAACATGTCGGAAAGCTGATGACCTTCGAGCGCGCTGAAAAGAAGAAGACGCATAAACGTCGTGTCCGTCTCATGTTTTTCCAAAAAAGCCCTGAACACGGCCTGCAAAAACTCTTCGTCGTCATCCATCGCCGCCAGCCGTTCCAGTTCTTCGCGGTGCAAGTCGCGCTCCCCCACCTTGTGTTCAATAATGGCGCTGTAAAGTTCTTCCTTCGTCTTGAAGTAGCGGAAAATGATCGCTTCGTTTACATCCGCCTGGGTCGCCAAATCGCGTGTTGTCGTTCCCCGAAATCCCTTTTTTGCAAATAATTCCATCGCCGCGGCGATGATCTGTTGCCGACGATCTTGTTTCATAAGTAAGTACTTACTTACAGTATATGCCGGACCGTTGCAAGTGAAAATGTTTACAGAGACTTATCTGAAATCGGCGGGTGGTAGATCAGTTGTATCAGGAGTCCGTCCGGGTCATGAAAATAGAAAGATCTTGCACCGTCCCGGTGGGTCTTCGGCTCCTGGGCCAATGGAACTCCATGGCGTCGAAGTTCTTCGGCCCATTGATCGACATCTTCGGGACGCCTGACGACGAAGCCGATGTGGTGGACCAATTGGACTTCCCCCGGTTCGGCGCCTGGCGGAAGCGCGTGAAGGGCGAGATTGTCTTGCCCTGATGTCAGGTATGCATTGTCTTCGTCGGGCATCCACTCCAATTTCATCCCGAGTACTTTGGAATAAAATTCGAGCGATTTTTGCAGATTACGAACGTTTAGCGCGACGTGTCGAAGGCCCAAAAACAGCGGTTCCATTGACTAAACTCGATGCGAAAACTACAATGAATAAACCTCATGTCCGGACGCGAGTTTAGCACATTCCTGGGTAGACGCTCTGGACCTGGATCATCTCTGAAAAGCAAAACTTTTGTATGACCGGTTCTAAAGTAAGAAAGCCCGTTTCCCTCTCACATCTCAATGCGTGGCGCATGCGGCGCCAATTTTTGGATCGTCCTTTCGGCTCAAAAAATCTTGTCGAGCTGATCAAATCCATCGGTTGGATTTACTCTCCGGGATGTTCCACTCCATATCTCTCACTTTGGGCCAGGATGACCCCCTTCAGGGCTGAGGATCTCAATCGCCTCGTTTTTGACGATCACAAATTGCTGCAACTCGAGACCCTGCGCGGTTGCACCATGCTCGTGCCGCGGGATCAAGCCAATATCGCGTTACGGATTCGGACGCGAACTTTCACCGAGCTTAGTAAGCAGGCGCGCCAGCAGATGCCGATCACGGACGCGGAGATGGAAAAACTGAAGGGGGCTATTCTGAAGTCCCTCCATTCGGGCCCCAAAACATCGGAGCAGCTTCACCACGTGGTGCCATCGAATTTGGTGCGAGATTTTGGAACAGAGTTGAAACGCATCGGGCTGACGAACAGCCTCTCGCTCGCGATTAATCTTCTCAAGGAAGAGGGAAAGGTCCTGAAGCAGCAGTCCAAGAGACGGCTCGACACAATGGACTACTCGTTTGTGTTGACTGCCAACATCTTGCCCGAGGCAGATCCGCTCAACTTCCGGCTGGAAGAAGCGTGCGCCCAGTTGGCCGATCAGTATTTCAGAGCCGAGGCTCCAGCGCGAGTGAAGGATTTCGCATGGTGGGCCGGAATCAACGTTACGGACGCGATTCGTGGAGCGGGCGAGATCAAACCCAAACTGACGCCCGTTTCGGTCGAGGGCACAGTAGACGAGTTCCTGATCAGCGAATCGGAAGTCGATGATTTCTTTGCGGTCGAGCCGCAGGAGTTCGTGATCAATTTCATTCCTTACCGCGACACCTACCTCAAGGGTCAACGCGAAATTGTCAATCGATTCATCTCGTCCGAACATGCCGACAAACCTTTCTCTCGCTGGAAGGGCAAAGTTATCAACGATCCTTTGGCGACCATCATTCTGAGTGGCCGAGTCGTTGGCGTGTGGGAATGGAGCGAAGACGATGACGATATCGATCTGCTCCTCTTTGATTCCGTACCCAAGGCGGCGGAAAGGGCAATCCACAAACGAGCCTCCGAGCTTGCCAACTTCATCCGATCGAATCTCGGCGAAGTTCGTCTGCAGGGTGTGGATTACGGCCCACACCAGATGACGGGTATTCACGACTTGAAAGCATTCTGGGGCAAAGGCGCGCAGGCGGACAGCCGAGTCTGACGGTGTTGATAAGTTCAGCCGAAGCCAATTACTGGTGGCGAAAGAATGATCCCGCGGGAACCCTCCTGAATAACCTGATGGTTCTGTTCATCGTGGTCCCGATTGTTTTAGTGCTAAAGAGTTTTTATGCGCTAAGCTTTATCGTTTTCGCCTTGATGGTTCCATACGGTTTGTTCATCCGGCGGTTGGCGATTCATGCGGTCCGGCATCATCTCGAAAATCATCCTGAAGAGTCCGGAAAATTTGAACAATCCGGGATCATCTCAAGCTGATCCGGAGTGTGCTAAAAGGTAGCGATGGAAAAACGACATTATCCCGCCGCAGTGATGACGACCGTATCTGCAGCAGTCTTCACGCTGTACCTTCACTCGCTCATTGCAGTCCCGAAGACGCATCCGGCCAGCGATGCGATTCGAGATCTCTCCGCCTCTCGATATCTCGAGCAGGTCAAGTATCTCGCCAGCGATGAAATGAAAGGCCGGGGCGACGGGTCGCCCGAACTGGACAAGGCCGCCGATTATATCGCCGCGCAGTTTCGGCTTTGGGGTCTGCGGCCGATGGGCGACAACAATAGCTACTTTCAGCATTTTGAAATCACGACGGGCGCACAAGCCGGACCGAAGACCGAACTGCAGGTGAATGGAACCAATCTCAAGATCAACGAAGACTTCGTGCCGATCCCGTTCTCGAATAGCGCTGAGTTCGATGGCCTCCTTGTTTTCGCGGGATATGGAATCACTGCGCCCGAATTGCATTACGATGATTATCAAGGCATCGACGCGAATGGTAAAGTTGTTCTGGTTCTGCGGCATCAGCCGCGGGAAACTCAGGATCGAAGCCCGTTCAATTCGGCCCAACACAACACCTTCATCAATAAAGCCATCAACGCGAAGCAGCACGGCGCGCGCGGAATAATTTTCATTACTGATTTCAATCACGAGGACGAAGAAGTGGGCCGCACCACGCGTGGAACCGATACGGACGATTTGGGAATTCCGGCGGTCCACGCCAAACGGGCGCCTTGGCTGAAGCCTTTAGCCGACGCGTCCAAAGATCTAGCAGCAATTCAAAGAAAGATCGACACCGATCTGCAGCCGCAATCGTTTGAATTGCCGGCTCGCGTACACATTGCTACCGAAATCGTTCGATCGAGAAAGACGGTCAAGAATGTCGTTGCCGCGATAACCGGCTCCGACCCGGGACTCGAAAACGAATGGGTCATCGTCGGAGCGCACTACGATCATCTCGGCCTGGGAGATCGGAACTCGCTTGCCCCTTCGCAGCTTGGACAAATCCATCATGGAGCCGACGACAACGCCTCCGGAACCGCGGGCGTGTTGGAGCTTTCCAGACTGGCTGCGATGAATAAACATGAATGGAAGCGGTCTGTTCTGTTCATCACGTTCGCGGGGGAGGAGACCGGATTGCTGGGCTCTTCCTATTTTGCAAATCACCCGACGATTTCTTTAAAAAACACGATGGCCATGCTGAACATGGACATGATCGGCAGGGTCAATAACGATCGGTTGTTTATCGGCGGAGTTGGCACGTCACCGAATTTCAGATCGTGGCTGGAGGATCTCAACAACTCCGCTGGTTTGCACCTCGACTATTCCGACTCGGGATACGGCGCAAGCGACCACATGTCGTTTAATGCCAAAAAGCTGCCGGTTCTCTTTTTCTTCTCGGGCTTGCATACCGATTACCATAAGCCGACCGACACGTCGGATAAGATCAATGCCGGCGGCGCAATCCGCGTCCTTTCACTCGTGTATCTGACGCTGGACAGAATTGCCGGCGATACTGGGCGGCTCGAATACGTCGAAGTGCAGCAACCGCGGCCGGCGGCCGCGGGAAGCGGAGGCGGTTACGGTCCTTACTTTGGCTCGGTGCCCGATTTCCGGGACGACTTGAAAGGCGTCCTCTTCGCCGACGTTCAGAACAATAGTCCGGCGGCAAAAGCAGGCCTGAAGCAAGGCGATCTGCTGGTGGAGTTCGACGGCAAGCCAATCGAGAACCTGTACGATTTCACATATGCCCTGCGGTCGAAGAAGCCAGGCGACGTTGTGTCCGTCGTTGTCAAGCGCAACAGCCAGGATATAAAGGTCAGCGTTACGTTGGAAGCAAGGAGATAATCGATGAATCTCACGCGCATTATTACGATCGCAATCATCGCAGCTTGCGTTGGAGGCGGCATATACATCGCGAAGCCACAGACCCTGCGTCCGCATCCAAAGGAAGTCCATCTGCGCAACATCCGCCAGCTCAGTTTCGGAGGCGACAACGCTGAGGCCTATTGGTCGCTGGACGGGCAAAAAATTATCTTTCAATCCACGCGCGACCAGATCAAGTGCGATCAGATTTTCACGATGAACCGCGATGGTTCCAATGTGAAGATGGTCAGCACGGGAAAAGGACGCACCAGTTGCGGGTATTTCACACCCGACGGCAAACGGATTATCTACGCATCCACTCATCTGGGTTCGCCCGACTGTCCGCCGCCCGCCGATCGATCGGAAGGTTATGTTTGGCCGATTTACCCAACATTCGACATCTTTTCTGCCAAGCCCGACGGGACCGATCTGAAGCGGCTCACAACAGCTAACGGATATGATGCCGAAGGCACGATCTCGACCGACGGCAAGAAGATCGTTTTTACCTCCGCGCGCGACGGCGATCTGGAAATTTACGACATGAATATCGATGGAACCCAGCAACGCCGCCTAACGCACGAGCTGGGCTACGACGGCGGCGCCTGGCACTCCCAAGACGGCCAGTGGATTGTGTGGCGCGCGAGCCGGCCCAAGAGCCCACAGGACGTCGCGCGATACAAAGAACTTTTCGCCAAGAATCTTGTGATGCCAGTAAAATTGGAACTGATGGTCATGCGCGCCGACGGCAGCGATCAGCGGCAGATTACGAGCAATGGTGCAGCCAATTTTGCTCCGTATTTCCATCCGAATGGGCGGCAGATCATTTTCGCTTCGAACGTGAACAATCCAAATCCGCGAAGCCCCAATTTCGATCTGTTCCTGATCAACAGGGATGGGACAGGGTTGGAGCAGGTTACGTTTGATGAAGCCTTCGACGGTTTCCCGATGTTTACCAATGATGGGAAGCACATCATTTGGGCCTCGAACCGGAACGCGCCGACTGAAGGCAGCACGAATATCTTTATCGCCGATTGGCTTGACAAAGCAGCGGCGAGCAACTGATAGGTAAAACGTATGCCGATTTTTGAATATCTCTGTAAAGACTGCGGCCGGGCTTTCGAAAAGATCGTCCCGCGCTACGACTCGATCGTCGACTGCGCACACTGCAACAGCGCCAAGGTCGAGAAACAACTTTCGGTTTTTGCTGTTGCCGGATCATCAGCATCAGGGGCAACGGATTTCGCTGCGCCCGATGGAAGCTGCGGCAGGTGTGGTGCCGCCCAGCCCGGCTCCTGCGCCTTGGATTAGGATTGCAGTGACGTTATCGCCGTCACGTCGATGATGTCTTCTACCGAACAACCTCGCGATAAGTCGTTCGCCGGCTTCCGAAGACCCTGCAGTATCGGCCCAATCGCTCTCGCGCCCGCGAGGCGTTCCGTCAGCTTATAACCGATGTTTCCCGACTGCAGGTCAGGAAAGATGAGCGTATTCGCCCGGCCTTTGACCGCGCTTGTCGGCGCTTTCGCGAGGGCAATCTCGGGCACGAGCGCCGCATCGGCCTGAAGCTCACCGTCCACAACCAACTCCGGATGCCGGGACTTCACTGTGGCCACTGCCTCGCGAACCCGGTCAATCGACGCATGCTGCGCGCTACCCTTCGTTGAGAACGATAGAAAGGCCACGCGCGGTTCGGTTTGCAAAAAAATGCGCGCATGGTGTGCGGCGTCGGAAGCGATGTCGGCCAGTTGGGTGGTGGTTGGCGTTGGAATTACGGCACAATCCGCAAAAATCAGATTCGTGTGGGGTAATGCCATTAAAAAGAAACTCGACACGGTCTTTGAGCTCTCGCTGAGACCGATGCAGTGAATCGCGGCGCGAACAGTTTCGGCAGTCGTTGTGGCCGCGCCTCCCACAAACCCGTCGGCATCTCCCGCCCGCACCATCGCACAGGCGAAATACATCGGATTTTGCAGACGCTCGACGGCTTCCATTTCGGTGGTGCCGCGCGATTTCCATTCGGGAAGGAGCCAACGTGCATACCGATCGCCCAGCGCCGGATTGCCGGAATCGATCACCTCGATATGCGAAAGTTTGATTCCAAGCTCTTGAGCCTTCTTTTCGACTGCCGGGGCCGAACCCACCAGAATCGGCTTGGCCATCCGCATTTCGACAATCTGCATAACGGCACGAAGCACGCGAGGATCTGCCGCCTCAGGATAGACGATACGCTTCGGCTGCTTTGCCGAGCGCTGACGTAGCTCACGCAATATGTCTGGCATGAGGGCTACTTCGTGGTGGGGACGACGGCAGGTCTCTCTCGCTTCTTTTTGATTTCGATTCCATGCCGTTTGATTTTCTGGTTCAGCGTCGAAAGCGGAATTTTGAAATTATCAGCGGCTTCGGTCTGGCTCCATCCAGCCTGCTCGAGCATTTCGATGATGACGCGACGTTCAAATGCATCGAGGATCTCGAACAACGACGTGTCCTTTCTGAGTGGGAAGGACGACAGAGAAGCGAATCTCGAAGATGGGGAGACGATGGCCTCCGGTAACAGATCCCGCCCGATGATCTCGTCCGGCGAAAGAACTACCGCGCGCTCAACAACGTTCTCGAGTTCGCGCACGTTGCCCGGCCAGTGGTAATCCATTAAAACCTTCAGCGCTTCGGAGCTGAACCTGTAAGGCGGCTTCAGGTTCTCTACGCAATATTTCTTCGTAAAGAATTCGACCAGGGCTGGAATGTCTTCTCTACGTTCGCGAAGCGGGGGAACTTGAACGTTGATCACGTTCAAGCGGTAATACAGATCTTCCCGGAACCGGCCTTCTTCGACCAGCCTCTTCAAATCGACATTCGTCGCGGCGATGATGCGGGCATCGACTTTGATTGTATCGACGCCCCCAAGCCGCATGAACTCCTTTTCCTGAATGACGCGAAGCAGCTTCGCTTGCGTCTCCACGCTGATCGTGCCGATTTCATCGAAAAAGATCGTTCCCTGATCGGCCACCTCAAACAAGCCGCGCTTCGATGCGATCGCGCTCGTGAACGCTCCCCGCACATGGCCAAACAGCGTGCTTTCCAGAAGATCCACAGGCACGCTGCCGCTGTTCACCGGAACAAACGCTTTGTCGGCCCGCGGGCTCTTCAGGTGGATGGCTTTCGCCACAAGCTCCTTGCCGGTGCCGCTCTCCCCCTGGATGAGAACCGTACTGCGGCTTGCCGCAACCTGGGTAACGAGGTCGAGCACTCGAAGTATCTTTTCGCTCTTACCGACAATATTCTCGTATCCGAACCGCTCCTTCAGCGCCCGGCGAAGCTGCATGTTTTCACTCAACAATTGGCGCTGCTTGATTGCGTTGATAACAATGACGACCAATTTCTCATTATTCCAGGGCTTGGTGATGTAATCGAAGGATCCTTCTTTGATTGCCGTAACCGCAGTTTCCACGGCGCCGATTGCGGTAATAATAATGATGGGAAGGGTCGGATCGATCCGTTTGATGTCCTTCTGCACATCTATGCCGGATTTGCCCGGCAGCATCAAATCCAACAAAACGGCGTCATAAGAATTTTCTTCGATCTTTTTCAGGCCCCCTTCGCCGCTTGCCGCCGTAGCTGTGGAAAGGCCCTCAGAGTTCAGCAGCAATTCAATGCTTTCTCTGATTTCCTCCTCATCATCAATGATGAGGACCACACCTTTTCGTCTAGACATTCACTGGTTTCCTTACCAAAGGTAGTTCTAATTTGAAGGATGTTCCGATGCCCGGCTTGCTATCTACGGAGATATTGCCACCGTGCTCTTGAACGATCCCATAGCTGACCGAAAGTCCAAGTCCTGTGCCTTTACCGGCCGCTTTTGTGGTGAAGAATGGGTCGTAGATTTTCTGGATATTCTCACGGCTGATACCGACGCCCGTGTCCTGAACGATGATCTCAAGCTTCGAGTCGACGGTCTCGGTTAGAACCCGCAGCTCGCCACCTTCCGGCATTGCGTCGCGCGCATTGACGAATAGATTCAGAAAGACTTGCTGGAGTTTGCCTGCGTTGGCGAACACAACCGGATATTCCGCCCGCAGCTCGCGATCGACGCAAACGCGAGCGCTTTTGAATTGGTGATCGAGCAGCGAAAGCGTATCGGCAATCACCTGGTGGATGTCCACTTCGGCAAACTCGGTCGCATTCGTTCGAGAAAAATTCAGGAGGTTGTTCACGATTTCCGATGCGCGGAATGTCTGTTTCGTAATCTTCTCTAATAACTTGTGCCTGGGATCGTCCGAACTGATTTCCTTCCGCAGCATTTGCGAATAGCTCGAAATGACGGCGAGCGGGGTATTGACTTCGTGCGCGACACCGGCGGCCAGAAGGCCGATCGATGTCAACTTCTCGTTTTGGATCAATTGATCTTCGAGGCGGATGCGATCGGTAATGTTATCGACAATAATCAGCGTTCCGCGCGTGCTTCCTGCTTTATCGACCAATGAGGTAGCCGAAAAATTGACGATCAAATTGTTCCACGCCTGTTTGTAGAGATGGCGGTTCTCGTGGAGCCGCTGCAAAAAATGTGCCGGGATAATCTCTTCCGTCCGGCGCTCCAACATTTGAGTACGGCTGCGGCCGGTGAGCGATTCCAACGCCCTGTTCCAGCCCACGATCTGCCCTTCAACATCTTCGACGACCACTCCCACATTAATGGATTCGATAATATTTTCGCTGAAGTCTTTCAAGCTCTCGTATTCCGATGCCTTTTGTTCGAGGGACCGGTAGAGACGCGCGTTTTCCAACGCGATGCCGATGTAATCGGAAACCGTCTCGAGAAGCTCCAGGTCCTCGCTTGTCAAATAATCGCCGTTATGCGTGCGCCCCAACCCGATATAGGCAATCACTCGATCTTTGGCGCGACAAGGTATGAAGTAGTTCAGATCGTAGACGTCCGTCTCGAAAAAGATGTACGGCCGGCCCGGTACGGATGTCAGAAATGAAAAATTGGTTCCCTCCGGAATCGTCAATCCCGATGTTTTCGCTGGGACAAACCGCGAAGGATCGAATGGATCTTCCAGGAAAATTGCGGAGCGCTCAACGAACAATGCGCGGCCAAGGCGATCGATGATCCGGTCGAGCATGTTGTCGAAATCGATTTCGGACCCGAGTGTTCTGCCGAAATCAATCAGGGTTTGCCGCAGATCGTAGCGGTCGCGATAGAAAAATTTATCCAGCCAAATCTGGAATTGATCCTTGATCGGAGCGAAAAGCAGCGCCGCTACGATCGTCGCGATCACTCGCGCAACCACGCTCAACGGCTCGAAACCTGCTCCCAGAAGCTCGCCGACGACAACAACCACTGTGGCATAGAGGCCGATGACGCAGGCGGTCGCGAGTGTATAGGTGACGCCGCGTTTGAAAATGATATCGACATCCGTCAATCGATACCGGTGTATGGCGTACCCGAACGAAATCGGGATCAGTACCAGCGGAAAGATGGAAAAGTCGATATAGCTCTGCGCAATGCTTCCCGACAGCCGTGGCACAGACTGAAGGACAAAGTACGGAATGGCGCCCAGAGCGGTCCCGCGAGTAACCCATTTCATCTGCTGGCGCAATTCCGGAGTTTTGACCGTTCGGTATGTTTTGAACAAAACAGCCGCGCTCAAAACAAAGTACAAGCCGAAGTGAAAGTCCCCGAAAGTATCCAGAACATCACGCAGAACAATCGGTGACGGCAGCAAACCGACGATGCCGTTGATGAATGCCAACTGGAGGATCAAGATCACTCCGGCAGGCAGATAAATCAAATATAACAAGCCATGCCATCGCTCGATCCACTTGTTGCGCGCCGGGAATTCAAGACAGAAGTGGAGAAACAGCGGCGGTAGAAGCAGGCTCGCGCCCAAATCCGACCAAAATATGGTCCAGTCGAAAGGATTGAGTTTACCCGTAAAGTGGAATGCGTAAAAAACGAAGGAGGTCAGGCAAACCAGATAGAAGTGCAGAGCATGCGGAGCCCGGGACCGCTTCAATAAAACGAAGCAGCCGACGATGAAGTAGAGAAGTCCGATAATCTCCAGGTATTTCTGGTGCCGCAGAACTTGTTCGGCCGGAGGCCCGACGACCACAGTCGTATCGAACTCCTTGCCATCGCGATTCAGCGTATACGTCGCCCTCGACCAAACCCCTAGTTCATAAAGAACTCGCGTCACGTGACGGTCATTTTGGACAGTTTGGCCGTTGATCGCTTTGAGCACGTCGCCGAGGCGGATACCTGCCTTCTCCGCCGGACCGTGGGGAACCACCAGCCGGGCCTGAACCCCATCCGTCCCGTGAATCCACGATGCTCCGTCATCGGGCGAAATATACCGGCGCTTCTGCTGCGCATTGATACCCCCCAAAATGAGGACAGTCACTGTCAGCAAAACAGTCGCGACGTACTTTACAGACCAAACTTTCCTTCGCATTTTTAGTGTCGGGCTGAATCAGGTTAGCACACCGCCTTCCAGGAAATAATAAAGATAACGCTAACTTTAGCGATATCAATACCTAGAGAATATGGAATTTGGAAATAGTGTACAAATCTCAGAAGCGGATGTTGATCCCGCCTTTGAGCAGTCTGGGATACTGACCGAATTGGGTGTGCTGGGAACCCTGGCATTGATCCAGCAGGTTGCGGGCATCAAGGATGGCCTGAACCTTGCCGGGGAACATCCGCCAGGCTGGCAAATTTTGCGCTATGGAAACGCTCAGAGTCGGATCGTTATATTCCACCAACCGTTGGTATGGGTCCAAACGCGACGCGGACACGGCCGAAGTCCATCGGTAAACCGTCGTAATTTCGGTTTGCGTCATATCGACTTTGGCTTTAAACCGGGCCGACGCCATTTGAAACTGCCGGCGGGTGAGTTGCGTTCTAAACGATTCCGGAGAAGAATTTACATCCAGACCCACACCCGTCACCGAGGTGAAACCGATACCGGCCTCGAAATTGCGAAATTGCCGATTCGCGTGCACCCGGATGCCCTGGGAGGGCATATTGCTCGTATCCAGAATGAACACTTTCGGCCGTCCATCCGGTGAACCAACGAATACCGCCTGCGTATCGAGGCGGTCGCGAAATACGGCAGCGGAAACTTCGGTATTGTCGAACAGGATACGGGTCAGTCCCGCCTCGCTATGCGAATAGCGCTCGAGCGCCGGCGGCACATAGAGGGTCCGATCAAAATACTCTTTACCTCGAACCGGGTCGTCGATTGCGGTGGGCGCTTGCGTAGACATCCCGACAGTGAACGTCGTATGAGCGTCCGGAACCCAGGAAACTCCAAATCGCGGACGCAAGTAGCTGGTTCCCGCGATCAATCCAGCGCGTCCGGCTTCGGCGCCGTAATTCAACACAAAATGATCCGACCACTGGAAATTTTCGCCATAGCGGAGTTGAACTTCGCGCGAGGAATCGGATTCTAGCGGGTCTCCGAACAAGGCCCCTTGGCGCAGATTCATGCCGATTTCGGCTTTGTGATGGCTGGCTGGGACGAATTCATAGCTCGCACCAAAGCCGCGCGGCTGCATGGGAGCTTCGTTGTATTGGCCGTGAACCGTGACCTGAGAACTTGCGTCCACCGGCAGCGTTACGGAAAATTGCGAGCCGAGTCCTTGAGTCACGCCTGAGGACGTCTCCACTGACTTCGAGTAGACCTGAAAATAACCGGAATAGTCGGGGCCCGCAGGTGCTTTTGATGTGCCCTCCGGCTTCCGCCTCGTGTCGACAAGTCGCAATACCGGTTGGGTCGAGCGGGAACTTCGAAGAGTCCAGACAATGTCATCCGATTGCGCTTGCTCACGCGAAACAGCGCGGCGAACCATGTCCATTGCATTTTGCAGACTCACGGTCAGCATAACAGTCCCGCCCGCGTTCAATTGAATGCCTTGTTTCAACGCCGGCAGGAACTGAGGCATGGAAATCTTCACCGAGTACTGACCGGCAAAAAGATTCGGAATCGAGAAAGATCCGTCCTTACCGGTGAGAG
>QHWY01000340.1 GCA_003223875.1 Acidobacteriota bacterium | reverse complement strand
TGAACTCCGAACAACGGTCCGGCTCGACGGTGAAGCTGTTATAGAAAAATCTGGAGATGGCCCATTTACGACGAGTGTAACCGTAGTGGTGGGCGTCAAACTCCCGCTGCTGCCTGTAACGGTGATCGTGTAGCTTCCCGCTGGAGTTGTTGGGCTCGTTGTGACGGTCATCGCCGACGACCCCGATCCGGCCACCGACGGCGGATTGAACACGTAGGTCGCGCCAGCGGGTAGGCCGGTAGCGCTTAGCGTCACGGTACTGTTGAAGCCACCCGAGGGGGTTACAGTGACAGTGTAGTTCGCGCTTGCTCCTTGGAGCACGCTCTGTGAAGACGGCGATGCAGAAATGGAGAAGTCGGGTGATGCACTGCAAGAGGGGAATTTAAAAGACCCGATGAAAGTGCTCCAGTTGAACGAGCCGTTGGACGGAAGGTACTCGTTGGCATACCAGAATGTGCAGTCATCGATCGGATCGATGCGCATGGATGTGTAGTCGCCCCATCGCGAGAGACCCGATGTCTGAGAACCACCACCCTCTAGCAAACTGGCCTCGGTTCCCATCGTTCCGGCCGGATCGCCCGGCGTTCGGCCGGTATAACGGATCGCCGGATGGATGCTGCTGCTCGACGCACTGTAGCCTAGAGCGATGTCTCCTACCTGATCCATCGCAGCGCTACCCATCCATCGATAGATTCCATCCGCAGGACTGAAGGTTCCTTGCTGAAATACACTGAAGTTGCCTGTAGACGATACAGGCGCACGTAACTCATACCAGCGCACTCCTACTCTCGAGCCGGTCGTGACCGAGTGGTTCACGACCAACGCCTCATGATCCGGGAACATCCGGAACGCCAGACGATACATCAGGCGATCCCCCACTGAGTCGAGTTGCTGGGTTGTTCCCGCTTGCGGAATGCAGGTACCGCCGGCGCATGCTTCACTAAATGGTGTAACTGCGAGATCAGGAGTCAGGGTGAGAACCGACGCGCTCGGATTGGCGAAGTTAGGCGCCAGTGTATACATTCTCAGGGTGCTAGTCTCAAAGGTCATGAAGTATGCGGGAGTTCCATCTAGCGGTGTGGTGGAACCATCGAGATCGGAGGGCAGATATCCCCCATCATTCGTGATCGTATAACAAATCGACAAAGGCGCCGCTGCCCCGCTGAGCATGCCGGAACGGTCGAAAGCACAGAGTTGACCGCCTGTAAAGGAAGCGCCATTCGCGAAAAGGTTATAAGTAGCCAAATATGCGCTGTTGTGAGCCGTCGGCCAGACGCCAAATTTGGGATAGTCATGCATGGTCGAGTTGTAGGCGTAGGAATAAAGGTAATATGCGCCCGCCGGATCGCTCGTTTGGGAAACTGCGAGGCACTCGGAATACGGAGCGGAAGTGTTACCCAACTGTGTGATCAACCACCGGTCGGCCACTTTATCGTACTGCACATCCGGATCGCCTCCGTTGTTCGTCGCGCAAGGCCCTCCCAGCGCCGTCCACAAAGAGCTGAGAGATTTGGGTCCGACGAGCAGCGCTCCGTTTTTGTCGTATATGGCATATCGTGCATTGACGGTCTCGACAATATGGTTTGGACCCACCGCGATGTTCGTATCCGGAGGCACATACCCGTTGGCGCCTACTCCAGCGAAATAAGCATGCGGAAAGGCTTTCACTCGTGGCTCGGGCCGTCCTTGCCGCGCATTGTCGTCTTCGTTTTGATTATTTTCATTACCGCGGTCGTGTAAACGCCGGTGCGGACGTTCCTTGGGCGGATTCTGCCCTTCAAAGTCCTGACTATCTGTAACACGCGGAGATAGAGCGAAGCCCGAAGGTGCCGTTACGGAAAAAGTATTTTGGGCCGAAGCTCCAACTGCGGCCGATAACAGGCATATTGATAACCCGACAAAGGGAAATACGCGGAGGTACTTTCGAATCTGCAAGATCGTTTCGCGGTCCAATTTTTTTTGTAAAGTCATAGGCACAAATGTTCTTTCTCATCTTTCTGGCTGCTTGGATTGGAATGCGCCGGCGGGTTGGCCTTTTTGCGCTCTCCTGAGCGCCGGCATTATACAGCAACGGCATTGACGCTGTCTTAGCCGTGAGCTTTCAGGGGGTCAGTTTGGAAGTGCGGCAACTCCCCTCCTAAGTTGAGGGGTTTGCAAAACTACGGAATAGCGGGTTCGGTTCTTACTGTAGCGGCGCTCTATGAGCGCCGGTTTTTCGCAGAATCAACGAAGTACCGGCGGTCATAGACCGCCGCTACAGCAGACGAAAACCGCTTTGGACTAGGGCTTGGTTGTGGGAACGGTGCCAACCTCCAACGCTCCTGGAAAAACCTGTCGACCATCCGCGAAGGTAAGGATATTTCCAGAGGCATTGTTGGAGCCGTCTTTCGCTCGAAATCCCTGAACTACGACGGTTTCGCCGATTTTCAGTGTGTCTTTCGTAAATCCTCTTCGGACAGCCATCCCCGGCGGCAAGCCCGAAAAGCCCCACGTCGTCGCGTTGCCGCTTTCATCCTTCACGTCGACGTAGAACCAGATGTGTGGATTCATCCACTCGACTTTCTTAACCACGCCGCTGACCTTGATGGGCTTCGTGGTGTCGAACTGTGCCGCTTCCGAGTGATGCGCGACAAGGACCGTTGTAGCGAAAAATAAGACAACAAAACTCGCGACGGTAAGACTGAAAAATTTAACGGTCATTGTTACCTCCTTCACCTCTTTTTCTGTGCATCCGATTCAACGCAATTTCCCTGACTGCACCTGTCGTTCTCATTACAAACGAACTCCAGCAGTTCCCAACTCGGATGCAGGACCATATGAAATTGTTCGGTCCATGGTTTTATCCAAATCTTCGGATCATCCATCGTGACTTCGTAGGAAACGACCCTCGGCGCAACCCATTTCACTTTCTCGATCACATGTGCCGCGTCGCTATGCCACAACGAGCCCTTCGGATGAGGGTTATCGAGCCACCATTCTTTAAGGCCAACAGTATCGATCACGAGCGTGTCGCCTTCCCAATGGCCGACCGAATGGCCTCCCCAAGTTGACTCCAAATCCTTCGGGTGCGGACGGTTGTCCAGCGGAATAACTCTCGAGAAGTTGTTCATGAATTCATGCCGGATCACGAGGTGATTGGGCGCTTGAATCCACTGCTGGGCATAGGGAGAAAAGATCTGTGAGGTGAATCCGTACGGAAGGCAAAGCGCGATGGGGTCGTCGATCTTTAGATCTCCCGTAGTGGACCGAAATAGGATGGCATCACCGCCAGGCTTGGTTGGAGGCATGATCTTACCGTCAAAGCCCCGGATGATCGGCGTGTCCGTATCGTTGGGCCCAACCTGGTGGTTGAATCCGGCTCCGGCATAGACACCCGTAAAATCAGGCTTACCGTCGCGTGTGCGAGGCATTTTCCAGTTGGGCACTGCTGGAACTTTGGGTGGCCGAATCGTCAGGCACCGGCCTTCATGCGGCGAACATATCTCGTGAACCTGCCCGAGGTCCTGGCTCAAGCTGAGATTCCTGGAGAATGTCAGGCAGGCTATAAACGCCAGAACAGCGAAAAAGGCGACAAAACTTTTTCTCATGACCTCAGTCTCCTTGTTGATCTTCCTGCTCGCCACGCGAGTTGTAAAACGAAAAATTTATTTCCCTCCTAAGTTAGGAGGGGTGCCGAGCGCGATAGCGCGAGGCGGGGTGGTTCCCATTCGGAACCACCCCGTCTTCGCTCACTGCTTTTGAGGCTTCGCCCTATCGGGCTCGCGCTTCGCGGTTCGCGAATCCACCCCTCCTAACTTAGGAGGGAAGTTTTTTGTCTACGTCATGACCGTCATGAATCTCTCGTTCAACTCGCGAATATGGTAAAAGATCGCGCGGCCCAACTCTTCCATGGTCCACGTAATCGTCGGTGAATCGGGATAGTAGATATAGCCGCCGCTGAATACCTCATTCCGGTTACCCGAAGGATCAAAGAAGTAGATCGTTTGTCCTCTTGCCGTGCCGCGTCGGACCGATATCCAGCGACACATTTTTCTTGGAAATGATGTCTGCCGCGCGCAGGACTTCTTCCCATGAATTCAGATAAAACGCAACGTGGTGGAATCGATCCTGTAGTTCCTCATCGCGGATAAACGCTATGTCGTGAGGCTTGGTGCTGCAGGTCAGAAACGCAGCCATCAATCGATCGCCATCCAGCACGCGCTCCGACAAGCCGAAGCCCAGTACTTTGGTGAACAACTCCACGGTACCGTCAAGATCCATACCGTGGACTTGCCAATGATCCATGCGTGTCGGCTGCATGCCTTTGAGGCCGTCCGGCCAGGGCGGAGGGTTTATATCGCCCATTGCGTTGCCAACCCGTTTCTTTTCGGCGTAAAGTTCGACATGCTGGCCTGTGGGAATTTCGAATCGAATGCGCTCGCCTGTCGCCTTGAGTTCGCCTGCCGGAATGTAATCTACTTTACAGCCGAATTGCGAAACGCTTTTCGATAGCCGCTCGAGCGTTGCTTTGCTGTCGACTTTGAATGCGATGTAATCTGCCCCCGGGACATCTGCCTCACGAAGGACAACGCTGTGATGGTCCTGCTCATCCCATGCCTTGAGATATACTCGGCCTTTCTCATCACGATCCGTTTCGATCAGTCCCACAACCTCGGTGTAATGCTTCACTGCGGCTTCGAGGTCCAGCACCCGGAGTGAACAGTGTCCGGGCCTCAGAACGCCAGTCATTGACATATATGATCTCCTTCAATATCCACTCTCGCGGCGGTCTGTGCAGCTGTGAACGAATTGATCCGTCTGGCAATCTAGCCGGGAAGCGGCGTCAAGACATTAGCCCAGGCTGACGGGCGTGTTGCCCAAGCCGCGAAGCGGCGACAGAACCTAACCCAGGGCGGCAGCCCTGGGTTTGATTTCCGAGCGGACACAAGCCGCGAAGCGGCGGCAGATGCTGCAAATCTCCTGCCCCTTCGGGGCTGTGACATGGACGAACACGAACCCCAGCGCTCGCGCGCTGGGCTATCTTCTCACGCCGCTTCGCGGCTTGGGCAACACGCCCTGACGCCCTGGGCTACCTTCTGTCGCCGCTTCGCGGCGAAACAATTCATTCACACCTCATAGACCGCCGCTACAGGGTCGGCATATTTAGTCCGGCCGCCACTGTCCCACTATCAGGCCACCGACCCGTAATCGTTTTCGTGCGCGTATAGAACTTAACCCCCTCGGTACCGTACATATGAAGGTCGCCAAAAAGGGAATTCTTCCAGCCGCCGAATGAATAAAACGCCATGGGCACCGGGATCGGCACGTTGATGCCGACCATCCCAACGTTGACCTCGTTTTGAAAACGGCGCGCCACGGAGCCGGATCGAGTGAAGATGGCGGTGCCGTTCGCGTACGCATTGGAATTAATCAGGTTGATTGCATCACTCAATGTCTGGACGCGCAATAACACCAGGACGGGACCAAAAATCTCATCCTTATATATAGTCATTTGTGGCGTGACCTGATCGAACAGAGTGGTGCCGAGATAGAACCCATTCTCATATTCGGGAACCGTACAACGCCGTCCGTCTTTCACGAGCTTGGCTCCTTCTTTTTCGCCGGCATCAATATAGCTTTTCACCCTGTCGCGGTGCGCACTGGTAATCAGCGGCCCCATATCCACGCCAACTGCATCGCCCGGTCCCACTTTAATCGCTTCGGCTTTTGCCTTGAGTTTCGCGACCAGCGGATCGGCAATGGCGCCAACTGCGACAACGGCGGAAACCGCCATGCACCGTTCTCCGGCCGAACCGTAACCCGCTCCGATCAAGGCATCCGCGGTGAAATCTAAATCAGCATCCGGCAGGACGACGGCGTGATTCTTGGCGCCTCCAAGCGCCTGTACCCGCTTACCATTCTTGGCACCCGTTTCGTAAATGTACTTGGCAATTGGCGTTGAGCCCACGAACGATAATGCCGCAATACCGGGATGAGCGATGATGGCGTCAACGGCTTCTTTGTCACCGTGCACCACATTCAACACTCCATCTGGTAAGCCTGCCTGCTGAAATAATTCCGCTAATTTCATTGAAGCGGAGGGAACCTTTTCGGAAGGTTTCAGGACGAATGTGTTACCGCATGCGATGGCCACCGGAAACATCCAGAGCGGCACCATAGCGGGAAAGTTAAACGGCGTAATCCCTGCGCACACGCCCACTGGTTGCCTTAGCGTATAGCAATCCACGCCAGCGCCAACATTCTCTGAATACTCTCCTTTCAACAGATGCGGAATGCCGCAAGCAAACTCGACGACTTCAATACCGCGCTCAACACTGCCGATCGCATCCCCTAAGGTCTTGCCGTGTTCTTCTGAAATGAGACGGGCAACGCCGTTTACATTCGCCTGAAGCAGGGTGAGAAATTTCTGGATCACGCGAGCCCTCCGCAGAGCGGGTGTCGCGCGCCATCCATGGAGCGCCTTCTGCCCCGCACTTACGGCGGCATTAATATCTGCGGCATTCGCCATCGGAACGTAACGAATCACTTTGCCCGTCGCTGGATTCGTCACTTGTCCGGTACGAGTGCTCTCGGATCGAACAAGTTGGCCTCCGATAAACAGTGGTATTGTTTCAGCCTGCACAGGAGACTTGTCTACGACATTCTTCATGTTGTTTGCCCCAATACTGCGATCTTAAATGTTTTGGCGAGATTCTCACTCTCGCGGGCGAGAATATTTGTATCTGCGCCAACCGCGAGGAATTGGCAACCGATCTCGAGCCAATGCTTCGCATCGGCTTCAACTAATGTGAGAATACCGGGTGCTCTGCCTGCCTTCCGAATACGGCGGATAGCATCATCGATCAACGGCTTTACATTGGAGTTCGCGGTCTCGCCGGCGTAGCCGAGCGATGCGTGAAGGTCCGCGGGACCGATGAATGCTCCGTCTATACCATCGACGCTAATGATTTTTTCCAGATTGTCGAGTGCGGTCTGTGTCTCGATTTGGACCAGAACGCAGATCTCTTCCTGCGCGCGCTTCGCATAATTTTTAATTCGGCCAAACCTGCTGGCACGCGTCGTTCCCGCCACTCCGCGCACTCCCTCGACCGGATAGCGTGTATAGGCGACAGCGTTCCTCGCTTCTTCCTCATTCTGGACGTAGGGAATCAGTAAGCTCTGCGCTCCGATATCTAGAAAACGTTTGATCATTACCATATCGTTCCATGGAACACGCACTACCGGATGAACGGGATAGGCCGCGCAGGCTTGCAGTTGCGACAGGACCATAGTGAGCTCATTCGGCGAGTGCTCAGTATCCAATAGGAGCCAGTCGAAACCCGCACCGGCGACGACCTCGATCGCATAATGATTCGACAGACTGCACCATAAACCGATTTGAGGTTTACCTGCTTTCAGGGCTCGTTTAAACGTGTTAACCGGCAGTTCCACGCCATCTCCAAATCACTTCAGACAAACTGCACTGAGACACAGCCGAGAGGTCCGAAGTCCGCATGAAGAGTGTCATTTTTATTCGCCCACACAGGACGCGTAAAGGAACCGGATAGCATGATGTGACCCGGCTCGAGTGTCACATCAAACTTACTCAGCTTATTGGCAAGCCACGCTATAGCCATCGCAGGATGCCCCAACACTCCAGCACCCAAACCGGTCTCTTCGATTTCGGAATTCCGATACATGATTCCGCCGGCCCAGCGGAAGTCTATCTCATTGGGGCCGACCGGACGGCCGCCCATCACAATACCGGCGGCTGCTGCGTTATCGGCGATAGTGTCGAAGATTTTCCGCGGGTTCTCGACTCGCGCGTCTATGATTTCAATCGAAGGAACGACATACTCGGTCGCACGCAACACATCGAGCAATCCCACTCCGGGACCTTTCAATGGCTTACCCAACACGAACGCGAACTCCACTTCCGCGCGCGGCACGCAATAGTTTGCGTGCGAAACTTTAGCTCCGTCGTTCACCATCATGTAATCGAGCAAATGACCATAATCCGGCTCATCGATTTGCGAGGATTGCTGCATCGCTTTTGAGGTGAGCCCAATTTTATGCCCGATGATCTTCGCGCCACCCGCAAGCTTGTGCCGCACAATCTCGGTTTGGATCGCGTATGCGTCCTCGATCGTGATGTGCGGCCAAGTCTTTGAAAGCTGCAGCATCGGCTTCCGCTCGGCTTCTGCAGTGATTAGAAGTTGCGCCGCCTTTTTTCGTTCAGACTCCGACAGCATTTCCGTACTTTCCCCCCGATGGCTAGACTATACGAAGGCAATGGCTCTTCCCGCAATGCCAACGCCAAAAGATACCCCGTGTAAAACGAAATCTTTTGCAGACATCATGAGTTTTTTGAATGAAATCCCCTCCTAACTTGAAGGTGTTGCAAAACTGCCGCAAAGCGGTTTTCGTCTGCTGTAGCGGCGGTCTATGACCGCCGGTACTTCGTTGATTCTGCGAAAAACCGGCGCTCATAGAGCGCCGCTACAGTAAGAACCGAACCCGCTATTCCGTAGTTTTGCAACACCCTCAACTTAGAAGGGGAGTTGCAGACGAGCGACGATCTCGTCCAACACACGGTCTGCTCGGTCTTCGATCTCCTGCTGTGTCCGATCCTGGATCGGATGGTCTACATAAACGGCATCGAAGTCGGGTCTCCCGAGAGCCGCTGCCTGCGCGCGTGCCGGCAGAGTGAATTCATGCGTGGCGATGGGCACTGCTGGTATGCCCCAATTTTCGAGCTGGATCGTGTCGTGCAAACTGCACGTTGTGCATGACCCTCAATCGGCTAAAGCTTCGACGACGGCATCGACGCCTCTCAACTTCTCCAACAACGGCTTAGGCGCCGGTTTCGTATATGTCGGCTTTACCTCGCGCAGGACGCGAACAGCGTGGCGCTTCACGAGCAGAGATTCGACGCGATCGAGAAAGATGCTGCCCCCAGGCTTGCTGATATCCAGCAGAGCAATAGTCTTTCCGGCAAGCGTCTCCAAACGGGACGCACGCGTAGCAATCGATTTTCGTTCGTTACATGGATTGACGAGTGTTATGGACATGGATAAGTCACCCTTTGGCTGCCGCGGGAACCCGCAGCCCAGCTTCCAATGACAGCCGAAAACTTTCCGGCGCCGCCTCCGGCGACGATGATGCCGATGGCGTCCGGGGATCGGAATTTTTGATAACACCGCTCGCCGTCGATCGTAATTTCCCGATACAAGTGCGTCTGATTTGTGCCGTCTCCATCATCATCGTAGGCGCGCACGGGAATGCCCGTGTTGTTGAACAGGAACTCGTGGACATCCTGCTTTGTCAAACCCTCGCGCCGAATGGTTCGCGCGTGCTCCGGACCGATGACGACAAAAGCCTCCACTCCCGCGCAAACACGATAGCTCCACACGGTTGCCAGTGCCCGCGTGACGGCCTTGAGCACCCCTCTTGCGGTTCTAGCCCGATGCTCGCTGACACCATGCGGCGCTTCGGCGGCAAACAGTGTAATTGCGCTTTGCTCTGGGCGAAATCCGAGTTCCACATGTAACGGTTCCCAGGGACTCTCTTCCTCATTTTCGCCAATGCAATAAGCAAATTTCGCGGGATTACCCAGAGTGGACATATCGATTCCGGTAGGCGTCGCGCCGCCCAGGTTTCTCAGAATCAGTTGCAACGCACGCCCCAGCGTGCTGTTTGCTCGCGCGACGTTGCTGAATACATTCTGGCCGCAAGCAAATCCGAGCCTGCGCCGGACCGGTCCGTTCACAATAATGAGTGGAGCGGCGAAGTGCGTTGTGGCCTGAACGCCGTGGATGTTGAACCGTTCATCACAAACGGCGCGCACCAGAGGCAGCAGCACACTCATCATTGCGGGTTCGCATCCGGCCATCACGGCGTTGGCGGCAATCTTTTCCACCGTCGCCTCGCCATAGCAGGGCGGTATCCTTCCAATGATCTCGGCGGGAACGAGTCCGCTCATCATGCGATCAACGCGCTCCACTGTCGGAGGAATTACCGGAAGCGGGTCGCCGAATTCGCGAAAGCAGTACTCGTAAGGATCCTCGGATAGATCGATGCGCGAAGCCCGCGTCCCCGTCGAGCCATAAACGTTCAGCGCTTCCGGAGATGCTCCGGCTCCTGATGGCTCGCGGTGGCGGGACGAGCATCCAGGTTTGCGATGCGGAGCACCATCGTGAGCCTCGGCAATAGGCCGGCGGCCCATCTCTTCGGCAACGGCGTTCAATTCATCTTTATCGAACCCGATTTGCGTTCTTTTGATGTAGCCGTCAGCGCCTACCAGGACGAACGCTGGAACCGCGAAGGGGTCATAAGCTCGCGATAGCTGCAGGTCCTGATCAATCTCAATAGGAAATTTAGCGGATGTTTGTTCGACAAATTGGCGAGTCAGCACATCGGAGTCCTGCGAAATTCCGATCACGTGCGCGCCC
>QHWY01000122.1 GCA_003223875.1 Acidobacteriota bacterium | reverse complement strand
ATCCTCCGTGGGGGGATCGAAGAGCGTCATCTGTGTCGTCTTATAATCGACCTTCATTAACTTGCCGGGAACGTGGAGTCCAACCCAGATATTGCCTTCGGAATCCGAACCCATCTTGCGCGTGACCGCTCCTTTGACCGGAATGGGATACTCGTCGAATTTGCCGGTGGCCGGATCGATGCGGCCGAGCTGATTGAAGGTATTTTCGACAAACCAAACTTTCCCGTCACCAGCAACAGCCATGCCGTACGGGGTTGCGTTCTTCCTGGCCTGTACGCCGGCCGGAACCTCCCACACATCGATTTTCTTGGTTTTGGGGTCGAGGCGGATGATCTGATTGCTTCCGATATTACAAAGCCACACAGTCCCGTTCGGATGGACTCGCATGGTATTTCCAGTGGCGTTGCCATACTTGAGCTTCGGCAGCGGGAAAACGTTGAACGTTTCAGAAGCTATGTCATAGTCCAGAAACCGGCGATTGGGACCGCCATCGATGAACCAAAGTTTATTGTCTGGACCTCGCACAATTCCATTCAACCGGACCTTTTTTGTAGCTCCGGCAGGCGGATCGAATTCCGTATACGTGAAGGTCTTCGTGTCGAACCTTCCCAGACGGCCGCCGACCCGCTGGGTCAACCAGCCATTTCCTTGGTTATCTACCGTGATTTCGTGCGGCTCGACGTTGGTTTTCGGGAGCTCAAATTCCACAGCAACGTACTTTGTCGCGTCACCGGTGAGCAGTGTCCTAGTCAAGCGGCTATTCGGGTCGACAGACTGCCTGCCGCGGCGACCGCCATTGGCGTCGGAGAAGTTGGCTAGGAGATAATCCAGCAAAACGTTCACTTCTTCGTTTGTTAGCTCACGAGCAATTTCCGAGCCCCGGGCATACTCTTGCATATCGTCGATGATATCCAGCCAGTGGGCGCGATCGTAGCGGGCGTTGGCGATGCGCGCGGCATCGTGGCACGCCGTGCATTTTCCAGTGACAAGCTGCTTTCCGTTTCCGTCGGGCAGCTTTAATGGAGCTGTGCCGGCCGCTTCACCTCCGCCTTGACCCGGCGGGCGGCCCGGCCAGGCATTGGGCAAATGTGGCGCGCGCTTGTCGGTCAATGCTACATCCACGGTTGTCGAGCGGCCTGCGGACACATCCTTCGGTGCGGAAAGCGCGCTCTGATATTCTCCGCCCACTCCTTGAACGACATACTTTCCCGGCGGCACATTCGCCGTGAAACGGCCCTGAGCCTGGCTGATCACCATAAAGGTCAATCGCCGCTCGGCATTCTTCATCTTCACGAATGCACCCGCGATAGGCGCGCCCGCGTTGTCTTTTACAACTCCCTGAAGCACAGCAGCGTTTTCTGCTCCTCGAATGGAGCCGATGGAAACGATCGCCATCAATGCCAGCATGGCAACGATCTTTCGATTTATCCGTTTCGGCATGAGGGTTTCTCCCAAGATTTTGTTAATTCGTTAATTAGGTTGACTCGTTGGCCCGAAGCATAACATTGCATCGAAAGCTATACAAGTTTGCGGGGTCGCCGGGTCGCCGGTAGTGGACTATTTCGAAGTAAAGCATCAAGACTCCCCTCCTAAGTTAGGAGGGGTGGCGCGAAGCGCCGGGGTGGTTGCGAATGCCGACTGCAACATTCGTCTTTAGGAACCACCCCGCCTCGCTGCGCTCGGCACCCCTCCTAACTTAGGAGGGGAGTCACTCGATTGAGCCGCCGACACTTATTGTCAATTTCGAGAGACATTTTTTTGCAGTCGTCCTCCGCGTGTTGGTTTCCCATCAAATCATTTCCACAACTTACAAGTTTGGCTCCGTGTTTGCAAAGGCTCTGCCGCACAGTTAGAAGATTGACCCAAGGAGGGGAACAATGAAGTTCGCAGGACGCCCAGCAATTCTATTATCAATATTTTTATTGGGTGCCGTCGCAGGATATTCGGAGACGGGCACCCCAACCATTACGACAAACGAGGCGACGGCGGTAACCGCCAGTTCCGCCGAGTTGCATGGAACAATCAACACCGGCGGTAAGTCCGTCGGGGGATGGTTTGAATGGGGAACAACGAGTTCGCTCGGCAAGCGGACCGATGCACAGGTCTTTGCAGACGGGACCACGTCGGTTACGCTCGTTGCGTCTATAAGTTATCTTGAGCCGCACACGACTTATTATTTCCGGGCTGTTCTTTATCCGGCGGTGGCTGGATCTCCCAATCTCAACGGTGAGATTAGGACGTTTACGACGGCAGGTGACGCCGTTACGGCGACCAACGTGGTCGCGACCACGGGCGAAGCCACAGCGCTGACATCGAGCGCGGCCACTCTGAAGGGAACCGTTAACCCTGGCGGGGGTTCCGTTTCGGCTTGGTTCGACTGGGGAACGTCGACGTCGCTCGGAAACCGCACCGAGATGCAGACCATTCCAAGCGGAACCGAAGCCGTCGCGGTGACACTCTCGCTGACGAAGCTTCAGCCCCACACCGTTTATTATTTTCGTGTTGACGCCTACCGTCCGGGCGCTTACGCGCTCGGCGATATCAAGACATTCACAACCTCCGACGCGCCGGCCGCGGCTCCGGTAACAGTCACGACTGGTGACGCGTCTGGAATCACGTCAAACTCCGCGACTTTGAATGGAAAGATTACGGCAGGTGGAAGCCTCTTTGGAGGGTGGTTTGAATATGGAAGCAGCCAATCCTTAGGCACTCGGACAGAAGTTCAGACGTTTGGCGAAAGCATGACAACTGTAAATCTCACTCAGACGCTTAAGAACCTTCATTCGAACACGACGTACTACTTTCGCGCTGTGGCTTACCGTTCCGGCGGTACGATGCCGGGCGATATCTCGAGCTTCACGACCACGCCGGAGACGCCGGCTTCGCTCAGAGTCGAAACTGTCGAAGCCAGCACCGTGTCGTCGCTGTCCGCAGAGTTAAGAGGACTCATCAATCCCGGCGGAACGACGGCAACGGGATGGTTTGAGTGGGGCTCTTCATCTTTACTGTCAAATCACACAACGGCACAAACGTTTGATGGTAGCCAGCCTAGCCGTTACTCTTTTTCGCCATCGAATCTTCAGCCAAACACACGGTATTACTTCCGGGCTGTTGGACAAAATGCCTCGGGAATGGTGCGCGGCGAAGTGAAGATGTTCACGACGACGCGCGTGCCCGCAACGCCGCCGCAGAGCATCAGCGAAGTGGAAGCCGGCGAAATCAAATCGGGCTACGTCGTCATTACGCCCGACGCCTCATCGGATGCTCCGACCGTGACATTCACGTACGGAACGATCAGTCGCGGCGCCGTGCAATCCCAAGCCGGGATCGTGCCATCGATGATGGCGACCGACGCGTCTATGTTCGTCGAAGTGATTCCCAGCATCAGCCGCAATATCGGTGTGGCGATTGCGAACCCCGGCAGCAACGTGAATGCGGTAACGCTGACGTTGCGAGACGAGAACGGATTTGTTCTGGGATCGCCAACGAACGTCTCCGTTCCAGCCCATCAGCAGATGGCCAAGTTTGTTAATGAGCTGTTCGGTGCCGATGTTATCTCCGCCGGTTTCCGGGGCAGCCTGCGGATGCAAAGCGCTTCTCCATTTGCGGTGACGGGACTGCGGTTCGCCGGAGCCGTTTTCAGCACGTTGCCCGTCGCGGTCACAGCGGGAGTTCCGGGTGTCCCCGCGACAACATTGGTAGCTGGACCTACTGCGAATTCACCGGCACCGGGAACTGTAGGGAGCACAACGGCGGTGCTCATTCCCCAATTTGCGATCGCCGGCGGTTGGGCTACCCAAATTGCTTTCGTGAACAATACCAATGCAACGCTCGTCGGCCGCATCGATGTTTTCGACACCTCAGGTAGACCGATGCCGGTCAAAATGAACGGCGAGACACGCAGCACATTCACGTATTCGATTCCTGTTGGCGGAACGTTCGTCCTCGCTCCCCGAGACTCGAACGGCCAGTCTCCGCTATAGACCCCGGAGGACTCCCTCCTTCCGGGAAGCCTCACCCGCGCAAATAGCGCGGGTGAGGTATTTTTCTTACCCTCCGCGAACTTATTCAGCCGGCGAGCATCCGGACCGCCTGACGCACTCGCTCCATGATCTCTTTGTAGTCGCGATCCTCCTTGGCGCCCTCGGTGCGAATAGGCGGGCCAAGGCGAATCGTGAATTTGAAAGGAGATTCTCCAACCAGGGAGCGAGCCACGGCTTTCAGCATATGTAGCGGTCCCCACTTATACGGTAAACCTTGCACAAAAAACGGCACGATGACGGCACCTGTTTCAGCGGCAGCAACGGCGGCGCTCGTGTGCCAAGGTTTGGAGATGTGCCGTTCAAAGTCGGAATCGGCTTCGCCCACTGGAAAGATCCCCAGAATCGGCTGATGGCGTTGAAATGCCTCGGGATTCTGCAGAAACTGAATCATCGTTTTCGTTGTCATGCCTTTGTGGATGGGCAGAATTATGCCTTCGCTCGTCCCCAAGAGCCGGACGAAATGCTTGAGCGTGCGGCTGGGTGGATCGGCAACCGAAACCCACTTGGCCGGCACACCTCGCTCTATGAGGATCTTTGAGCCCAGAAGCATCCCATCCATCGACGTTTTGTTGATGTGATTGCCCGCGAGGATGACCGGACCGCTCTCCGGCAAATACTCCAGACCTGTGATCTTCACATAACGGTCCAGCGCGATCTGATAAAGGCCGATAAACGTGATGGCCGGCCAGCGTTGTGCCCATATCTGGCGCGGGTTGCGACGCAGCGCAAAATAGAGGAAACCGATCGGAGGCAACGCCAACAGACTGAGGAGGACCGCGTTTCGAGCGGCGTTTTCTGGTGTCAGTGCCTTTTCAATATGCGCAATGCTGCGGCCAATGACCGCCCCAGCCTGTTTCGCAGAATTCAGGTCGGCAGTGCTGCCGACGGCTGGTTTCGTCTGACCCTCTGATCCGCTCGTGTCACTCATACTGCAGGCATTTTAAATCATAGGCGCGTCACCGATGGAATCTGACGCGTCTGCCGATTTGTTTGACGGAATCACAGTTCCAGCCGTGAGCACGCTGGACAGTAATTTGTACTCTCATTTGATCAGCGCGGCGTACTTATCGATGAGCGGCAGGACGGTATCTCGCGCGGCAGGCGGCAGCATAAAGACTGCGCGCTCGATTCCCGTTTTCGCAAGCTCTTCGAGTGTGGCTGGCTGAGGATTGGCTCCGAACACGGTTATCGAGATCGATTTTGGATCACGTCCCGCTGCTTCAGCCCGCCGGCGAAGATCCGTGACCTTTTGCGTTAGGTCAATCTTACGGTATCCGATCGGGAGCCAACCGTTCGAGAACTCGATCACCCTGTCAAAGGTCGTTGGACCATCGCCGCCCATGAAGATTGGCGGATGCGGTTTCTGTACCGGCTTCGGGTAACACCAAATCTTGTCGAAGTTCACGAACTCGCCGTGAAACTCGGCCTCGTCTTTGGTCCATATTTCCTTCATCGCCAGCACCCGCTCCCGGAGCACGCGCCATCGCTTTTTGAAATTGGTGCCATGATTCTCCATCTCCTCGGCGTTCCAGCCGCCGCCGATGCCGAAGATGAATCGGCCGCCGGAGAGCATGTCGAGACTGGCCACCTCTTTTGCAGTAATGATCGGGTCGCGTTCGATAATGAGACAGATGCCGGTGGCCACGCGAAGTTTCTTCGTCGCCATCGCGGCCGCGGTCAAAGCTACAAACAGATCGTGCGTGTGCCAATATTCCTTCGGGAGATCGCCGCCGCCCGGGTACGGGCTGCGGCGGTTTGCCGGAATATGTGTGTGCTCAGGCAACCACAATGATTCATACCCGCGTTGTTCGAGCTCGCGAGCCAATATATCCGGACGAATGGCATAGCCGGTTGCAAAAATTGCTGCGCCGATGAGCATGAGGTCCTCCGCGCTGGATTTCAGTCAGGGAAGTACACAAAAGGCACAAACTGAAGCCAAAAAAGCACGAAAAGTCCGTGTTTTTTGGTGCTTTTTGTGATCTTCATTGTGCCTTTTGTGGTTTGGTCTGCTTTTGTTGGGCGAGGGTTAGCGCTGTCCGCCTCGCACCGGCCACACCCGCAAACTGGTAGTGAAGGCGCCGTTCAGCAGGTGGCCGTGGTCGATGTCCCCGAAATAGGCGCGGTCTTGGCCCTCCAGGGTGGTACTCGACCAATAGTAGTCGGCCTCCACGCTCGTAAACGATGACGGCCCGGCACTCATACACCCATTCCCCGCATCGTTCAGCAGGGTCGGCCCGGAGCAGCCCATATCGAGCGCTTTCTCCATCGTGGCCTCCCACTCCATCTGCGTCGGCAGCCGCCAGTCGCCTGGTGAGGACCCATCGGTCAACATGCAGTCGCCGTTTTTCAGCCCCGCGACCGCCTTTTTTGCATCCTCAAAATTCGCGGATGGCAAGCAGTTCCATTGCTTCAACCAGATCACGCCCGTGACGCTGTCGGTCACCGTGCCGTTCCCACAGTCGTTGTAGCGCTTCGATTTGTCGACGCACGGCCCCGCGGCGCGCGTGCCGGCTTTGCCGGCGTTGGCGCCCTTCGTTGTGTTGGCGCCCCGCGTTCCTTGTTGCGCCGACAGCATCGGCGATGTGGATCTGATGGATGCGAGCGTCGCACCCGCTGGTGTGATAAGAATGGCCGCTAGCGCGAGCACTATAGCCATGAAGATGCCAAGACACCACTTGAGCAGACCCGCTCGAAACCGCCGCCCTGCCCTCATCCGATCTCCACAACCAATAAATATAGATTCTCTACGACTCAGATTCCGAATTTGTTCTCGCATTCTTTTCTCCTACTCCCAAGTTAGTTTAAGAAAGCTGGATTTCTTGCCATCAAGCGCTTCGCGACCTCCGCTTCCCCAGGCGGATGGCTTGCGCGACGGACTCGCCGTATACGTGACAGAATTTTCGCGCAAGCCTACCGTCCGGCGCAAGTGATACCGGTCATGGGTAGTGGGCTACTTTGGGATCGGCCGTCCAAAACTCCCCTCCTAAGTTAGGAGGGGCGCCGAGCGCAGCGAGGCGGGGAGGTTCCTAAAGACTAATGTTGCAGTCGGCATTCGGAACCACCCCGGCGCTTCGCGCCGCCCCTCCTAACTTAGGAGGGGAGCCCACTACCCGGTCATGCGGATGGTGAGGATCATCCGCGGACGATGTCGTACTGGCATGCTGCCCTGAAATCTGTAAGAATGCGACATTGATTTCCATCGATCCTTGAACGCGAAGTGAAAAAGGAGGAACGTTATGCGTAAGCTGGCGCTTGTGATGGTCGTCGTGTTTGCCTGCGGCCTGTCGCAATAGGTGTCCATTCGTTTGACGTGTACCGAGCGATCGTCATTTGGGATGGTGAGGCCAAGGAAGTTGAAGTCAACCTCGCCGAAACCGGGCCGCTTATCGGAATGGCTATGCTCTTCAGACAGGCTCTCCACATCGAAGCTGTGATTGGTGTCCTCGTCCAAATAGTCAGTCTTGAGTGACCGCGACAATCCGCCGTGGGCGCACCGACGCACGACCCCGTTTTCGTGCGCGGCTTCCAGCGCCCCATACCGCGACGGCAATGAGATATTGACAAGACGGCTTCGCCCTCAGTCGCTAAGAATGTGAACTCGTGGCCTTCGATCTTTTACATGCGCTGATATCACGATAGTCTCTAGCGCACAGTTTGCGATCATAGACCATGCCACCGCCAGTGCTTCCAACCGAGATTGACGAGTACCGCGACTCGCATTGGCAACGCGACGGCGAAGGACGTGTGGAAACGGCCGTTCAGGCCGAACGTTTCATCGAACGGGTCGGGTTTGCGGCTTGTTTTCTGGATTCGCGCCGGGCCGGCCCTTCGCTCTACGTGGCGGTATGCGGGCGGCGCGATGCCGTCCTGCCGCGCAATGTCCAGAAAGATCCCGAAACTTCCCTTACCTGGATGTTGAAAGATGAGATCGTGCATCGCGGCCGTGTATATTACGCCAAGCTCTCTCGTGGAAAGGCGATGTTCCTCGCGTCGCGAATGATTCCCTACTTCAAGACGGTTTGGGGGATATCGCGACGCGGGGAGAAGGAGCGTTTGAGCAAGGACGCTCTCGCGCTCTTACGCGTGCTCCGCAAGGAATGGGAAATGGGAACCGCCGACTTGCGCGCGGAGTCCGGAGTGACCGATCGAAAAGCGTTCGCGCTCGCAATCGATGAGCTTCAAGCAGCGATGATCGTCGTGCCCACCGAAGTGATTTACGAGCCAAAGTTCACTTACCTTTGGGGCCTTGCTGAAGAGCGTTTCCCTGAAGAATTGTCGCAGAAGGTCCATCGGCAGATTGCGCTTCGGGAGATCGCTCGCTGTTTTCTTCATGGTGCGGGACTCACTGTCCGCGGGGAGCTTGCGCGTGTCACAGGCCTATCGCGTCCCGACGCCGGCTTGGGGAACCGCGCATTGGTAAAAGAAGGTTATGCCGTGATGCTCGCGCCGGGGACCTATCAGTTGGCTCGGACGAGTCGCACAACAGTCTCAATGTGATCGGTGTGCGGAAACATATCGACGGCCTCGATACGCTCGGCGCGGTAACCGGCATTTAGGATGGCTGGCAATTCAACCGCCAGCATGTCCGGATTGCACGAGACGTAAACAGCGCGAGGTGGCGCAATACCTTGGAAAACGCCCGCCAGGATGGGTTTCGGGCAGCCCTGGCGCGGTGGATCGAGAATGACGGCGTCCCAGGCTCCCTGTGCCGTTTTCGCCAGTTCCTCCTCTACGCGGACAGACAAGAACCGCACTCGGGCGTCTGGAATGCGATTCAAGCGGACGTTCATTTTCGCATCCTGTATCGCTTGCAAGTTTTCATCGATGCCGGCGACCCGCGCCCCTGCAGCCGCGAGTGGAAGAGAAAACAGACCGCTGCCGCAGTACAGGTCGAGGACGCGTTCCGCGCCACAGACGCCCTCTGTTACACACTTCTGCAACACCGCAGCGGCTCGAGCATTCGTCTGGAAAAATGCCGCTGGGGAGATGACGTATGACAGTCTTCCGATGGTCTCGCGCACATGGCTGCGCCCCTCGATTCGGATGGTCTTGGGCCCGATCATGAACGGGCCTGGGCTGTCATGGATATTGATGAGGAAGCCATCGGGCCGATCCTTCGAGTCGAGCAAAGCACGTACGGGCTTCCGGAGAGATTTGTCGTTGCGCGTCACTACGATCATCGCGACCGCTTCACGATCGTCCTTTGTGGTCCGGATAATCAAGTAGCGCAGAACACCGGCAAGCGAGGGTCCGCGCGGATTCCGGCTCGGGCCAGGTGATCGCGAAGCGCAAAAGCGATGCGGTTGCCGCGCGCGCTGTGCACCGGGCATTCTTCGACGGGAACAATACGATGAGATCCGCGTTCATAATGCCCCATGACCAACCCGCTTCCGCCGGGTCTTGAAGCGAAGACGAATGCGACTTTCTGCCGGAAGCACCACGGAGCGCTAAGATCGAGGCCGGTCGAAACGAACACCGGCGAGGCGAGCGGCCCGCCCGGGCCGCGCAATCCGGTGGGCAAACGGTTCACCAATGCAGCTTCTTTCCGGGCGAGCTGCTCCGGATAGGAAAGATTCTGGATAGTGCAGCCGCCACAAATTCCGAAGTGACGACAAACCACATCCCATATAATGTCGCATCAAGGAGGAGAAATGTTCTGGAAATCCTTTGGTGTGCTCATTGCGATGCTCGCGTTTTCGGCCATTCTGATGGCGCAGGATAAACAAAGCGAACCATTTCTCGGGATCTGGGAACTCAATCTTGAAAAGACCACCAACTATCCGCAACAAAGCCAGACGATGATCAACGTGCCCGCACCCGGCGGTGGTTTCATCAGCACACGCGCGACGATCGGAAAAGACAACAGTCGTTCGAGCGCCGAGATCCATCCCGTCGTTTTCGATGGAAAGCCTCATCAAACGACAGGAGGCGATGCGCGGCAGATTTCCTACAAACTGATCGATCCGTACACGATCGAAAGAACTCACAATCGGAACGGAAAACTTACAGTCGATACGGAACAGGTCTCGAAGGACGGCAAGACGATGACGGTCAAGCAGGCGAACGCCCTCCGCATTTACGACAAGAAATTCACCGTCAAAACCGCAGGGCGCTGAACAACACACCCAGTGTTGGGATAGTTATTTCAATTCGTCTCCATGCCAGACGCGGAGAAACTGTGCGCGCATCTTTTCCGCGTCGTCTCTTTTTCCCGAACCTTCGAGCGCTTTCGCCAGACCCCATAAGGCGCGGCCGCTGCCTGGTTCATTCTCGAGAGCACGACGGTAGGCAGACTCCGCGGCCCGGAAATCACGAGCATTGAGTGCACTTCGACCCAACAACTCGAGTACAGGCCGCGGATATACCGTAGGGTCGGTGTACGGCAGAAGAGACTCTGCGATGGCGGAACGGTTGAGTGCATCGAGTCCTTTTCTTACATTTCCGCCGGTCACATCGATGTAAGCCGCAAGCTCGGAATGTGCGATCTGGAACTGCTGAGGTATCGGACTGCCGGGACCTTCCAGCGATCGCATCAATTGTTCCATCATCGCGAGCGAATTTCGAGCCTCCGCTGTTCTGGACCTGGCAGCATACGCAAGACCACGGGCCCAGTGGTACCAGAGAGATTCTGAAGGTTGCTGGTAAAAGGGAAGCGTTTTGCCGTCCAGGATCTCGTCCCACTTTTCGAATCGGACGAGCGTTTTCATCAGCGCAAACCAGCCGATTCGGTAAACAAATTCGGTGATATTCCGGTCGGGAAGATTCTCTCTCGGCGACATCAGATCGCCGATGCGGGATATCGCGTCATGATACCGCCCCGCCAGCCCTAGCACGTGGAGCAGCAGAATCTCATTGTGCGCGTAGCTCAGCCGGGAATAGCGCGGATCGGCAGACATGTATTCGCGTTCCTTGGCGGCTGCGGCCATAAAGGCAGTGATTGCGTCATCAAACATGCCAATTTGCGCATAGACGTGGCCGGGCATGTGGAGCACATGAGGAATATTGGGCGCCAACGCAACATATCGCTTGGCGGCCGGTAGGGCGCTGGTCAGGTCTTTGCCTCCTTCCAGAGCGTGAATGAAAAAATGATTGGCGCCTGCGTGATTCGGATCCCTTTCCAAGACCTGCCGCAACAATTTCAGACTCTCCGCCGTCCCCCCTTGCGGAGACTTCGTCGCTCGATCGTAGCCATTCTCGAGAGCGAGGGCCAGAATCGACCTGGCTTCCAGATCATCTGGATAGGCTTCGACGAGCCGCCTCATTACCGCGATGTAAGACGCCTCCGGATCACCAAAAGCAGAGTTGTGCCGCGCGGCGACTGCCTCAATGTACAGTCGTTCGCGAGGCGTTATGGAATCTCTCAGCGCTAGGGCTTTGCCAATCGCAGCGCGCGCCCGGGCCTCGGGCCGAGCAGAGTTCGGTGTCAGCGCGAGTTGATAGGCAGGAAGAAAGGTTCCAGGTGCCGCCATGGCAATTCCCCAATATGCCATCGCGGCGTTGGGGTCGAGCCGAGCCGCTTCCTGAAACGACCGCTCTGCTTCGATGAACCAGAATCCGTAAAGTTGTGCGACTCCTTGATTGAAGAACGCCTGGGCCTCTTTCGAATTTGTCGTGATGTGAAAGTCAACGTTGCCCATGCCATCCATGAGCCGCGCTCCAGGGGAGGGATTCGATGGCGAAACGATTGCGGGATGATGAGGTTCGGGTGACTGCTGTTGCGAGCCGCGATTTTCATGGCACCCCTGCGCTGGAAGAACTAGCGCCAGAATGAGGAAAAGCATTCCCCTCCTCGCAGAGGAGGGGTGGCGCGACAGCTTAATAGAAGCTGGCGCGCCGGGGTGGTCAGGTCGGCCGAAACGTTGTCGCCGATCTTCTATTGAGGCTTCGCCCTGTCGGGCTCGCGCTCCGCGCCCTACTCTGCGAGGAGGGGAATGCTTGCTCATCCTCATCGATTTTTCTGTCCTTTAAACCGGGGGCATTCTAGCATTAGCAATATCATGTCAACCATCACTCCGCTGCATCAGATCGATTTGGAGAGCGGCCATCTGACAAAACCGAGTTGGTCGCCTAATGGCCGTCTTCTCGCGATTCCGGCGCAATCCGGATCCATCACTATTTTTGATCTCGACCGTGAGCAAGTGACCACAACATTAGGACCCCACTCTGGCGAAGTGACTGCAGTGACCTGGGACCGGAAGGCGGAATTGATCCTGTCCGGCTCGCTAGATCGATCCCTCGGTCTTTGGGAAGTGAGCACTGGAAGGCGAGCGCCGTTGGAAGTCAGCGGCCACAAAGAGCCGGTACACTCCGTCGAATGGACGGATGAGGAAGCTATCACGATGACGTGTTCTGCCGACCGGATACGCGTTTTGGATGGCTACTGTCTGCACACAGGGTGGTCAGAAGAAATGGAAGAAGCAATGAACAGGGCGACCGGGTTTGTCGCTGCTTCCTGTTCTCATAGGACGACATTTCTGCTTGCGGCCCTGGCTGAACACGGCAGCCTTTTGATTCTTGCCAATGCTCTATCGGCGGATGTGTTGGATACTGTGCCAATGGAAGAGCCGGCGCGGTGCCTGGCATGGTCACCCGAGCAAGAGTTGCTCGCCGTCGGTGCCGGGCGAAGCATTCGGGTATTCCATGCAACGCATGAGGGCTTTAAGGGATCTGCTCGAGAACTCACCAAGAATGCGCCTCACATCTATGCTCTCTCCTTTTCGGGCGACGGAACACTACTCGCTTCCGGTGATGCGCAGGGCCTGAAAATTTGGGGGGTCGAAAGCGGCCGGCTGACCGGCGCACTCGACGATAACAACGAGAAGTTGGCCGGGAGATACCCACCCGCCGGGATCACATTTCACCCAACTCAAATGTTGCTGGCAACGGTCACGCCCAACGGAAATGCGCTTCGAATTCTCGATCTGAGGTAACAGTTCAGCGGCTTTGCCCAACAAATCGGGGAAGGTACACAGAAGGCATAAAAGGGAGGCCGAAAAGGCACAAAATTTGGCTTTTTGTGCCTTTTTGCGATCCTCATTGTGCCTTTTGTGGTTCGTTCTGCTTTTGCTGGGCGAAGCCCCTCCTCATCTGAGGAGGGGGAGTTCGGGGAGCGGCACAACTCAAAGAATTAACTAAATCATTGATAAGATGCGTAACCGATACGCCGGTGCGGCCGCGGAGTCGTAGGAGGACCGAATCCCATGCTGTCGACCACATTCCTTGGCCATCAGGGATGGCTATTCCAGTCGAAGAGTTCCTGTTTCCTGGTGGACCCATTGTTATGCGAGGAGTTTGGTCAGGCCCATGCACTCGAGTATCGCGTGTACCCGCCACGTGTATTTAGTTTCGAACAGTTTCCCAAGGTCGATGGTGTTGTCCTAACCCACGAGCACGACGATCACTTCGACATTCCTTCGCTCGCCCGGCTTGAGCGCACCATCCCCATCTTCCTTTCCTCGCGCTCCTCGACGGCCGCGCAACAGATCCTGAGAGAGATGGGCTTCACAGTGCATCCACTCGTACCTGGTAAAAGCGTGCGGTTTGGCGACCTCGAGTTCACTCCATTTTGCGGTGCGCATACTTCCATTAGTAACGGCGATGAATGGGACACGCTTCCCTTCTTTGTTCGTGACGTCGGCGGTTCAGGAAACTTCTTCTCGATGGTTGATATCACCCTCACCGAGCAGCACCTCAAGTGGGCGCGCGCCAAGGATTCACGGCCTGTCGTCGTTGGCTGGACTAACAACACCCTCGATTGGAGTCACATGAGCGATTTTGTCGACCAGCGCAATGGCGCCACGCAAGAGTGTTTCATCAAGATGGGCGTCGACCGCAAACTCGTCATTGGCGTCTGGGGAACACCTGCGGCGACATTGATGTGCGCCGGCGGATTCACCTTCTACGGCGGTAGAACCTGGTTGAATCATCGCGTCTTCTGCGTCGACAACGCGGCCGTCTGCCAGATGATGTCTAAGCTCTACCCGAAGGAACAGTTTCATGCAACGCGTCCCGGTCAAACGTTCTTGATGGAGGGCCACCGTCTGAAAAGGGTTTTCGACGACACACCCTTTCTCACTACAGCGCCGCCGGAGACCTGGCCGGCGCGCGGTTCCAACGGCAAGCATGAGGCAACCGATATCCTCGACTACGCACCCGCCACCGGCCGCACCGAAATGGAGAGCGCCGAATACGCGGTACTTGAACAGGGGCTGCAAGAGTTTGCGGGATCGCTGGTAAGTGGGACAATCTTCAGGGGCCTGCATTCGTTCCTGGATGATCAGGCAAAAGGCCGGATCCCCACATTCGCGGTGGCGCTGCGTGACAGCCGCGCCGGTGAGCGACGCGTTTATGAATACGTGTCTTCCGCGTGCGCGTTCGTGCGCGGAACGTCGAATGCCGAGGAGACTTACTTGGCGGGGATCGAGTGCTGGGCGACCGATCTTCTGGCGATCCTGAAGGGAGAGCTCGGGCCGATCGCTCTCAGCTTCGGCCGCGCCCGGCTCTGGAACGCCTTGTCGGAGCAGTTCTTGTTTGACTTCTTCGGCGATCTTTATCGCATGAGCCATCCGCTGCGGAGGCCGGCCGAGTATTTACGCACATACCAG
>QHWY01000339.1 GCA_003223875.1 Acidobacteriota bacterium | reverse complement strand
TTCCACTGTAACACTCTTGGCGAGATTTCGAGGCTGGTCGATATCGCAGCCGCGGCGTACAGCGACGTGATAGGCGAGCAACTGAAGCGGAATCACTTCGAGGATCGGAAGTAGATACTCATTCGCCGGAGAAATTGGAATCATATGGTCTGCGCCTTCCGTCAGGTCGGTATCGCCCTCGTTTCCAACCGCGACGATGACCCCGTCACGCGACTTCACTTCCTTGATGTTGTTCAAGACTTTCTCATATCGCTGATGGGACGCCGGCGAAGCCGGATCATAGGCCGCGAGAAAAACGACGGGCAAGTTTTCATCGATCAGCGCGTTGGGCCCGTGCTTCATCTCGCCGGCGGGATAACCTTCTGCGTGGATGTAGGAAAGCTCTTTGAGCTTCAGCGCTCCTTCCAGAGCGATAGGAAAGTGAATTCCGCGCGCCAGGAACAGAAAGTCATGTTGGCGGAAAAGCGCCTTTGAAATGTCTTCGATACGTTTGGAATTCTCGAGAATACGTTCCATTTTGTGCGGCAGCTCGGTCAGATCCGTCAGAGCTTTGCGCATTTCCGAATCGGACAGCGTCTTGTGGAGCTTCCCCAGGTGCAGAGCAATAAGATACAAGCACGCAAGTTGCGTCGTGAACGCTTTCGTCGATGCTACGCCGATCTCGGGCCCCGCCCGCGTGTACAAAACCGCATCGGCGACGCGAGTCGTCATGGAGCCCACGACGTTGGTTATCGTCAGTGTTTTCCCTTCCGCTCGAACCTGTCGCTGGGCCGCAATGGTGTCGAGAGTCTCTCCGGATTGAGTGATAAAAATGAAAAGCGTGTCGGGCAAAACCACCGGGTTGCGATACCGATACTCGCTTGCGTAATCCACTTCGACCGGAAGCCGCGCCAGCGACTCGATCATGTATTTGCCCGCGAGCGCGGCGTGCCAGCTCGTGCCACAGGCAAGGATCCGAATATGTTTGAACTTCTGCCAAACATCGTTTGTAAACCCGACGTCTTCGAGATGAACGGTGTTGGTATCCAGCGAAAATCTTCCGAGGATCGTATTCTCGATCGCCACGGGCTGCTCATAAATTTCCTTGAGCATGAAATGCTTATAGCCGCCCTTTTCCGCCATGATCGGATCCCACGCGATGTGCTGGAACTGCGGCTTGCGGCTATTTCCGGCCGTGTCGAGCAGGCGTATGCCATCGCGCGCAACGACGGCGACCTCATGATCGTCGAGAAACAATATGGAGCGCGTGTAGGGAAGCATTGCCGGCACATCGGACGCGACGAATCCTTCGCCGTCCACCGCCCCTACGATGAGCGGGTTGCCTTCGCGAACGGCGACGATCTTCTGTGGATCGTCGACACATAGGCACGTGAACGCATACAAACCCTTCATCTCCGCGAGCGTCTTGACGACAGCCTGCTCGAGATTCCCGTCGAAATGCTTTTCGAGCAGATGGGCAATGACTTCCGTGTCGGTTTCGGTGGTAAATTTGTGGCCCTCTTCAATAAGCTTCCGCTTTAAGGCGAGATAATTCTCGACGATGCCGTTATGCGCGACAACGATGCGGCCTTTACAGTCGCGATGCGGATGGGCATTCTCTTCCGTAGGACGGCCATGAGTCGCCCAACGCGTATGGCCAAGCCCAAATTGTCCCGTTACGGGCTGCTTCTGGAGCAGATCCTCGAGATTTTTGAGTTTCCCGGAACACCGCCGGATTTGAAGCTTCTGGTCTTGAACAATCGCGATCCCCGCAGAATCATAGCCGCGGTACTCGAGTGAACGAAGCCCACCCATGATGACGGGCACTGGGTCACGAGGGCCGATGTAGCCAAAAATTCCACACATGCAGGCAGAATAACATGAGTGTTACACAATCCGCAGCGGCTGTATTCGATGCCCGCACCATCTGGCCAGCGGCGAAAGCCGCCTTCGAGGAGGTTTAGTTGGCCGTTCCTCTAATTTTCAGAATGATCGAAGAGAGTGGCCTGAGTAGTTGGATTCGGGACTCGCCATCCATTTTCGCGTACTGGTTTATTCTTTCGGTTCATGCTCTGGGAATGGGGTTATTGGTCGGCGCAAGCGTTGTGATCGACCTGCGAATTCTTGGGGTGGCTCGAGACCTGCCGCTGGCTCCCCTCGAGGAGTTATACCGCATCATATGGATTGGTTTTTGGATACAAGTGGTTTCCGGTACGCTGCTGTTGATTGCCTATCCCACCAAAGCTCTAACAAACCCGGATTTTTATATCAAGCTGACGCTGATCGGGGTCTCGGTTGCGGTCATGCAGAGGATCAGGAAACGAGTTTTCGGCGACTCCGAACGGAATGACTCCGCGATGATGCTAAAGGGAAGAGCGCTCGCCGCGTGGTCCCTCATCCTTTGGGCGGGAGCTGTTACGGCCGGGAGGTTACTCGCTTACACGTACAACTTCCTCAAATACGACTATCGAGGCTAGGAGATCGTTGATTGTGACGAACCTCGCACAACTGCACCTTTTGCTGAATCATTCGCCGATCATCGGCACAATTGTGGCCCTTTGTCTGTTCGCGGCATCTCTCATTGCAGATCGTGACGAGCTAAAAGAAGCGAGCCTCGTTCTCTTCTCGATTATCGCTCTTGTCGCGATTCCAGCATTCATGAGTGGTTATGCCGCCGAAGGCGCCATCAAGGACACTCCTGATGTCTCGATAGAGTTGATTCAAGCTCATCAAGGCGCGGCGCTGCTGGCGCTTGTCTTCATGGAATGGACCGGTGTCGTATCCCTGCTCGGCGTGTGGAGATTTAGTCGAAGCGCGAAGAATCCGTGGATGTCACGACCCGCGCGTGCTCACTTGATCGCTGTGCTGGTCCTTGCCGCCGCTACCGTGGCACTGATGACGATTACCGGGACCACGGGTGGGGATATCCGCCATCCGGAAATCATGTCCGGCCCGCAGGTACCATCGGTTGTGGGCGCGCTGGGAGCCCGCATCATTCCCGCATTTAAATTTGTGGTGATCGACTACTCGATGTGGGTCTGGCCGATACTCGAAGATTTGCACTTTCTTGGCTTGATATTGCTGTTGGGGACGACTGGAGCGCTGAATCTTCGGATTCTTGGTCTATTGAAGCAACTGCCGCTGGCGCCCCTTCATCGATACATACCGTGGGGGATCGCGGGATTCATCGTCAATATCATTACGGGGTTCCTCTTCTTCATGGGAATGCCCGGTTTTTACATGCCGAACATCGTCTTTCAGATCAAAATGCTCGCCATACTGCTTGCCGCAGGAAACCTGCTGCTCTTCTATTGCACGAGCGCCTTCCGAACGTGGGAGAACCTCGGACCCGGTGAGGACGCACCGCGCGTGGCGAAATTCATCGCTGCCAGTTCGCTGTTCTTGTGGATTGCGGTGATTGTTCTGGGTCGCTACATCCCGTTTGGTGAAGTAACGTAGGCGAATTCGCCGCCTCATCGCTGCCCAAAACGCAGACTCAAAAAGCACAGAAATAGTCTTTTTTGTGCTTCTTTGTGGTCCTCATTGTGCTTTTTGTGGTTCCTTCCCCTTTTGTTGGGCGAAGGGCTTTGCACAAAAAGTGTGAATGAATCGTTTCGCCGCGAAGCGGCGACAGAAAAGTAGCCCAGGGCGTCAGCCCTGGGAAGACGTACAGTAGATCGAACAGCCCCAGAAGGGGCGGCAGAATACGTCGCCCTTTCAGGGCTTTTTGCTGCGATCAACTCTGACCCAGGGCTTACGCCCTGGGCTGATGTCTTGACGCCGCTTCGCGGCTAGATTAGCAGACGGCTCAATTCGTTCACAGTCTTCTATGACCGCCGCTACAGTGGCCATTCTCGACTTTCTGTGCAAAGCCTGGGCGAAGCCACGGATCATTACCTGGCGGATATATAATAGTCTCTCCGAGTTTGGGAAAGGAGATTGAACGTGAGAATGCGTTGGAATTCAATCTTGGTCGTGGCGGCTGTTGCTGCCGTCTTATTTTTGA
>QHWY01000343.1 GCA_003223875.1 Acidobacteriota bacterium | reverse complement strand
TTTGCCGTTCATCACAATTCATATGACACTGGCATGACACTTCAAATCGTCGTTTCCGGCGCGTTTCGCGTGACATTTGTGTGACACCACGCATGTCGGCAGCTTCCAACCAGCGAGCAGCGTTGTTTCCGCGTAGGCCGTAATCAGTCTAGGATCGATGCCGAGTGCGGAGATCGATTCCTACAAGGCGTTACTAATCCGCCCAACTGCCTCGAAGCGCGTTTCAGGCCAACTTCCGCATAGTCGCCATCGGCACCAGTTTCGGGTTCAAGATCGAGAATGGCAGACAAGCTGCCCACTGCACATCAAGGAGTCGCCGAGGCCTCCCTCAAGCGCCTCAAGACTGATGTCATCGCTTTGTTCTATCAGCCCCGCGTCGATCCATCGTGCCGGTCGAAGACGTCCTGGGAATAAATGAACAGGAGATTGGTATTTATAGTTTGTGAGGCTTATGGCTGTTCGCTCAAGCGAGTTACGGCAGTAATTTGCACGTATCGCGTGCTGAGGTGGCCACATACATCTTCACTTCTATTCTTGACTAAAAGGGGGTTCGATGGATTTGATCCGTTCTGACGGAGGAAGCTTACTGCGGAAAACCGTGGCGTGCGTCTCCGCAATGACACTGGGAACAGCAATGCTTCTGACTAGCACAGCTTCGGCGCAAGGCAGAGAGGAGCGAGGAGAAGGGGGAGTCGTACGAGCGGGTAACGGTCCCGGACCAGCAGCCAACGGACCGGGTCCAGGATGCAACATCATCCCGCCGCTCGCCTCCATCGGGACGAAAGTCGAGATTTTGCAGTTTCCGCCGCCCGACTCGCTCACGAATCCAGATCTGGCAGGGCCTGTCCAGCTCCTGAAATCCGGTAAGTTCGACATTCCCATCGAGCAGTTGACAGGAATCAATGTTCCCGCTGGCAACCCCAGAGGAACGATCACCCTGCCCCTTTACAAGGGTGCGGTGAACACACCGTCTGGCCTGAAACCCGCGTGGTACATCATCCTTGACGCAGGCGATCAAGCAGAAGCGGAGCGCCTTGGCGTGAACTTCTCCAAGAAACTGCATAACGCAGGCGATGCCGCTCGCGCCGCCACGCGCCGCGCCGACGGGACGTTTCTCTTCGACTCCGGCCTCGTGGACTTCCGTCCGAACCGCGAGGTTGTGGCTGGCTCTCAGGAGAAGCCCTTCCCACCTAGCGTCGCGGAGCCTGGCTCGGTCGGCGATGAGGACTATAGCCCACTGGTGCTCGTCGACGGCATCATTTACGACGCGCCCGTTGTCGCCGCTGCTGTAGACGATGCATTCATAAATTTTCCGAACGGAAATCCCAACTACGGCCTGGTACATGATCAGGTAATCGCTATTGATCCGGCGAACCGCACCGTCACTCTCTCTCTGATCAACGGATACAGCTTTGGCAAGCCCGTCTTCTACATCTCCACTGAGTCCAGCGATCCCACTGTGTCAGCTATTGAGGGGAATACCTTCGCTCCGCGTTTGCGCAGAATCGAAACCGGGGTCGATGACATCAGTCGTAGCGCCGTCGAGCGGATCTTCATCGCCACGAACGGCGAGACCGAAGGCGGTTGCCAAAATCCGCAGCGTCAGGGTTTGGGCGCCGCTCTCTTGGACGGACATCGTCCCAACAACACATTCGGTGGCATTCCCACCACGGCCACCGATTACAGCCCAGTTTGGGACGCGAACGTTTATGAGTGGACCGAAGAAGCCATCGAAAAGGGCTATCGCGGTCTCCTGACCGAGGAGTTCCGCATTTTGAAATTGGCTCGAGACGGATACATCACCGGACCGAATGGTGCCCCTTACGGCAGTTTTGGCCCGGTAATCGTGTGTGGCGTCGCCGCACGTCTTAATTGATCGAACTCCGCAACACGTGGTGCGGCGGCTTGGGACTGCCATTCCAAACCGCCGCTTCCCTCCATTCTGCGGAAAACATTAGTCGGAGCAGGGTTTGTTTTTTCGTCCAAACGTTCAAGTCGAAAGCTTCGAGGCTGCGGCCCTGCCGCACCTGACGGATCTCTACCGTACCGCCTCGTCGCTTCTGCGTGACCGGAATGAGGCTGAGGACTTGATCCAGGACACATATCTGGAGGCGTGGAAGTCGTTTCATCGTTTCGAACTGGGCACGAACTGCCGGGCTTGGCTCTTCAAGATAATGTTTCATCGCCTCCATCACGTCCGGCGAAGGCTGGTAAAGGCATCGCGAGTGACCACAATCGACGGTCCGGAGGGTCAAGACGAGCTTGCGGCTGAGCCAGTTGTCCCTCAAGAAATACGCGATGAGGACGTGTTGAATGCATTGGACAAGATTGCCGTAGAATTCCGCGAAATCGTGCTACTAGCGGATGTCGAGGAGTTCTCTTACAAGGAGATTGCGGAAACGTTGAGAATCCCGGTGGGAACGGTTATGTCGAGATTGAGTCGAGGAAGAAAGCTGCTACGGCAAGAGTTAGCGGAAGTAGCCCGCTCGTATGGTATCAGCCCGCGCACGAAGCAGGCTGATGCGGCGGAAACGGCATGAACACCTTGAGTTTTGACTCGAAACGGTGCGAACGGATACGTCAGCAGCTTGATTCCTATCTTAGCAATGAGCTGTTGGTGGAAACTGCCAGTGAGGTGGTGCGTCATCTGGAGAGTTGTGAAGCCTGCTCGCGCGATTTGGAGTCGCGGATGCGCGTCCGTGATGTATTACAACGCGCTGTTGCCAACCGACCCATGCCTGAATCCATGCGTGCAAATATCCTGCGAACGTTGCGTGACTCTCAGCGTCGTTCTCTCACGCGTGTCGCCGTGAAGCGCTGGGCTCTTGGCTTCGCAGCAGCTGCAGTGGTTCTTTTTGGTGTATTCGCAGCGGAATGGTTGAATCTGCGCCATGGAGAACAGTTAATCGCGAGCATTCTGAAGCTTGGCGTTAGCGACCATGTCATTTGCGCCATTCAAGGCCACAACTATCCAGAGGTCGCCAATCCCCCGGATGAGATCCGCGAAAAGCTTGGCGCTCGATATGCCCCTCTGCTGCAAGTTGTGCAGCAGCGGCTTCCAGGTTTTGAGCTTCTCGAAGGGCATATCTGTTCGATACCAGGAAGCGACCGCAAGTATGTCCACTTCATCACGCGAGGGCACGGAACCATCCTTTCGGTAATTCTCACGGAGCGAAATGGCGCAGCCCTTCCCAGAGACAAACTCCTCCTCAGTGCGGACTCAAGCGGCCTTGGTATTTACCAGGACCACCTCAGCGGGATGGAAATCGCAGGCTTTGAGTCTGGGCAATACTTCGCCTTCGTTGTCTCGGATCTGAATCAAAAGGAGTTGCTGCAGCTCGCACGGGGGTTGGCTCCAGCTTTAAACGAGACTCTGCACACGACAGCACGTCTGCTGCCGCCAAACGCAACCACGAAATGGGCGAAACTTGGCTAGACTCGAGCTTAGCCCGCAATTGCTCGTCTTCCTCGCTCTGGGGCTGCCGGTGCCTACGTTTCCGGTCCGGGCTTTGGCCCAAAGCAATGACATAACTTTGTCGCTGGGCGGTATCGCCGCTCAGTCGCGGACGCTTCGCGGCCCGGCGTCGGGTTCGACGCAAATTTCAGCGGATGTAAGCCTGGGGAGCTAACTATGGCCACCGCTTTCTGGATGCAGAATTCGTTGCTCTTTATGCCGAAATCCAATTTGTAGCCCTGCCCAATCGGAGTGTGACGGCTGCGACTGCCGTCGTCCCACAGAACTATGCATCGCTGTACGTCACTCCGGGATTGCAGCTGAAGGTGCCTGCCGCGTGCTCGACTCTCGCCTTGGGCAGCTCTGGGATGCGGGTACGCTCTGTACGAGCAATCCGCCAAACTGTCAAATGGCCAGAATACAACCAACAAGTTTCTGAACCGCGGGGTGTTCGATTTCGGTGGAGGTCTGGATTACAGGCTGTTTCGGTTTCTTGGCTTGCGTGGAGAGGTTCGCGATTTTGTATCCGGCAACCCAAATCTGAATGTGGCACTGTCCTCGAGTACGCAGCACAACATCGTGGCCAGCGGAGGCATTAGCGTTCGCTTTTGATCGTTATTTTCGAAGAAGCACCGTCATTTCTGTTGCCCCTGTCGGTAGGTACCTCGAACAAGTCGGAGGGCGAGGTTGGGTTTGGAGCAAAGGTGAAAATTAGGATTGCCGTTTTAATTTCCGTTGGATTTCTTGCCGCTGCGAGCGGTCAAGAAGGCCGCCTATCCACAGGTGGCTCCGCTCCACCAATCGGGCTAGAGATCGGCCA
>QHWY01000342.1 GCA_003223875.1 Acidobacteriota bacterium | reverse complement strand
CGATCCAGGGATAACTGTTCATGTTGAGGATGTCGCCCGTTACGATCACGTCCGAGTGACGAAAGAAAACCAAACTGTCGCCGTCGGTCGTGGCATTCGGCTGGTAGATGACCTCGACCGGTTCGTCGTTGAAGTACAGATCCTTTTTGCCCTTCAGGAACGTTTGCGTCGGCCACACGGTTTCGGGAGCCGGGGGCTGCTTGCCGGTTGGGGCGCTCATCCGGTTCAGCACGTTGTCGTGTGCGATGATCTGCGCGCCATCGCGCGCATCGGTAAGATCGCCGGTAACATTTGCGCCGGTAATTGTCACACCGGCCCGGCGAATAACGGAGTTTCCTCCGATGAAGTCCGGATCGTAGTGGGTGTTGATGATGTACTGCAGCGGCTTTTCCGAGAGCTTGTTGATTGTCGCGATGACCTGCTCGCTCAATTTACCGTTGCCCGTGTCCACAAGCAGCGCCCCTAGCGATCCGGTTTGTACAACGATATCGCCTCCGGCGCCGCCAATCAGATGAACATTGCCTTGAACCGGAAGCACGGAAATTTCTTGCGGCAGCGCAGCTCTGGAGATGATGGCGGCCGTAACTTGATTTCCGCCTGCCGGGCCGCTCTCAATTTTCATCCGGTATTCCGGATACATTGTCTGGGCGCCGCCAAGCGCAGCGGCCGGCGGAATATGATATTTATCCGCAAATTCACGGGTAAACGGGTTCTCTCCGGGTAAATAATTCGGTACGACATCCGGCGGCCGATCGACTTCCACAACGGGATCGCACGGATACAACCAATTCGCGCCTTCTTGAACGGCGAGCCGGAAATTTTGTGTTTTGATCAAAGGCTCCGTCAGGTAAACCGGATCGGTGAGAATGCTGGTGTGCGTCAGCAGATCTCCATGGCGAATGAAGTGCTCGATCAGCGTCGCCTTATCGCTTTGAGGCAAGCCGTTTCGTCGAAGCCAACCTTGTTTGATATGTGTGGTGTAGACCGTTAAAGTATTGCCTTCCCATTTTCCCGTTGAAAAACCCATGAATGTATGGGGCGCGTTCTCCGGCGGATGCGGCCGGCCATCCATCCAGATGGTGCGCCACTGCTCATAGGTGCTGATGTATTGCTTAATCGCGATCAGACGCTGCGACTGCGGATCCTTTTCTTCCCAGATTCGCAGGTTCAACGGGCCGCGATAAATATACGAAACGACGTGAACCCGGCATTGGTGTTCCGGTATCGTCAGGCGCGACGAATCCCAGCTCAAGGCAAATTGCCGAGCGCCTTCGGTGATCGGAAGCCCAAGGTAGTCGACGAGCGCTGGACCGGGAATGCGCTCCGGTTGATCCTCGTGAAACAGGGGCGCCCAATTGCCAGAGAGATCCAAGCCGGTAGATGCGACAAAAGCGCCGGCGGTTTGCGCAAATGTCGGGATACTGGCCAGCATTGTGATGAGCGTCGCAAAGATGTAGCTCGTTCTTATATTCACGAAACCATCCTACTACAAACTCAATTCCCTCCTAAGTCAGGAGGGGTGGCTTCGCGAACCGCGAAGCGCGAGCCCGCGCGAAGCGCAAGCGCGATAGCGCGCAGCCTCAAGAAATAGGGCGAAGCCTCAAAAGAAGTGAACAAAGCCGGGGTGGTTCGATGAGGAACCACGCCGCCTCGCCCTTCGGGCTCGGCACCCCTCCTAACTTAGGAGGGGAGTTTGCTGACAGCCAATTCAGAAATTCTTCAGATACCCTGAAGCGCCGTTTGGAGTTACAATTCAGCGCCGCACGGTATATTGACTTCTTTGCAGGAAGGTTGTGATGCGAAACTATTTGCTTCTCGTTTTAGTGAGTGTAGTGGTTCTCGGAGCTGCCGCTTGCACGGCCAAGCAGGCCGATCAAGGGCAGGGAGCGCCGGAGTTTCGGACGACAGCCACTATTAAGGACATCATGGATTCGATGGTCGATCCCGGTTCCGACGTCATTTGGGATTCGGTCGAGACGGTCGTGAGTGCGAAAGGCACCGAGGAGAAGATGCCGCGTACGGATGAAGAATGGAAGAACGTCCGGAATCACGCGGTCATGCTCCTGGAAGCCACGAATCTGTTGCAGATGCCTGGCCGCCACGTTGCCAAACCGGGTGAGAAAGCGGACGATCCAAAAGTCGAACTCGCTCCCGAACAGATCGAAACTCTCATCAATCAGGATCGAGCTTCTTGGATAAAGTTCGCGCACGGGCTACACGATGCCACGATGGAATCCTTCAAAGCGATCGAGAATAAGGATGTTGAAGGTCTGTTGAACTCGGGTGACGGCATCGATAAAGCCTGCGAAAACTGCCATCTGAAGTACTGGTATCCGAACGAAGCGAAGAACCTGCAGCAGCAGGAAACAAAGTAGGCGCGATTTTCATGCGTCGTGTTGTCTTCGCGTTCTTTGTCTGTCTAATCCCGACCGCCCGAGCTTTTACGCAAGCGAACACGGGCACGATCAAAGGGCACGTTCGTCTGAGCGGGAAATTGCCCGGCAATCCCATTATCAGAATGGGCATGGACCCGATGTGCGCGAAGATCAATGCGGGAAAGCGCATTCTACAAGAGTATGTTGTCGCAACCGTGGATGGCAGCCTCGCGAATGTCTTCGTGAGACTGCAGGGAAACATTCCGCAAACCCCCATTTCGAGCCAACCCGTCGTGATCGACCAACGCGGGTGCGTCTACGCACCGCGGGTCGTCGGCGTGCGCGTTGGCCAGGTCCTGCAGATCAAGAATAGCGATGCGTTAACGCACAACGTTCACGGCTTGTCGGGAAAGGACAACAGCTTTAATGTCGGCCAGTCGGCCGCCGGCATGGTCTACCAATGGAAGGCGAAGAATGAAGAAGTCATGCTTCATGTGAAGTGCGATATCCACAACTGGATGAATGCATATATCGGAGTTGTGACCAATCCTTATTTCGCCGTTTCCGATACCACAGGGACGTTTCAAATCGATAAAGTTCCCGCTGGAACCTACACGCTTCAAGCTTGGCACGAGCGTTTCGGACCCACTATGAAGACGGTCACGGTGAAAGCCGGCGCGGTAACCACGATCGACTTCACCTATACCGGTAACGAGAAGAGCATGTTCGCTGTCCCGGAAATCCACGTCGCCGCCGATTAAACGATTTTTTTCTTGTGCTCCGTCCTAAGATAGCGCTCATATGTGCGTGGAAAGAAAACTTCGAATGGGAGGGAGAGCATGCTTTTCATGCTCGCGTTCTTGATGATGATGTCTGAGCAGCCGGTCCCGCCCGTGCAAGCCAGCAGCACTGCATTCTACGTTGCGACGTATATCGACGTTCAGGTGAATTCTACGAATGAAGGAATGGCGCTAATCAAACAGTATCGCGACGCTACACGCGCAGAGAAGGGGAATTCAGGTACGGATTTCGTCCAGGAGACGGGCAGGCCAAGCCGGTTCGTGATCGTGGAATTTTGGAAGGATCAAGCATCCTTCGAGGCGCATGAGAAGGCCGCACACACGGCTCAGTTTCGATCCAAACTCAAGGCGATCCACAACAGTCCGTACGACCAGCGTATACACCAAGGACTGGCCGTGGACTCCCGACCGTGGTCGGCTGGCCGTGGAGCCGTGTCGGTAGTGACGCATGTCGATGTGCCTCCGCAGCGAACGGACGAAACGGAGGTCCTGCTCAAACGCCTGGCTGAGGGAAGCCGTAAAGATGATGGCAATCTCCGCTATGACATCTTCCAACAGACTGCGCCGCGTACGAACCACTTTACGGTTTTCGCCGTGTGGAAAGATCGAAACGCCTTCGATGCGCATGAGGGGAAGCCCCACACCCGGCAATTCCGCGAGGTACTGGCGCCGATGTTAGGTGCGCCTTACGATGAGCGCCTGTATACGTCGCAATAGCGAAACACCCCTCCTAACTCCTGAGGAACTACGTTTGGGGAGGCTATTCCCCTCCTCAGCTGAGGAGGGGAGGCTGCGCGGTCAAAAAAGCCGCGAAGCCACCTTAGCCCGCGCAGACGGGGTGGTGTTGGTCAACCCACCGATAATTCGATGTTGAACCAACCACCCCGTCCGCGCCCATCAAAGGAATGGGACCATTTTCTTGAAGGCGCGGCCACCCCTCCTTTGCCAAGGAGGGGAATGTTGCTCGTTTAAATCTCGTTCATCTCCTGGAACTGGCCGTGCCCCGGCTACCCGCTGAGGAGGAGGGTTATTTGCTTGTCCCGATGTCGTTCAGCAGCGGGATATCTTTTGGCGCTTTCGCGGCCGGCAACGATTTCAAATAGGCATAGATGTCTGTCAATTCCCGGTCGGAGAGGATCTTCTCAGTAAACGCGGGCATGCTGCCGGCCGGCTGGCGGACATAGCGCGTCAAGCCCTGAAGGTTCAGCGCCGTTTGCGCGATGCGAGC
>QHWY01000348.1 GCA_003223875.1 Acidobacteriota bacterium | reverse complement strand
CCGGATATCTCCGCATTTCCTGGCAAGACGACAACACTTTGAAAATGGAATTGACCGCCGGAACTCAAACCCGGCTCTTCCATTTCGGCCCGCAGCAGGCGTCAGCATCGGAGCCGAGTTGGCAGGGTTATTCCACTGCTCAATGGGAGGCTGCCATCACGGGACGAGGCGAGCCGCGTAAAGGGGATTTGAGGGTGGTGACCACCGGTTTGCGGGCAGGCTATTCCCGCAAGAACGGCATTCCCTACAGTGCGAATACGAATCTCACCGAGTACTATCACCTTATGAACGCCCCGAACGGTGACAGATGGCTCACGGTCATCTCTGAGATCCGGGATCCCCAATATCTCAGCGAAACCTGGGTGGTGAGCTCCCACTTCAAGAAGGTGTCCGACACATCGCGCTGGAACCCCGAGCCCTGCTCCGCGAGATGAATCATCAGCCACAAAAAGGCACAAAAGACTCAAAATCTTTGTGAATTTTTGTGCCTCTTCGTGGGCTTTGCACCAAAAATACATCGTGGGCGCTCATATAGAGCGCCCCTACAGTTGCGCACCCCAAGCTGTAGGGGCGGTCTATGACCGCCCAGGATTTTTTGTGCAAAGCCCTCTTTGTGGCTAATCCCCTAACGCTTCGGTTTCTGCACTGGGTATTAGAAAACAAACTTCAGCGCCATTTGCATGATCCGCCCATCCGAGGCGCTCAGGATCTTACCAAATTGCGGGCTGTTGCGGTCAGCATCGGGACACCGGATTGCCGGCACGATTCCCTGGAATGGCGGGGCACAGTAGTTCGCGTGGTTCGCCACGTTGAAGGCTTCGGCGCGAATTTGGAGAGATTGTTTCTCTCGGATTGCGAACGAGCGCGTCAGACCCATATTGAAAACAATGCTTCCCGGGCCTTGAACATTTCGCGCCCCAGTGTTCCCGTATGTGCCTGGCGCAGGCTGATCAAAGGCCGCAGGATTCAACCAGCCGTTTACACCTTTGTTTGGCAGATAGGGATTGGCCAGTATCTGATTTGGTCTTTGGTCGACTCCGGTGTTGCCTATGGTGGCTGGAGTTCCGCTGAGGGCGAAGTCGATTCCCGTTGCCACACTGAAGTACGAGCCTGTAACCGCACGAACCACACCTGAGATCTGCCAGCCACTTCCCAGAATACGCAGCGTCGTGTTGGAAAACCGCGGCAATTCATAGACACTCGACATATTGAAGTTATGACGCCGGTCCAGTTCGCAATTTCCGCGATTCACACCGCGACGTGATTGGATCTGCCCGCCCGTCGTCTGGATAACGTCGTTATAGCCGTCGTCGATGCAATGGGAAAAGGTGTAATTCCCTTGGATCGTCAGTCCCTTCGCGCGTCTGCGCTGGACCGAAAGCACCAGGCCGTTATAGTTGCGCGTGTTTCCATCATCGCCCATAACAATATTCGAATAGTACCGACCAATTGCCGGATTCTGCAGATAGAGCAGACGGCGCTGATTGGTGTTTGCGATCGTAGAACATTCTCTGCCGTTCGCCGGTCCTGTGAGCGTAATGCCGTTAGCCAGCGTGCAGGTATTCGTGCCGTTAGAGATGTAGATGGCCGGATTCGCTTCGTACCGGTACAACATATGAACAATGTTGTTACCTATGTAATTTCCAGTAACCAGCCAATTCGCGCCAAACTGGTGCTGAATGCTGAGATTCCACTGGTTGAGGTACGGCTTTTTCAAATTAAAGGGGAACACGGTGTAGACGGCGGTCAATGGAAAGGGGCTATTCTTATCCAGAGCGATGGGGAACGGATTTCCTCCAGGCTGGCTCGCCCATGGATCATCCAGCGACGGAGTGTTCACAACAATGCTGGCGCCCTTCGGCGCAGTGTCGCGCTTTCCTCCGTACTGATGCAGGTGCGGAAAATCGAAAAAGATTCCATATGCGGCCCGAATGACGGTCATACCATCGCCTTTCGGATCCCACGCAAGGCCCGTCCGCGGAGCGAAACGTTTCCAATTGTTGGCTTGCCAGGCATTCGTGTCTGGGATCCCGCCTTCGCCTTGAAAGTAGACCCCTGCCGGAGCGTTGGGATAAATCGAGCTGACAAGGCCCTGATCGAAGCGGGCTTTGTCGAAGAAGGCGCCTTTGCCCGCCGGATCGTATGGTGATCTATAGGGCTCCCATCTCACACCGCCGTTCAAGGTGAAGTGGGAGGTTGCCTTCCACGTGTCCTGCACATACAGGCCAAGATAGTTCTGCCGGAAATATTCGTTTGTAATTCGACTCTGAGTGAAGCTGTTTGCTCTGCCGGTCATCAGATCCGAAAGCCCGGTGCCAGTGTTCACGCCCGAAAAATTGAAGGTGCCGGGAGTGTTCGTGCTTGCCGTGTAATTCATCATCTGATGCGTTAAATTCGCACCGAAGCCGATTTGGTGCGCGCCTCGGGCGTTGGTGAGATCTTCCGAAAGTTGATAGACAGTGGAGTTCGTGATGCCCGGTGTTGCCTGCGCCGTAAACAGATTGAGAGAGCCAGAGACACTGGCAAGCAACATCTTTGGATAATTCGGAGGGTAGTAATAATTCTTTACGCCCAGGTCACCCCATGTGAAAAAATCCGGGAAGGTCTTGACGTTCGTTGTGCGAAGAATTTCCCCGCGGAAAGAGCTGACCATCGTTGGGCTAATCGAGTATGTATCGCCCAAAACGAAAGACTTCATCCGCCGGTAAAAGTTTGGATTGGCTATAGAGATAATGGTCTGGCCGTCATAATCGCTCGGCGTGTCCAGGCGCGCCATTTGAAAACGCCCGAACACAGACTGTTTTTGACTGACCTGATAGTCGACCTTACCGATCGGTAACCACTCCTCCGCATTCGTCTTTCGGCCGAACAAGACCCTCCCGCATGCATCAATCGTGTTGGCGTTCAGACGCCGGATCAACTCCACTGCGGGTTTGGAAAACTGGCTCGGATTGATTCGATTACCGACAAAGGGCGGTCTCAGCGTCAGATCCCCGTTGCTTTGGCATGCCGCCGAGGCGTAGGTTGTCCAGTCGCCGGCAAGCATCTGTGGTGTGGGCATGAATGTGGTGTTGCCTTTCGGATCCGAGCGTTGGATTGTCGTCTGGAGCCCGCCGAAGAAAAATAGCTTATTGGGTACGACCGGTCCGCCAATCACTCCACCGAACTGATTGCGCTTCAGGCCGTCCCGTTCCGTCGCAAACGTGTTCCGGGCGTTGAAGATTCTGTTCCTCACAAACTCGAACAGGCTGCCGTGAAATTCGTTCGAGCCCGACTTCGTCACAACGTTCACTGCGCCGGCCGAGTGATATCCATATTGGGCGGGTACCGCGCTGGTTTCGACTTTGAACTCCTGCATGGCGTCCGGAAACGGCAGCGGCAATGCCTGGTTGCCGTACGGATCGTTATGAACTCCTCCGTCCAACAAAAATGTGAGACCGTCGTTGGATCCGCCGGCGACGGAGATAATGTCTGTAGGATAGTTTCGCGGAGTGTTCTGCCCCCCGCCACCAACGGACGCGCCGGCGGCGATGATCAACTCCGTGACCTGCCGCGCATTCAGCGGCAGTTCCATCACGCGCACGTTATCCATAACCTGGCCGATGCCGGTATTTCGCGTCTCGACGAGCGCGGCATCCGCCTGGACCTCCACCGTCTCGGCGACCTGACCAACTGCCAATACGATATTGACTTCGGGATTGGCATTGACCTGGAGCACGATTCCCGTTTGCACAAATGAACGGAAACCGGTCAGGCTAGCCTCCAGCCGGTACGGTCCGATCGGCAGGTTCGGCAGTACGTAAGATCCCGTTTCGTTGGTGAGAACGGAACGTTCAAGTCCAGTTGATGTTTGTGTAGCCTTGACTTCAACGCCGGGTAGCACAGCGCCGCTTTGGTCTCGAACCGTGCCGCTGAGTTGAGCTGTGGACTGTGCCCAAACCGCTGTCCAGGTCAGACACAAAAAAATAAATGCACGAACCGCGTTTCTCCACATACATCCCTCCAAACCGGATAAATCCGGTCATTAATTAAAGCACGCCTAAAACCTGGATCTGTTTACAAATAAGTACGGAGTCGTGTCAAGAAATGGTTTTCCCGCGCCGTCCGCTATGGTAGGTTGTGCCGCATGTCCAACCAACAAAGAGCAACCGAGAGAGCGAGATCCAGTGGGATTGATGCGGTCCTCAGAAAACCCATCGAT
>QHWY01000334.1 GCA_003223875.1 Acidobacteriota bacterium | reverse complement strand
CCCGGCTACTTTATCGTCTACCGCGCCTTTCGCCGTAAGCACGAGAACAGGTAGGCTGCGTTTTCTGGACCGGATTTCGCGCAGAACCTCGAGCCCGCCGAGCTTCGGCAACATCAGGTCGAGGACGAGGAGGTCGTAATCGAATGCAGCGGCATTCTGGATGGCCTCTTGTCCATCATGTACCATGTCGACGGCATAGCCTTCCTGTTGGAGCCCCTTCTTGATAAAACTGGCAACCTTCTTTTCGTCTTCGACGACCAGAATTCGCATCGCGTCGAGTCTTCATTATAGACGTGATACGCTGCTGAAGAGCTACGCTGCCTCTCGAAACTCTCCGCCATGTTCTACGTATACGAGAATGTTGGTGAATTTATCTAGACCAGCCAGTAGAGGGCCGAATCCGAAGGCAACTCGTAAAGCAAGTTGTTGGAATGATCCATCAACAAACTTTCGCCAGTACAGTTCATTATTGGTAAGTCTCACATCCCAATTGGCCTTCTGTTTGGCACGGCGGGTGCGTAAGGCGTCTCGGGTTCACAGGCAGGTACTGAGGGAGGTACTTATGAAAACACTTATCATTGGCCTGGTAATCACCATTGTTTTCTTGGCGACTTGCTGGGTCAACGCGATGAACCGAATCTGGTAAATCAGTGGGGCAGGGATGCCCCACTGAAAAACGCCTCGTTTTACCCTCCGTTAGCGTTCGCCCCAACTCAATAACAATCCACCGGTCACTTCGGGCCAACTCGGCGATTCATGTAAGGTGCAGGTCTCATTTCAGCCCGTTCTTTTAATTGGAAGTAATTCACGAAGAATTGGTTAAAACTCGATGAGCAGAGACCGTCGATTGCAGGCGGGTCCACTCGAGGGAAATGTTTACCGTCCACTGCTTTGCAGGTCTGGCGCGGGATTTGGCTGTGGCAACCCCTTGAATCAGGCGATACCGAATGATAGAGTCGCATCACTTCAATGGCTCGACGGCGGACAATAATCATTCTTGCGATCGTGTTGCTTTTTGTTGGCGGCGTATATGCGGCGCAGAAATCGCTGAAGGTCGACGTCGAGCTTGTTATGATGAACGTCGCGGTCACGGATTCAGACAACCGGCCCGTCACCGACCTGAAAGCGGAGAACTTTCAGATCTTTGAAGACAAGGTAGAGCAGCAGATTCGATACTTCTCCATGGAAGCGGCTCCGATGAGCCTAGGCATCGTGTTCGATATGAGCCACAGCATGGAGAGGAAACTCGACTTCGCGAAGGATGCGGCTGCGAAGTTCCTCGAGAAGGGAACCCCTGACGACGAATACTTTCTTGTCGAATTTTCGTCGCGTGCGAAGGTTGCCGAAGGATTCACGAGTGACATCCGCCGCTTGCGCGATCGCTTGTCGCTCACGCCCGCGCAAGGTTCCACCGCCCTGTACGATGCCGTGTACCTTGGACTATCCAAGCTGAAGGGCGCACAGCACCCGAAGAAAGCTCTGCTGCTGATTACCGACGGCGAAGATAATCACAGCCGTTATAGTCGTGGCGATATTCGGGAAGTCGTTCGGGAATCGGACGCGCAAATTTATGTCATCGATCTCGGTCGCGCTTTGATTGGGGATCTGGCAGAAATGACCGGCGGTCATTCATACCGAACCACCGTCAACGATTTGGAAGACACGTGCGAAAAGATCGCCATGGAATTGAAGAATCAATATGTCGTCGGTTATGAATCCACCAATCAAATCAAGGACGGCAAGTTCCGCAAGTTCCGCGTCAAAGTCACACCGCCTCTAGGCATGACCAAGCTCAATGTCCGCGCTCGCAACGGCTATTTTGCCGGGAAGTAAATTGGGGACAGTAATTCGGGGTCAGACGGGTGAATTCCCTATTCTCTTTCAAGGAATCTTTGATCCGAAAATAGGGAATTCACCCGTCTGACCCCGAATTACTTCTGCGCCGCCGGTAGCGGCTTGCGCGGAAGCTTTTCGTCACGGTTTGCGGTCAGGTACACGAACGAAGCGACAATGACCGCGTTCTTCATCATATCGGGCGCTTGAATCCGTTCATAGACATCCATGTTGGAGTGGTGCGTTCGGCTGCCGTACTCCACCGGGTCTTGAATGAACTGGAATCCGGGCAGACCCACCGCATCGAATGAAAGATGATCGGTTCCACCCGTGTTCCGAATAGCTAACGTCGTCATTCCCAGATTCTTGAACGGCTGCATCCACGCCTGAAAAACCGGCGCGGCGGCTTCGTTGCCCTGCAAGTAGACGCCTCGGATGGCGCCTGTGCCATTGTCGACATTGAAATAACCGGCGAATTTTGCGTGCTCCGGTTTCAATGTCATATCCGCGCGATCGGCAAAGTGCTGCGTCACGTAAGCGCGCGATCCGAGAAGGCCTTGCTCTTCGCCGGTCCATAAACCAAGGCGCACCGTCCGGCGCATCTTGAGATGAGTGGCCTTTAAAATACGGATCGCCTCGAGCATGACGGCCGACCCCGCTGCATTATCCGTTGCGCCAGTTCCGGAGTGCCATGAATCGAAATGCGCGCCCAGCATGACAAGTTCGTCGGCTCTGTCGGTTCCAGGAATCTCGCCCACAATGTTGAATGAATTCAAATCATCGTCGTAGAACTTGTTCTGGATGTTCATTTCGATGCGAACGGGAATCTTCTTTTCTAGCATTCTCCAAATCCGGCCATAGTGCTCGACCGCCAAGACGACTTGCGCCGGAACCGCGGGATCGGTCGTGTTCCGGCCGCCGCCACCCTGAACGAAAACGGTCCCCCCGCTGCCTTGCCCGGCTTCAATCGTGGCGATCACACCTTCGTCCAGAAAGAATTTCAGCCGGCGTTGATTGAAATTCTGAGGGTTGTTCCCGCGGCCTCCACCGGGCCCGCCACGCTGTCCGGCTCCGTCACCGCGCGCAGTCTGGATCGGCTGATTCGACAGATTTGTCAGGTCCTCTTCGGTAAGCCGGCGGCCGGGTGCTTGGAACTCCGCGGGAACATCGCGCATAGCCGTGATCATGACGAACTTGCCGCGGACTTGCCCGCGGAACTTTTCGAAGTCTTGATCGTTATTGATGACAGCCGTGACAACATCCGCGCCTATAGTGCCGTCTGTCCCCGGTGTCCAGGCTTTGGGATACGCAATGAGCTGGAAACTCGTGTCGGCCGAGATCGCTCGTGCGTTGAATTGTTCATTGGACCAACCGCGGCCGAACGGTCCCCACGATTCCAGATTCACGTTCGCAAGCTCCCATTCCATGAGCTTCTTCTTCGTCCATTCCGCTGCGGCCTTGATTTGAGGCGAGCCGGTAAGGCGAGGTCCATAAACATCGGTGAGATAGCTCAGCGTTTCCATCACCTGCGATCGATTAAGACCCTCATCCTTGATTCTGTATATCGCGTCGAGATCTAGCCGCTCTAGGGATATCTGCGCCGGTATTGGGAGTGCCAGTAACAGGACAAAAAAAGCTCCAATGATTCGTGAACGAGTCATAAATTCTCCGGTTAGCGTCGAGTGTGCTGATTATACCCAAGTCTTCGCAAGGCAGTACGAGCTGCGTAAAAGCCGCACATGCCGTGAACGGCGCCGCCCGGCGGTGTCGATGATGAGCAAATGAAAAGATCGTCCACCGGCGTTGAATATGGCCGGAGACGAAGTGAGGGTCGCGCCACCATCTGGAGAACGTTCTGAATACCACCAGTGATGTCGCCGCCAATATAGTTGGGATTGTAGTTTTCGAAATCGGCAGGCGTCATGATATGGCGCGAGATAATGCAATCCCGAAAGCCCGGCGCGAAACGTTCAATCTGTGATTCGATCCGCTCGCTCATGTCGATTGTCGATCCGCGTGGTAGGTGACAGTAGGCCCACGCGGTGTGATGGCCCTCGGGCGCGCGAGAGGGATCAAATAAGCTTTGCTGCGCCAATAAAACGAAGGGCCGGTCCGGACACCGTCCTTTATCGACCGCCGCCTCCGCGGCGATGATTTCGTCTGCCGATCCTCCAACGTGCACGGTCGCGGCGCGTCCGCACTCTTTCGCGTTCCAGGGAATTGGAGAATTCAAAGCCCAATCCATTTTGAATACTCCCGGACCATATTGATATTTCTGAAGCTCCCACCGATAGCTTGGCGGAAACCGATCGCAGTTTCAGCAACTGCTTTGGCGTGATATCCAGCAGTATTGCGCGAGCGGTAGGCAAGTCACCGAGCGAACTGATGCGCGTTCCGGTCACGGTTCGGCCGCCAAGGGATTTCAAGTAGGATGCGAGCGCGTCGGATAATTTTTGAGATCCTCCGCGGACGATCGGCCAGCCATTCGAGTGCCCCAGCATTCCAAGCAGCAGACCGAAGCCGGCAGTCGGCCGTAAATGAAGAGGCATGTTCGCGTGGCCGGAAATACCAGCGAACAAACTTCGAGCGCGGTTTCCTTTGAAATGCCGCTGGTTGAATGTTTCTGCCGATTGAATGGCTTTGATACCGAAACGCGCGAGAGCCCAGGGATGATGCGGCACGTGTGCCGGCGGCGCGAGGATCTCACGAATGAGTTTGCCGGCGTTGCGAACGAGCGGAGCGAAAACATTCGCGTACGCCCGCTCATCGGGCGCAAGCGTTGCCGAGGTTCGTTCTATCGATTGTTCGAGGACAGCGGCAGTTCCGTCATCGAAAGGATGGGCAAGCGCCGCCGCCGGTTGAATCCATTCCAGACCGAATTGCGCGAGCGGAAGGCTTTTAAAGAACGGTGAAACGTTCCCCAAAGGATGAATGGCCGAGCAAACATCATGAACGAATCCGGGAAGCGTCAGCTCTGCCGAACGCGCGCCCCCACCCAAGGTGTCTCGCGCTTCAAAGACGCAAACTGAGCAACCCGCGCGGGCCAGTTCAATAGCCGCGGCAAGGCCGTTTGGGCCAGATCCGACGACGACTGCGTCGAACTCCATCGCCGTATTGTATACGCGACGCCAATGGCTCCGGCTGCCGCTCCCAACGCTGCGGCTAACCAGCTACGGTGCGTCGTCAGCCAGAGCTGTAAGCTGCGGGGACGGCTCTGACGGTCAAAGCGGCCGTGGGCTCCGAAGTCGCCGGGCAACGTATTCCATAAATGATGCGGACGATTGTGGTCGTCAGGTTCTTTCGTTTGTTGGGCCTCGTATTCGTGCTCCGCAAGATATCGACGATCTCGGGGGTATTGGCCATATTGGTTCCGAGTGCAATCGGTATTCCCTCCCATACTTGGGAAGGGAATACCGATTGCTTATGCCTTTCAGGACAGATTATGGCGGGAAGCGGCCAGCGGCGAAAGATGCGGCCAATAAAACGGCGGGCGCTGGGCCTTGCCTTGGGCGCGGTCGTCGTATCCGCCTCATTCGCGTGGTTGATCCTTGCCGCAGATTCCCATCTGAATGACCAACCGAGGGCAACACAATTCCAGTTTGTTCGGATGGAATATCCCGGCGGTATTCCGGAGTATCTCAAGAATTGGTACACCGACTACCCGGCGATGGACAAACATTTGACAGTGCTCCTCCAGCGCCTCACCGGTATTGACACGGCAGGACCAACTCTTGTTAATTCCGCCAGCCCCGGCATTTTCAATTATCCCCTCATCTATTCCGTCGAGCCCGAGCAGATGGTCCTGGGCCCGAGCGACATCACAAATTTGCGTGAGTATTTAGCTCGCGGCGGTTTATGGTTTGCCGACGACTTTCACGGCGATGAAGAATTCGCTCAGTTTCTCGCGCAAATCCGGCGGGTGCTGCCCGGGGTATCGCCTGTAGAACTCGATTTATCGCATCCTCTCTTTCATTGCTTCTACGACATCGACAAAATCATTCAAGTGACGAATGATTCCATAGCGAAATGTCCTGAATGCGAACAGTGGGAGAATGGTCCATCCGGGAAGACACCGAAGGTCTTCGCTATATTCGATAAGCATGGCCGGATTAACATCCTCATGGCATGGAACACGGATCTTGGCGACGGACTCGAATGGGCCGATGACCCTTTGTATCCCGCTGGTTATTCCGCCTACTCTTTCAAATTTCTGACCAACGCGATCGTTTATACTCTGACGCATTAAATTAGCCGCCTCCGAATCGCACGACGATTCCGCTTTGCAGCCGGAAAAAGTTTCTATCGCTGAAGTTCCCGATCGCCCTTCGATAATCGGCACCCAGGCGAATACCGAATCCCGATGTCAGCCAATAGTCGATGCCGCCGCCGGGCTGAAATCCAAAACGGACATCGGTCGCGCGCATGGGAACGAGAGTCGATCCTCCGATTGGACTTGCGACAAAGAGCGGGCGGGCGACGTTATTTAGGGCGATGCCCATAAGCACGTGCCCCCAAGGGACGAGCTTGGCGTCGTTTCTGAGCTTGAATTGCGGACCGGCGAGGATCGAATGCACAAAGTCGTTCTGGCTCCCAAGGAATGTCGTCTTTCTATAGTTCCCTCCTACTTCTGCCTCCAGTCCAAATCGATTGCTGACCTTCTCCGCGAAAGACAAAACCCAGCCGTGCCGATTCGTGGAGAAATCCCCTCTTAGAAAGGAATACCCGGCAGCCCCTTCATACTTGGCGTCGGATTGGGCAACCACAGGCATTACAACGTACAGTATCAACGCAAGACTCAGACACAATCGGAATTTCATTGGTCTCTCTCCTTGGTTTGATGGCGCGAACGATGAAACCACCATGCTACCGCCCTTGGTGATAGATGTAACCGAACCTTGCGTTTCTCTTTGACGCGTTGCCAAGACGTTTTGGTAGCGAGATAAATCCACACGCCCCATCGGCCACAAGCCTTGCCAGATACTGTGGGTTCGTTAAAATACATGAGTCATGTTCATCGATCCGGTGAGTGGCGGCGTCGTGACCTATCCTTTCCCGAAGGGCAAACCTCCTTACGGCCTGGCATTTGATAAAAATAAAATGCTTTGGGCCAGCCTGGAATTCGCAGATGAAATCGTGAAACTCGAC
>QHWY01000336.1 GCA_003223875.1 Acidobacteriota bacterium | reverse complement strand
TCCTCATTCGGGTTTCGTCTCCCCTAGTCAACGAAAGCCAGGCGAACACGCGACTCCGGAAAGGCTACCGCGACGTGTTGGAGCGCCAAATCAGACCCTGCATGGCGAAAATGGTGACCTGAAGCGTCACTTTGACAAATGCTGTATGTAAGCTATGGATTTTTTCGGCCTTGTCGTGCCTTTGTAGAGATAAAAAGGTGTCCGAACCACGCCACCATCTAACCATTCCGGGAGCTCGATGGTTTGGCTGAATTGAGTTGTAACGTAGCCTAGAGTTTGGGGAAATTCGCTTTGCAAGGAGGGGAACGGGCTAACTCGATGTGACAGTGAGGTTACGAATATCGCCGAGTTGCAGTCGCTGGGCGATGACTTCCAGGAAACGACGGAAGGACGTGTCCGGCCGGATTCGCCGAGCACATCACACCGAGGCGCGCAAACCTGGAACCAGGGTGAGCAGATCGCCCTACTCGTACTCGGCGCGGTTTTATCGTTTAGCCTAACGTGCTTATCGCACCGTGACATCAAGAAGTTCTATAACGCACGATGTGTGTGTGATCTCCGGAATCGAACTCGCCGAGAAAATTCATTCCACGACACAGCCGACCACACACGGAGCGTCTTATTTTACTTACATTCCTGCTTGAAATTGTCTCGAAAGCCGTCGGAGTTTAGCCGTGCATGTCAGGCGCGTAACCCAGTTCGCCGCTACAAATAGTAACGAATCTGGGCTTCGCGGCGGTCCTGTTCCATTTGCTGTACTTGTTGTGGATAAGCAGTGCCGGTGATGATCGGTCATTCGATGGCCTTCCAACGCCTCGATGATCTGCATTGTAGTTGTCATTTTATAATCAAAACGTGACTCTAGCTCGGCTGAGGGTTCTTTTATCGGTACTCATTCTCGCAATAAGCACAATTTATGTCGTGCTGCCTGCACTAAGTCTTGCGTTTGTGTCCGACGACTTCGTCCATCTCGTCGGTGATCGGGCCGGCCCGTGGTACTACTCGTCCGATTCACTTTATCGGCCTTTCCGGAATGGCCTCTTCAAAATGATGGGTGCTTTTTGGGGGTTGCAACCGCAGCCCTACAGGATCTTCGCCTTGCTGGCTTACCTGCTCTGCGGGTTTCTGTTTTATCGATTGCTTCTGACCCTGGATCTGGGCGCGATTCCTGCGATCTGTGCTACCTTCCTGGCCTTTTTCACTCCGAGAAATCACGCTCTGCTGTTCTGGTTCTCAGCGATACAGGACGTGCTTTATGTGATTTGCGTGCTGGGAATGATTTTATCCTGGATTCGTTTTCGACGACGAAAAGACAGCCGCGCGCTCGTTATCTCACTTGTCTTGTACGCCACCGCGCTCGGGTTCAAGGAGACAGCAGTGGTTAGTCCGGTGTTAGTCGTATTAGTGGATTGGTTCTTTCTCTTGCCGCAGACCGAAAGCGAGATCCGGCCGAAGAACCAGCTGCCCTACGTGGGCTTTCTTATTCCTCTCGCACTTTTGGGCTGCTTTGTGTACTGGTATCCGGAGGGAGTATTCAGGAGGGCGGTGGCCGAAGCGGTACACTTTGACTACGGCAGGAGCGACGCCATCGGTATAGTTTTGGCGGAGTCGCGTTCGGTTCTAAATCTCTTACTTCCATTCGAACCGCCGTTCGCGCTTCGAGACATCGGGTTTTCCCTTGCGATGAAAGTCGCCGTTGTGACGATCCTTCTTGGTGGCGTCGTTGGATTCGCGCCGAACAAAAAAATCTGGCTTTTCGCAGCGGTTTGGGTCTCCGTGATGCTATTGCCGACGAGCATGTTCGCCAGAGCGAAAAACGAGGAATATTACTTTTTCTTTCCGGGATTTGGCCTTGCGACTGCGATCAGTATGTCATTCAGGGACATCGCAAAGCCGCTACCGCGCCGGCCCGTGACCTACTTTCTAGCTGCCGTACTCATTTTCTACTGTACGGTGGGAGCCTGGCGGCTCAATGGACGTGAAAAGGAATGGAAGGCCGCGGCGGCTACCGTTCAGCAATTGGTCGAGGAAACCGCAGCAGTTCTGCCGCGGTCGGCTGCCACTCACGTCGAGTTTGTCAATGTTCCCCACGATCTCAGGGGAATACCAGTCATGAACAACGGCTTGCGCGGGGCACTCATGGCCAGCGGTTACAGTTCAAATCTCAGCGTCACGTACAACAGTGACCTGGCTGACCCCAAACAACCGGACTTGATCTCCGCCGTTCGTGCCTGCTCCATGACCGAACCGCAAAACGATGACCGTGTTCTGCTGGTTACTAATGCTGTCGTTACAGACCACACAAGCCGCTGCGCTCGAGATGCCATTGCTGAGGACGTGCGCTTGCGGCCATGGGCGTGGTTTAAGGACCCGCGCAACTGAGGCGCTTGCGTGGACGCCCTTAAATCTATTCCGTTTCTCAGAAGATAGAGCCGAAACCGATTAGGCGGATTCCACGGATTTCAATCCGTTTGGTCCGTCAAATCCGAGGCCAATTCGAAGGTGCATTCGTGGGACGTGCAATAGGTGGGTGTAAAGCCGACAGGTTTTCTGAACCATCTTATCCAGCGTGAACTCCTGAGAGACCCATTTTCGCGCGGCTTCACCATAACGGGACCGGAGTTCGTTATCGTCAAGCAATTTGTTGATAGCGGTTGCCAGGGAGAGCGGATCGGCGGGTGGAACGGTTATGCCGGTGAGACCGTCTCTCGAGACGAACGGGACCCCGGAATCGAGGCTAGTATTGATAACCGATTTACCACATGCCATTGCTTCGAGCTGCACAATTCCAAAAGCCTCGCTGCGAGCGATGGAGGGCAGGACGAAGAGATCACTCGCGTGGAAGTACGGAGCCAGGTCTTCCACGAATTGCTCGCCCATAAATGTGACCCGATCCGCCACACCGCATTCGGCGGCAAGTGTTCTCAACCTTTCCCGCAGCGGCCCATCTCCGACGATCAGCGCGCGCCCGTTTACCGAGCGCATGGCCTGAACCAGATATTCGAATCCCTTGTAGTAAACGAGGCGTCCCACAGCCAGTACAAGCCGGGGTCCATATTTACGCCGCACCTCGGCCACCGCCGATTGGTCGCAGCTCATAAATTGGCCGGTGGGCACGCCAAACGGGATAACGTGGCAAAGGTTGCGGAATTGGCGCAGGATCGCCGACGTGTCGATGTACTGTGGCGAGGTAGCAATCACGGCGGTGCATCGAGACAAGAGAGCCTTTAGTACAGGGCCAAACATCAAAGCCGGAATTTTCTGCCGCACGATGTCGCTGTGGTACGTGACTACGAGGTGGCCTCTATGACCGCTTGCCAGATAGGAAAGAACCCCCGTTGGATTCGGCCAATGGATATGCACAATGTCCGCAGTAGAACGCCGGATCGCTGCCACCATTCCCGGCGATATCGAAGCATTGGCGAATCGAGCCACGGTTCCGGCGCGGTGCACCAGTACTCCGGATCGCCTTTCGGTGACACTCCTGGAATTGGTATTGGAGACCACTACGCGTACATCGGCAAACTCGCTCAAATGAGTGGAGAGTTGCTCCAGGTGCGTCTCCATGCCTCCGGGATGTGGCGGATAGAATTTTCCAATCTGCAGGACTCGGACACGCCTGAGCCGCGAAGCGTCGTCAAAGATCAGCCCAAGGCGTAAGCGCTCCGAGAGGGATGTTGTTGAAGTCTCGGCCCTCAAGGGGGGGTGTAGTCTAGCCATCGGCTTCCCCTTTGACGCTTGCATTCCCTGCGGCATTCCACGTCCGGGGGTTTGCGCCCCAGACTACAGTCTTGACGCCGCTTCGCGGCTTTGAGCCGGATGCTGACATGACGCGTCGTTTCTCCATATTCCTTCTTCGATCCCCGTCAAGGACCTCCCGGTAGAGTGCGACCATACGCCGGGTGTGCTCCTCCCACGTAAAAAAACTCGCACGAGCCACAACGTCGCGGCACCGGGCCGCCCAACGCACTGGATCGTGATGCCGTTCCGTCATCAGCCCTATCACCGCATCGGCCCAACCTTGCACATCGAAGATGCTCCTGTAGACAACCGCCTCGCCTCCAAGCTCTCGAAGGGCGGCGATATCGCTGGCGACGACGGGTGTACCGCAAGCCATCGCTTCCAACAGCGGTAGACCAAACCCCTCACGTTCCGAGGGTAGAACGACGACCGCGACTTTTCTGTAGAGAGCGGCGAGCACACGCCGTTCTAGGTGAGGTAGCACAAGAATGGATTGCCTGAGCTGCATGCTGTCGGCGAGAGATTCTTGCTCTGTTGTAAATGGTCCCCCTACGCGTATCAGACGCGCCCGGCTAAAGTGTTTCTTCACTCGGGAAAACATCCGGAGCAACACATCGATGCGCTTCCGGGGGATTGTGCTTCCGACGTGCAGCAGATCGATATGACCGTCATCGGCCGGACCCAACAAACGGGCGACCTCCACATCAGCCTCCGTATCAGGCTCGGTCGAGTAAGCGGGGTGCGCTCCGAGCGGCACAAGTCTCAGGCGGTCTCGCGGAATGAGGCCGTGAGAAATCAGAGCATCGCGGGTCGCATTGCTGGGGCACACCACGAGAGCTGCGCTCTGCAATCCCCGGAGCGTCCGGCGAACCATTGCCCGAAAAGGCGCAGACCGTGGATCATTCTTGGGTTCGACAAGGCACCGAAATGTATCGATATCGTGGCACGTCACCAACGTCCGGCGCGCCGGTAATTCCAGGACCAATTGCGCATAGCTATGGTCGACGACGTGGAACACATCGGCGGTTTCGCGATACCGGCGTAAGAACCTCGGATAATCCCAGAAGCGGTTCACAATGCGGTCCAGATTGAAGGCGAAGCGAGATGACCGGAGCGGCGTCGCCGTCAGCCGTCTCGACATCGCCGGCCGTATGCGTTCGGCGTGGACAGCCTTGAATTCGTCGCCGCGCAGGCAGGCGAGCAAAATATCACCGGCGAGGTCCATGCTGGGCCAATTTTCTTCGATCAAATCGCAAACAACAGCCAAATTCATGGAAAATTGTGATTGAGCAACTGTAACAGCGCTCTGTGCGTGGAGCCCTGAAAAAAAAATTGCGGCCTACTACGCGATGCTCTTGACGCTGTTTCCCGCGGCCTGACCTCTCAGCCGATTGATTACATTCCGCAAATCGAACTGCCGGTCGTACAAATCCTTTGCCTGTCTGCCGAGTCGCAGCCTCTCGAATGAAGTTGCCAGCAGGTTGTCTACGGCAGTGGCCATCGCGGCGTGATTGCCGGCTGGAACCATCAGCACACTTCCGCTCGATTGCCAGAGCGGTTCGGTCAAAGGGCCGGCCGTGGTAACGACCGGTTTGCCGTGAGCGACCGCGGCCATCAAGCTGCCGCGGCGCGAACTGGCGCCATCGGGGTACGGCTGCAACATGATGTCGCAGGCGGAAATGTGAGATGAGACGTCATCAGCCGGAAGCATGCCTGTCACGTGAAGTTGATCCCGAAGCTGCGGATAGTCCCGCACAATTTCATCGCGAATATGTTTGCCATCCCTTCCAATCAGCAGAATCACGCACTCCGTGTGCCGGACCAATAAATCTGGTATCACGGCGCTCAATGTCTTGCCAACGGCCCCCCCACACGTGCCGAAGTGGCCGATCAGATATTGGTGCGAAGGCGCGTAGCGGGCGCGAACAGCTTCTGTGGCCCCGCGCTGCTGCTTCACCGGAATATTGCTGATGACCGGCAACCATATGAAGGGGACGGATCGCGCGGCGTAGGGCCGGCAGCGCTCTTCCCATTTGGGTATCGCGATCCATATACGGGCGGCCGCTCTCAGGACCATAGCCAGCATGATCCGATGAATAATGGCTAGCGCCGTATGGCGGAGGCGATCCTGGCGAAGCGGAAGGAACGGTTCATGAATCATGATCTCAAGACGATCGTTGTGAGCAACTACTCTGTTCCAGATCCATAAACTGAGCGGCAGGTTCGCCGACCGGTAGCCGAACGCATGCGGTACCCATTGAACGAGCAGCCGCCGTGGTTCAGGATACTTATCAAGCATGCGGCTGACCTTGAGCAGGTCTCGCGGTCCCATGCTACCGAGTTCACGATGAACTATCACTCTTGAATCCTGTAGATTCGCGCTTTCGCATGGGGGACACCACACGTGCACGGTCTCGCCCGCTTCCGCCAGCCCCGAAGCCAGGAAGCGTGTGTAATCGCTCACGCCACCAGGTTGCGGTGGATATTCACCGGTGATCAGGTGCCATTCCATCAAGCAATCGTCCTTTTGATCGCTAGCTAGTTTCTGTCTCGAAACTGCCTTCGAGCGCCGCTCCTGACTGTAGCGGCGGTCTACGACCGCCGGTATTTCCTTGATTCCAGGGAAAACCGGCGCTCATAGAGCGCCGCTACAGCGGACAAATCATGAGTTTCGAGACAGAAACTAGCTACATCCACTCCAAATACACCAGACCGTAATCTTTAAGAGGTTCGCGCTGGCCGGTCAAACACCTTGGACGTAGCCGCATCTCGTTAAGAAAACATACCATTTGATCGTGGCTCGAATTTGCCGAGGACCACGAAGCGGGATGCATTTCAACGACGAAGTGAGTCGTATTCCGCCGGCTCTTGATGATCTCTCGAGCACCTTCGAGTACGGAAAGTTCGAAACCTTCCACATCTACCAGGACCACATCCGGAACGTTATGGTTGGTACGGACAAAATTATCCAGAGTGTAGACGGGAACGCTGAACGAGTGGCTTTGGTCAATCAGAGCGGGATTCGGCGCTCCAAGCCGGCTCATGCCGTCCGCACCGGCTGCAAAGAACGTCGCGCAATCTACCGATGATCCTACTGCGGCACCGACTATCTGAACCCGATCTTCGAAACGATTCATCGATATATGGCGTTTTAAGATTTCGCGCGCTGCAGGATTTGGCTCGAACGCGACCACTCGTCCCGTTGGAGCAGACCAACGATAGAATTGGAGCGCATAAACTCCGACGTTGGCGCCCACATCAAAACACACGAACCCGGGCTT
>QHWY01000335.1 GCA_003223875.1 Acidobacteriota bacterium | reverse complement strand
TACGATCCTGCCGCGTTCGTCGAAGCCCCCGCCGGGACATTCGGCAATGTCGGCCGGAACGCACTGACCTCACCGCACTTCCAGTCGATCGATTTAGCGGTGCATAAGCAATTCCGGATGCCTCATAGCGAACGACAGGTCCTCCAGTTCCGGCTGGAAGCGTTCAACGCGCTGAATCACCCCTCCTGGGGTTCGCCGCAACGGAACATTCTCGCGGGTGCGCCGTTTCCCGGAGCGCCGGCCAATGCTGCGCGTCAGGGCTTCGGCGTGATCAGCGACACCTCCATCCCAATGCGCCAGGTTCAACTGGCATTGAAATACTCGTTCTGACGTGGAGGCAGCACGACGAAGGAATCACACGAACGAGACTCCTCAGTTGACCAGCCTGCTGCAACAGTTCGGTGCTTCGTTGGCCGCATTCGTCCGTGACATGGGCGATCGAATCGAAGACATCGTTCTCGTGACGATGTCCGAGTTCGGCCGGACGGTGAAGGAGGACGGCAATGCCAGCACCGACCACGGCCACGTCAACGTGATGATGGTGCTCGGCGGCCCCGTGCGTGGGGTAAAGTCTACGGGCGCTGGCCGGGTCTGGAGCCCGAGCAGCTTTTCGAAGGACGAGACCTGGCGCTCACGACGGACTTCCGCGATGTGCTTGGCGAACTGGTCAGCCACCACTTCAGTCAGAAGATCGACCGGGTTTTCCCGGGCTACAAGCCGGGCGAACCGCTCGGGCTGCTAAAGACCTAGTCGAGGAAGTCTCCTTGAATGTCGCAATGAAGTCTCGAGCCTGAGGCGAAAGTGCGCGGCCTTTTAGCTGGACGATTCCGTAGACTCGTTTCGGAAAGTATTTCTTTACGGGGATCACCTCGAGTCGCTCGCGGCCGGTCAGGCAGACGTTCATGACGATTGAGATTCCCAGGCCGAGTTCGACATAGCGTTTGATGACTTCCCATCCGCCCATCTCGAGCCGGACCTCATAAGGCAGACGGTGTTGTTGAAACACCATTTCCACCTGCCGCCAGGTGCTGAGGTGCCGCGGTGGCAGGATCAACGGATAGCGGCTTATATCGCGCAACGAGACCGTGCGAAGTTTCGCAAGAGGATGACCTCGCGAGGTGATCAATACCGGATCGAAGACAACCACGGGATCGAACACAATATCCGACGGCGTGTCCAGAATTGGCCCGACACAGAAATCCACTAACCGATCGCGCAATTGTTGTAAGCCTTGCTGGCCGGTGACGTTATTGAGTGCAAGAGCGATTCCGGGATGCTCGGACGAAAACCGCTGCACTGCGCGTGGTAGAACGTACTGGATGGTCGATTCACCGGCCGCAATCGTGAGCCTGCCCTGCTCCACGTTATTGCGGCGGTCTTCGAAGTTTTGATCCAGCGCCGTGAGTTGCTCTACAAGAGGCCGGGCGAGCTTATACAAAAGTTCACCATCGAAGGTAACTTCGATCTTCGGTCCTCGTCTTTCAAACAGGACTGCACGCAGGTCACGTTCGAGCGATTGCACCTGCAGAGATATTGTGGGCTGGGTGAGATTCAACCGGCTCGCCGCCTTCGAGACGCTTCCGGCCTCAACGACTGCGCAAAATCCTCTTAGTTGTTGCAACCGATTCTGCTTGTAGCGAAACGTCCGCATCGTCGGAGTATTTATTTCAGCAATGGTTAGGATTGCAACAATTAAATATGTCAATGATAACCGTGAGAGCTATAACAGAAGCGAGGAACGGACCGTTGCGCGGGACATCGCCGAAGTTCTTATCGGAATTACCCGTAGCTCCTGAATACGACCCGGTAGCCAGGGCGATTGCAAAAGCGAATGACTCGGAAATCGCAGCTGCCTTGCGTTCGTTTTCGAGCATGCCTCCTTCGACCGGTGTGCTGGCAAACCCCGTACGCTATCACCAGCCGATCATGTGTAACGGAGTTCCTTTGGAACTGGAGATCCGGTCGTTCGCGATACGCGGGCGTCTGTTGGAGGAGGACATCGTTACAGGCTCGGTCGACGCCATCCGGGTGATTTTTGTTGGACTTTTCGGACGCGTCCCTCAGCCTGGCGAACGCAGGTCTTTTTCGTCCTTGCTCGCACAAGAGTTCAACCTTGCGATCGACCGCGTACTTTCACGAGTCGCAACCTTTATGAAAGCCTTTCCCGATTCTCCGGCCGATGCATCGATCCAATATATGGCATCGATTCGGAAAGCCACCAAAGATCTGCGGCCGGTGAATACGTCGAGGCCAACCGCAGACCTGCTCCACGACCTGATCCGGATCCATTTGGAAAACGCGGCTGTGGCTGGATCTTCCTCATATATGCGCTTTCTGTTAAATCGCCGGCGGAATGTGAGCGCCGGCAGACTCACCCGCCAGACAAAACTATTCTTGAACGCTGCGCCGCAGAGCGACCCATTTAGGGCCATATTCAGCCTGCTGTTACGCCGAAATGTGAATTCGACTGAAGCCGGCATCCTGCAGAACCTGGGCACGATTCAGATCCATCACGGTTCTGCCGGCTCGAACATGGTCGCGAGATACTTTGCGACTCTCCATACGAAATCTGCTTCGGACCTGTTTCTTGCGGGCCAAATGGCTCTCGACTGTGCGCGGCATTTTGGCGCCATCACGGACCTGACGGAATTCATCGCCACTCTTGAAAGCACTCCGCCTGGCCGTCGTGACGAGCTCATCCGGCAGCGAGCTGTGGAAGGTCGTCTGCCCACGTTTGGTCACCCGGAGATCGCGGCTGCCGGAAGGACCCAACGCATTGAGATTGACCCTCGTCCCGCCATCTACCTGTCTCCGCTGTTCGAAGCCATCGATCGAGGGAAGCTGGCAGTTTCTGAAGCGCGGATGAAACGCGCTGCCATCGCTCAGCGGATGTATCAGATCGCGTTCGTTGAGGGGATCGAGAAACCGGGCCGTACTGGGCGGCTGCGAATCGCGTCGAACACAGATTTCGGCAGCTGGATCGTGCAGGAGGTACTCGGAATTGACGAAATGGATCGAACGCTTCTTTCCTACGTATTCCGCGGGTTCGGATGGATGATGGATGTCCGCGAACAACTCCAGCAACCGATCATTCGGCCGGTTATACCGCCCGATCCAGGTATTGTTCCCTCACCCGTTGGCGAAGGGATAATCCCGAATCTTGTTGCCACGGTTCACAATCGCCTCTGTGCGGCCGGCGCATTCGCGGCCACTCGGATTTAATGGTGAGAAGTTAGCCAGGGCCTACTCCTGCTCACTGACGAAGGGAATTTTTGCTTCCTCCTCGTTTTTGTGCAAAGCTCCCGGGTTTAGGGCTTTGCACAAAAAACAGATCGCGGGCGCTCATAGAGCGCCCCTACAGTTGCGGACCCCAATCTGTAGGGGCGGTCTATGACCGCCCAGGATTTCTTGTGCAAAGCTCCCGGGTTAGTTATAAAAACGGATGAGATGATGACGGGGAAATGTCTCGTAGGGGTATTTGTTTCCTTACTGACGCTCGCTGCAATTGCGAAGGCGCAGGGCACGGGAGCAACAATTCAGGGATTGGTGACGGATCCGAAGCGAGCGGTGATTCCCGAAGCAAGCGTTACTGCCACCAACACCGAGACAAACGTCCAGCGCACCGCGATCACTGGCGAGGCTGGTATTTACGTCATCCCCAATCTGCCGCCCGGACGATACCGCGTGCAAGTTGTTCGACCAGGCTTCAGGACAAGCGTGCACGAGAATATCGAGCTGCTTGTTGGCCAGCAGTTGACTCTCAACGCCTTCCTCGAGGCAGGCGAAATCACGGAACAAAAGACGGTCACGAGCGAAGCGCCCCTGGTGGACGTCTCGACGGCACAGGTTGCGGGAGTCGTCGGGGAACGCGAAGTCAAGGATCTTCCGCTTAACGGCCGGAGTGTCGACGATCTCATCACACTGAACCCGGCAACAGTGAACACCACGGCCGTGAAGGGTGAAGCGTCGGGCAGTTCAGGCCCCGGCAACAACTTTGCGATCGCGGGACAGCGCCCCGGCCACAACATCTTCTTATGGAACGGGGTCGAATATCCGGGAGGCAGCAACGCCGAGAGTTCAACTCCGGGCGGCGTTAGCGGGCAGTTGCTTGGAATCGATGCCGTACGCGAGTTCAACGTCGTTCCCAGTATCGATTCCGCTGAAGCCGGTCATCGTGTCGGCGGTCAAGTAAGCGTTGTCACGAAATCTGGAACGAATTCGTTTCATGGCACTGTGTTTGAGTTCTTGCGTAACAGCGCGCTGGATGCCCGAAACTTTTTTGATCAGGACACGATTCCACCATTCAAGCGAAATCAGTTCGGTGGTTCGGCCGGAGGTCCAATCCGCAAAGACCGGACTTTCATTTTCGGGAATTACGAAGGATTCCAGCAACGCCTCGGCTTGAGCAGACTTGCGGTAGTGCCTGACGCCGAGGCACGGCAAGGTTTCTTGCCGTGCAACATCATCAGTCCGGCACCGAATCCTTGTCCGGCGTCTGGACGGGTCAATGTGAATCTGGCGTCCGGAGTGGGGCCATATTTCAACCTGTGGCCGGCACCTAACGGAGGTGAACTGCTCCAGAATGGATTGCCCACAGGCACGGCACGCGCCTTCAGCAATC
>QHWY01000121.1 GCA_003223875.1 Acidobacteriota bacterium | reverse complement strand
AAGAAGTCGCGAAAAAGAAAGAGCAAGAAATCCTCACCGTCTGACAAAAAGTCGCGCTCGGGCTCTGTAGCGGCGGTCTATGACCGTCGGCGATCTCCCAAGGTGCTGGACTGTCGGCGGTCCGCGAAGCACAAGCGCGATAGCGCACAGCCTCAATAGATAGACCGCCGCTACAGTTGGACGACTTGTGTGCAGAGCGCGTAATCACTGAACATTTGAGGGTGGATCGAAGTGTAGATTGAAGTGTCCAGGGCTGCTCTGAGATCGGAACGATTCGAGCGTCCATTCATCGTTCGCCTCACGATGTCCCATGACATATGTATTGCCGTCATCGGCTCGGACGCGGAAGTACACAGCCTCGGGCGTGTACCACTGATCTTCGACCGACTCAACGAACAACACGGCGTCGCCCAGCCAAAATTTGATGGGCCGCTGATCCGCCTTATAACCCGAATAGCATTCCACGCGAAGATTCATACCGCATCGTAACATGCCTGGGCGTGACACCGCGAGGCCGAAGGTTTTAGGTCTTCCAACGTTTATCCGGGAAATTACGATCCGAGATCGCCAGGCGCAAGTTGGGATCAGCGTTGATATCCATGGGAGCCGTCTCGCCGCGCATGAGTTTGGCGGTTCCAGCGGCGGCGATCATGGCCGCATTATCGGTGGTGAGGATGGGTTTGGGATAGTAGAAGTGCAGACCGGCTTCGGCGGAGCGTTCGGCAAAAACTTCGCGAAGGCGGCTGTTGGCGGCGACGCCGCCGGAAAGCATAACGGATCGAGGCCGAAGAAGGTGAATGGCCTTGAGTGTGGTTGACCAGAGCATGTGGACAACGGCTTCCTGGAAACTGGCAACAAGGTCGAGCCGGTGTGGATCCTCGTTCCATTTCTCGTTTTCTTTTACCATCCTCAGCACGGCTGTTTTGATGCCGCTGAAACTGAAGTCGAGCGAGCGATCGGAAATCTTAGCCATCGAGAATGAAATGGCGTCGCGATTGCCGCTTTTCGCAAGCCGATCGATCACCGGCCCGCCTGGATACGAAAGTCCGAGGAGTTTGGCCACCTTGTCGTAGGCTTCGCCGGCCGCGTCGTCTCGCGTCTTGCCGACGAGCTTGTATTTCAAATGACGAAAATCCCCCGACTCGGATTCCACCCAAAATAAATTGGTGTGACCACCCGAAACAACGAGAGCGAGTGCTGGAAATTCAACGCCGGGGTGTTCGAAGGACACCGAGTAGATGTGACCTTCGATGTGATTCACAGCAGCAAGCGGCTTGCGTTTTGAAAAAGCAAGCGCCTTCGCATAAGTCAATCCAACCAAGAGCGACCCGATGAGGCCGGGCCCGCAGGTGGCGGCAATGCCATCGATGCCGTCGAGATCCACGCCGGCATCGGCAAAAGCCTGATCCACTATCGGACGGATCTTCAGGAGATGTTCACGCGACGCAAGTTCGGGAACCACACCGCCGTAAGGCGTATGGGTATTCACCTGGGAGTAAATAACATTGGAAAGGATTTCTTTTCCATCGCGCACGACAGCGGCCGCTGTTTCGTCGCACGAGGTTTCGATACCGAGCACCAACATCAGGAATGATTCAACCTACGGAGATTCTCTATGTACGGAGGCACGGCAATTCCACGATCTGTAATGATGGCGGTGACAAACGAATTCGGCGTCACGTCGAAAGCCGGATTAAAAACCGGAACGCCGTCCGGAACAACACGAACGCCGCTAATGTGCGTCATCTCTGAAGGGTCGCGTTGCTCGATAGGAATGTGAGAGCCATCGGGAATTTTTAGATCCAGCGTGGAAAAGGGAGCGGCTACATAGAACGGGATTTCGTGTTGTTTCGCGAGTACTGCCACGGGATACGTTCCAATCTTGTTGGCAACGTCGCCATTGGCGGCAATGCGGTCGGCGCCAACGACAACGGCATCGATCAGTCCCTGACGCATGAAGCTGCCGGCCATGTTATCGGAAATGACGCGGACATCGATGCCGTCTTTCCACAATTCCCACGCGGTGAGCCGCGCGCCTTGGAGAAACGGCCGTGTCTCGTCGGCCAAGACACGCAAACGCTTTCCGTGTTCAACAGCGGCGCGAATAACGCCCAACGCCGTTCCATAACCTGCGGTGGCGAGCGCGCCGGCGTTGCAGTGCGTGAGGATGGTGCCGGAATTCGGCAACAACTCCTGGCCGAAGCGGCCGATGCGCTTGTTACCTTCGATGTCCTCGGCCTGAATCGCCAATGCCTCCTGGATTAGTCGATCTGCCACTAACCGTTTATCGGCCCCTTCGCTCGCCAGTTCCTTGAATAGCCGCTTCATGCGTTCGATCGCCCAAAACAGATTTACGGCTGTAGGACGCGTGCCGGCGAGAGTCTCGGCGATCTCATCGAACTCTGCGCGAAGCTCGGCCATATTCGTGGCCTTCGAATCGCGCACACCGAGGGCCACGCCCATTGCAGCAGCTACGCCGATGGCAGGGGCGCCGCGTATGACCATCGAGCGAATTGCGCCCGCGATGTCCCGATATGTTTTGAATATGGGGTATTCCTCGACCGTTGGGAGTTTCCGCTGGTCGATCATCCTTACTCCCTCTTCGGTCCATTCGATCGTCTTCACCATTACAGGCTATTCTAGCATCATGAAAGGATGCGTCATTTCCGCGCCCATGACGGGTTCCGGAAAGACAACGGTTACTTTAGGACTGCTGTCTGCGCTCCGGAAACGCGGGATTACCGTGCAGCCCTTTAAAGTCGGACCGGATTTCATCGATCCCGGCTTGCACGAGCTTGCCGCCGGCCTTCCGTCGCATAACCTCGACGGTTGGATGCTCACTCGCGAGGCGAACCAGTGGTTGTTCGCGCGTGCCTGCGAGGGTAAAGACGTGGCTGTGGTTGAAGGCGTGATGGGTTTGTTTGATGGCTTTGAGGGGAAATCGGAGACCGGAAGCACGGCCGAGATGGCCAAATGGCTTGATCTCCCGGTCATCCTCGTTATTGATGCGCATCCGATGGCGAGGAGCGCGGCCGCCATTATTCGGGGATTTCAATCGTTTGATCCTGGCCTGAAGATCGCGGGAGTGATTCTCAATCGAGTGGCTGGTGAGAAGCACTTCCGAATGATCGAAGATGCGGTACGAGATGTCCCGATTCTTGGATGGTTGCCTGCCAATCCGTCGATCGAAATTCCGGAGCGGCACCTTGGATTGTTCACGGCGAAGGAAGAAGTGACAGCGTTGCGCGTCCGCGCGATCGGAGATTTTTTTGACGCGCATATCGACATCGCCAATATTTTGGATGCTGTAGGGGCGGTCTATGACCGCCCAGGGCGCTCGCAGAGCGCCCCTACAGTTAAGACGCAACGCGTAGCACTTGCGCACGACAAGGCCTTCTCGTTTTACTACCACGCAAATCGCCTGGAACTCGAGAGTGCCGGTGCGCAGATCATTGAGTTTTCTCCACTGTCGGATGCTGAGGTGCCAGAAGCAGATCTCTTGTACATCGGAGGCGGCTATCCAGAGGTCTATCGGCACGAACTCGCAGCCAACAGCCGAATGCTGGCTTCGATTCGCCGGTTCATCGAATCCGGTAAAAAGTTTTACGCCGAATGCGGAGGCCTGATGTATCTCGCGGAGTCGATCGACGATGTGCGGATGGCCGGCATTGTTCCCGTCCAAATCGAAATGACTGAACGTCTCGTCGACTTCGGATATTGCGAGATCCGCACGAATTCGGATTCCATCCTCGGACCGCGGGGAACCACGGCTCGCGGGCATCAGTTTCACTACTCGCAACTCGTTGGCGGAAGCGGTAGCGCGTACACCGTCAAACAAGGCCAGCGAGACTATCCCGAAGGTTTCATTTTCCCGAATGGCATTGCTTCGTACATCCACCTGCATTTCCTCTCGAATCCGGCGCTCGCGCGAAATATGTTAAATTCATAAACTCTGCCGCAACTATGATTCATCCATACGAAGCCGTCATTGGACTGGAGTGCCACGCCCAACTGCTTACCAAGTCGAAGCTGTTCTGCTCGTGCTCCACGAAATTTGGCGACCCGCCCAACGCGAATACCTGTCCGGTATGCCTGGGGTTGCCGGGGGCTTTGCCCGTTTTAAATCGCGTTGCCGTAACGATGGCGGTTAAGGCGGCGATCGGTCTAAATTGCACGATCAATCCCGAGTCCCAGTGGGCGCGCAAGAATTATTTCTATCCCGATTTACCCAAGGGATATCAGATTTCCCAATATGACCGACCGTTAGGTCATCATGGCTTCATTGAAATTAAGCTCGAAGGGAAGCAGAAGAGGATCGGCGTGCAGCGCGTTCATATGGAGGAGGACGCGGGGAAATCGCTCCACGAAGGATTCCCGGATTCAAACCGGTCGACCTATCTCGACTTCAATCGAAGCGGCGTACCGCTGATTGAAATTGTTTCGGATCCCGACATTCGATCGTCCGCACAAGCATACGATTACTTGGCGAGGCTCAAGCAAATTCTCGAATATCTCGACGTCTGCGATGGAAACATGGACGAAGGCAGCCTTCGATGCGATGCCAACGTTTCGGTGCGTAAGTTTGGCGACCAGAAACTCGGTACTCGGACAGAATTGAAGAACATCAACTCTTTTCGATTTGTGCAGAAAGCGATCGATTATGAGGTGCATCGCCAAATCGAAGTCATCGAGAGCGGCGGTCAGGTGGTGCAGGAGACGCGACTCTGGAACAGCGTCGAAGAACGCACGGTATCCATGCGCAGCAAGGAAGAAGCGCACGATTACCGATATTTTCCTGATCCGGATCTGCCTTTACTCGTGGTTGACAGTGAGTGGATCAAGACCATTCAGCGGTCGATGCCGGAATTGCCCGAGTCGCGCCGCGAACGATTTGAAAAAGAGTACGCGCTGTCGGAGTACGATGCCGGCGTCCTTACCACGACGCGCGCGCTTGCTGACTTCTTCGAGGAGACAGCGAAACTTAGCGGACACGCCAAGACAGCAGCGAACTGGATTATGGGTGATTTGCTGCGCTTCTATAAAGACAACAACGTCGATTTAAAGGATCTCTCCGGTTCTCGCGTGACTCCCAGGATGCTCGCCGGCATGATCTCACTGGTTGATAAAGGAACGATCTCCGGCAAAATTGCGAAAACAGTTATGGAAGAGATGTATAAGTCCGGCAAGGATCCGCTGCAGATTATTGAGGAAAAAGGACTCCTGCAGATCTCCAACACAGCTGAAATTGAGAAAATTGTCAATCAGGTTCTTGAAGAAAATCCTAAACCTGTCGAGCAGTACCGGCTGGGCAAGACAGGCAACTTTGGTTTTTTCGTAGGACAAGTGATGAAAGCAACCGGCGGCCGGGCGAATCCCCAAACGGTCAATGAGATTCTGAAAAAGAGGCTTGCAGGCTGACCAACGAGGAGTTATAGTCCGCGCTTCATGGAAATCGCGGAAAGCAGGAAAAAGCAGATTGCCGCCTTCTACAAGGAGGAATTTTTGCGCCATAAGTGCCGGCTGGAGTGCCAGCGGCCCTTTTTCCAGGAAAAGACTTACGAAGAAATCGAATCGGTCTTGAACCGGATCATTGATGAGATGGACAAGATTTGCGAAGTGGAAAACTTCGAGGAACTCGCCAGCCACCTGCTTCACCGCATTGATGTTGTGACGAACCTGTCATCCTCCAAAGTAGATCCCGTCTATAGAATCCACTGAATTCGAGGGACGCATTCCCCTCCTCGCAGAGGAGGGGTGGCGCGAAGCGCCGGGGTGGTCAGTTCGGCGAAACGTTTCGGCCGGTCCGACCACCCCGTCCCCCAAATCACATTTCGGTGCGAGCTGCCCACAGGACGGGAAAGAATTTTTTGTTGAGTGTCTGAGCGAGGTATTCGATCCCGATCGATCCCATTGGGGAAGTTTTGCCGTATGCGGATTCGACGAGTTGCTGCCCCGTACCGGTCTTTGATCCGATCATCCGCTGAGCCATGCGAATGTGATGCTCTCTCCATAGCGAAAACATTTCATCGTATTCGATCATCGCCTCACACAGAACGCGGAGAGCATGCTCGCCGTCGCGTTTGTAGATGGACACGATGCCTTGGCGCTGCGATTCCTCAGTATCGGTCGTATAGCCACGCCGGTGAAGCAATGCCGTGAAATGCTCCCAAAATGCCGGCTCGGCCAAGCGTTTTTCCAAACGGGCAGCGGCGGCCGGATCGTTCTTAAACATGCCCAGATATTTGCGATCCTTCAGACCGCACGCGAACTCGATTTGGCGGAACTGAACAGACTGGAATCCGCTTGCCGGCCTTAATCGGTCTCGAAATTGGATGAAATCGGACGGCATCATTGTTTCCAGGACGCTCAGCTTCGGAATGAAAAGGCGAATGATGGAAGTCAATCGGCGGATCAGACGTTCGCTTTCGATGACGTCATCGTTATCGAGCATTTCAAAGATCTTGTCGATCTCATGCAGAACGAGTTTGAACCACAACTCGAAAACCTGATGGACGATGATGAAAAGCGTTTCGTCGTGAGTAGGAGGGTCGGCCAAAGGATGCTGCAGTTTCAGAAGCTCATCGAGTTTTAGATACCCTTTGTAATCGAGATCGGGCATTAATTCGAGTATACGCGATACCTCTGGAACTCACTAAAAGGCCGAAATTGTCCTTGGAGATCAGTTATGGATGACGCCAACGAAGCTTGGTAAAGCGGCTGTAGTCGCGATCCGTTGTAATCCATTCGCTTCCGGATTCGATCGCAAGGGCCGCAAGATAAGCATCGGGGACAAGATTGCCTTTGACCCCGCTTTCCCGGCAGAGGCCGGTAAAGACTTCCCAATGCCGGGGACCGGGACTGATGTGAACGCAATGCGGCTGATCGCGCACCTCTTTGCAGAAGGCCAAAGCATCACTCATCCCGCTGGGCGGATTGAATATCGTGGTATGAGTAACAACCCTGAGGAAACCGCTCAGTACAATATCCGCGATACCGTACACCTGGTCTCCGTTTATCAGATCTTCCAGCCATCCCCTCAGCAGGGCATGATGCGGCGCATCCTTCCGGTGTGCGTTAACGAGAATGTTAACGTCCAGCAACATCATTTTCGCCGATCCATAAGATCTAGAAGTGAGGCGCTGTCGTCCAAGTCGACCCCTGGCCGGAGACCCTTCCCATCGACTACCGTAAGACGAATTCTCTTCCTGGAAGCGGGTTTTGGGGGAAGGATTGCCTGGCGTATCGCGTCTTCAATAATCGATGTCATCGTTCTTCCCGTTTTTGCGGCCAACTGCTTAAGGCCGGCCAATAAGTGATCGTCAAGATTGATCGTGGTTCTCATGCATCAAATCATATCATCCTGAGCATATATATGCCTCAATAGACATGATTCCACTGGAGATCAGGGTTTCGGCTTCCAGTAGGTTCAAGATGAGCGTGATAGGCGAGGCCGTGCCTTCGCCGTGCGCCGACCCCGTCCCCACTCCCAAGTTGATAGAACACGCCTTACATGACACTACCTCGAACATAAGAGCTGGGGTAGTGGTTCCAGCACCGAATGCGGGAGCAGTTGCGCTTCGTCGAATAACGTGGAGTTCCACATGTTGCAAAGCGTTTTTAGCCCACCGCCGCGGCTGCCACATCTGGTCTTGACCAGTCGATGATTTGCCGCGGCGCTGAGCTAAAAACGCTCTGCATTCTGAAATGCAGTACTGGGGGTTCATGACACTCAGTGGATGCAGCTTTGGCCCACTCCCCCAGTGGTAACGAACGTATTGCTGAGCCAGGTATTCGGGCACGGCGACGTGTTGGAGTTGTACTCTGTCAAGTCCGGATGGTTACCGAGCGCAGTATTGCTCTGGACGGTATTTCCAATCGCGCCGGACTGCATCACGATCCCGTTAACCCCGTTGTCGGACACTGTGTTGTTCTGCACAAAATTGAACTGAGGATCCGTGCTGACCGAGTTCACGTTGATCCCGTCCTTGCCGTTGTTCGCGACCACGTTGCCCGAGATCTCGGTTCCGGTGACCTGGCCGGAGAGTAGAACGCCCGTGTTGTTGCCCAACTTCGCCCCCGCCCCTGCATTGGTGCCGATGTCGTTTCCCTGTACCTTGTTGTAACGTGCAACCTGGTCCGTTCTCGTCCCTTCGATGGTCATCCCATAAAAGTAGCAGGAGATGACGTTGACGGTTCCAGGCGTGCCGCCCACAGAGTTGCTGCTGGCGTTGCTGATCCGCACGCCGTACCTCAACTGGGAGGGAACCACGTTCGGAAGACAGCTTGTGCCATTTAGATCGGTGCCGATGAGGTTGCCAAGGACTTGATTCCATGTTCTGAACCCTGTCTGCGGGCTAATGGGGTCGGGAAAGTCGGTAGCATCGATGGCCACGCCGTTGCAATTGCCTGAGATCAGGTTGTTCTGGATCCAGTTGTTGTTGGCGCCGCCTTTGACGGACACGCCCCATTGCGGCTGGCTATTATCGCAGGTAAAGTGATCGCCGTCGGGAGGAAGGGCTGCTAAGGTACCGTCTGCGGTCGTGCCGATAAAGTTGCTGACGACTTGGCTGTTGTGGACGCTGAGCCCCGAGAGTAGCACACCGTTCTGACGGTTTCCGGAGATCACGTTATTACGGATCACAGTGTTGGCGGCGCTCCCCTGAGGGGAATGTACAGCTACGCCTTGCTGCTGTGCACAGGTCGGACACGTAGTGCTCGTAGTGCTCAACCCCGGGACGCCCCTAACGTCGGTCCCGATGTAGTTGTATTCGATAAGATTATTGTCGCTCGTGACGAGGATGCCAGTGCCGTCGTCGTTGGTGCCGATTCCGCCGTAGTTGTAGATCGCCAGATAGCGTACTGTGCTGTAGCCTCCTGCGAGTGTCAGCACAGGCGTGGAGGGCTTGTAAAGCCCATGTGCATTCACCTGAATGCAAGGGTGTCTGTTGACGTTGACGGCGGCACAGGTCGTCGTCGTCCTTCCTATCGTCAATCCTGTATTGCTCCACAGCACAACGGGTTGCGTCCCGCCGTCGATGACCACCGGCCGCTGGATAGCGGGGAGAGCGTTCGAGAGGACGATAGTCTGGTCGCCGGAGCCGATGCTGAAGTTGATTCTATGTGGTCCGGTACCCTTCGGTTGGGCATTGACTGCCTCGATCGCCCCCCGGAGCGTGCACGAGCCAAAGCCTAAGGAGGCATAGATCGGCTTCAGGTTGCATCCGCTATCATCCGCCGTTGATGTCACGGTGAAAGTGGCCGCACTGGCGGGACCTGGGGCCACCACGATAACCAAGACGGACAGCAAGGCCCATAGCGATGTCACGAGCCGCGTCCGAATCCGAGAGCCTGTCGTCATCACAATTCTTTTCGTAGTCATACAATTCTCCTTGTTTTGTTTTTCTCCCGATGGCTCTGACCATCCAGCTCCAGGATCGGTGGCTCGAGTGGTCATCCTCGAAATCAAATTCCCTCGAGATAACGCAATTGGTTCACCAAGCACGAAAACCGAACGAGGCGAGCAAGAAATAGCGGGGAAAGCTCCGGCGGAGTTCCCGTAACTCGCGCGCTTCAAGTCAATTGGCTAAACGCGGCAGCCAGAGCAGAACCGGTTAGTCGAGATGAGGTGCCCTTCGAATTGCGCAACCCCGCCCATCGAAATGATGTGGTAACCCATCGTTTGGATGACCGGGACCGGAGACCCGGATACTTTTCGCTGTTGTTTCCGTCAAGCCTGTCTCGTGTTTCATACGGCCGTTCCGCCGTGCCGAATTCATTTGGTGTTGAGGGTTTAGGAACAGACCCGCGCCACACCGGCGGTTTTCTTTGCGGCAGAGATGATTATTTCTGCCGCCAAGAAACTGGTGAGAAAGGCGTAAATGATCGTATCCGTCTCGGAAAAATCGATTTCGGCTGCGGAAATTACCGTTTCAATGACCGACATAATTGCTTCGTGGATGCCACTAATCGAATCCGGTCCGGAAATGATCGTGTGCGAACCATCAATAAGCGAGATGCATTCAGAAATGATCGCCTTCCTATCAGAGATAATGATTTGCAACGCGGAAATTATCGATTCCGATACGCGAATAATCGTTTCCGGTACGCAAATGATTATTTCCTCAGGACCGTCCGCAACCACCTGAGTCGATGGTGTTTGATGCTCGCGGCAAATAATCGTTTCCGCGACGGAAATAATTATTTGCGAAACGCAAAAGATTATTTGCTAACCGAAAATGCTCGCCGCCGTTCGATCAATGATCGTATGCACCAGAGGAGTGGTTGTTTCCGGCACGGAAACGATTGCGGAAGTTGCAGTAATAATCGTTTCAGTGTCGGACAAGATCGAGTCGTTGACCAACTTAATCGCCGGCGGAATGGAAATACTCGTTTCGCAGGAGTCACCGATTACCGATGACCCGGAAATAATCGTTCCGTTGCTACATCCGTTCGGCTGAGGCGCTCCAATCGGAGAAGCCATTTCCTGACCTGAAAACACGAACCTGGAAAAGTGTATTTCTGGCCGGGAGTCAGGTCGTTGACGGGGATTGCCGACTTTGTGCTGGCGAGCATGATGGTTTAGAGCCGGACCTCTCCCGCCGCCTTATCCTCGTGAGAGTGCCCGATTACGGTCTTCCGGGCGCCGGGGTTGGCGCGGTCGGACGAGAAATTCCAGGAGCCGGCGCCACTGTCCGAGGCGGCGGCGCTGGAGCCGGCGTCGCGGGCCGCACGGCTGAAGGCGCAGGCGGCTTCGCAGCTTCAGTCGTTTTTGTGGCGGCATCGATCCGGCGGGTCAATTCCTCAGTGATGTCATTCTTCGGATTGGACCAGACAACGTTACTTTGAGGATTGGAAATATCGACAATGAGCGTGTAGCCCTGCTCGGCAGCCAGGGCATTCAATATGCCACTGGCCCGCTCGGCAATAGGCCGCAGGAGTTCATCGCGCAGGGACTGCAGCTCTTTCTGTGCGTCCTCGTTGAAGCGCTTCAGTTCGGTCGTGTGCCGTTCGATATCCTTTTGTAGATTGGCTTTGGCGGTTTCACTCAGCGTGCGCTCCTGCGTTTGGAGCTTTTTCTGCGCGTCTTCCAGTTCCTTCTGGCGCTTTTCAGCGTCTGCTTGCTTGCTCTGCAACGTGGCATTGAATTTCTCTGAAGACTTCTTGCCCTCGACAGACTCGACAATGGCCTTTTCGAAGTCGACTACGGCGATCTTCGACGATTGAGACCGAGCCAGAGCAAGCGGAAACAGGAAAGTAACGACGAGCACTAACACCCATCTTAAACGGATCATACTTGCTATTTTAGCTGCGCAGCCGCCCCGCTTTATACAACAAAACCTCCCGCTTTTTCGAAGTGGTGGGCCACTCCAAGAAGTAGGCCTTCTTGAAAGTGGTTCGCCATCAATTGTAAGCCGATCGGCAGATTCTCGGAGTTCTTTCCACACGGAACCGAAATCGCGGGAATGCCTGCCAACGGCTGCGTGATTGTGAAAATATCCGACAGATACATCGACAGCGGGTCGCCCGTCTTCTCTCCGATCTTGAAGGCTACCGTTGGGGATGTCGGAGCCAGGATAATATCGACCTGCTCGAATGCCTTTTGGAAGTCTCTCAGGATAAGCGTGCGCACTTTCAAGGCCTTGAGGTAGTACGCATCGTAATAGCCGGCGCTTAGTGCATACGTGCCGAGCAAAATCCGCCGCTTCACCTCCTGGCCAAAGCCGTGATGCCGCGTACGGCGATACATCTCTTGAAGACTGGAATCGGCCGCTTCACGCAACCCGTAGCGGACTCCATCATACCTGGCGAGATTGGAGCTGGCTTCGGCGGTCGCGATGAGATAGTACGTGGCGATGGCATATTCGGTATGGGGCAAACTGATCTCGTGCAGCTCGCATCCAAGGTCTTCGTATATGCGCATCCCTGCTTCGATTTTCGTTCTCACTTCCGCGTCCAAGCCGGCGACAAAATACTCCTTCGGTATCCCGATGCGTATTCCTTTGATCGGCTGATCGAGATTCTTGACGAACTCAGGCACAGCCGTATCTGCCGATGTCGAGTCGAAGTGGTCGAAACCGGAGATCACCTCGAGCGCCTGAGCGCATTCACGTACGGATTTCGCAATTGGCCCAATCTGATCAAGAGACGAAGCAAACGCAACGAGACCATATCTCGAAACGCGCCCATAGGTCGGCTTTATGCCGACAACCCCACAAAATGCTGCCGGTGTGCGAATAGATCCGCCAGTGTCGGATCCGAGCGCGATCAGCGACGTTCCCGATGCCACACTGGCGGCCGAACCCCCACTGGAGCCTCCGGGTACGCGGTCTAGGTTATGCGGATTTCGGGTCACAAAAAAACCGGAGTTTTCGGTAGATGAACCCATAGCGAACTCGTCGCAGTTTGTCTTTCCCACAACGATGGCCCCAGCACCACGCAGGCGCTCAACCGCAGTCGCAGTGTACGGCGGGACATAGTTTTCCAGAATGCGTGAACCGCAGGTCGTGGTCATGTCGCGAATGGTCATATTGTCCTTGATCGCCACAGGCACGCCGGCCAGAGGCTCCAGCGGCTCTCCAGCTGCGATCCTGGTGTCCATACGGCGTGCTTCTTCCAGCGCGCGCTCCCGGCAGTTTGAAAGAAAAGCGTGAACCTCCTTATCCGTGCGTTCGATGTCGTCATAAACGCTCGTAATAACTTCGCTAGCAGTCAGATCGCGATTCTGGTATAGAGCGACCAGCTTGTCGGCGGTGATGTTCCTGAGATTCATCGTTCCGTGATGACCTTCGGCACCTTGAAAAGCTTCACAGTTCTTGCGGCATCCGAGCTTCCGGTCCGGGGAGCAACACGATCGTCCCGGACGGCGTGTTTGACGCTTGTCACAACCTGAGACGTAGGCTCAATCCCACGCACGTCCAACTCATTCAGCTTTTCCACGTACTCCACGATCCTGCTCAGTTGCTCGGCGAGTTCCTTCTTCTCGCCATCAGCAACTTCCAACATTGCGAGTTTCGCAACGTATTCGACATCCCCTTCACTGATTTTCATATGTAAATACGATCTCCTTGATCCAGGGCACCGGCCATGGTTCGTTCATTCTGGCCAGGAGTTCGGCCTTCATTTTCATCAACTGCTTTCTCCAGATCTGATCCGGAACATTTACGACAACTCGCGAGCCCTGCACAGCGACGATGGTGACCGCGTTCGCAAGCTTCGAGCCCGCGAGCGCCGGCCAAAGCTTCTGAAGCAGTTCAAGATCGAGTTGGCTGTCCCACTGGGATGAATTCCTGAAACTGGCGATCAGACGGCGCACAACGGGGTCGAACGGCATCGTTCTTTTTTAACACAGTTTGTCGTAGCGCACTTAGAAACTGTACCTTACGACGATCATCGCGTGTGAATTCCGATGATATTGGCCCAGGAAATCAGCAGTATTCCCGGATATCAGCGTCAGGTTGAGAGTCGCGCGCCAGTGCTGGCCCAGCAATTGCGAATATTCGCTCTTGATCCAAACGCCCTCGCCGTTTTGCCGGACCGCGGCTTCGAAGAGGATGTTTCGATTTGCATCGATCGTGTAAGCTGCGCGGCCCAAGAGCGTTTTGGTCAAGCCTCGATCGGGCGCAAAATCGGTGGCGCGTGTTCCGTGGCGCGTGATGGCTTCTCCCGCGTATCCTGCGACAAAGAACCATTCGCCCGTCTGCCGTTCAAATTGAATCACGTATAACGTGTATTCGTCTGCGCGGTTATCTGTGGACGAGAAATACGCCGCTTCCCCTTTTAACGTGAACCATGGCGTAGGAGCGGCAACGTCTCCGCCGGCCATGATGATTTTCGGGTAAAAACGGCGGACATCGACATCGATGCCGGTCGAAGTGAACCGGGGGGTCGCATCGAAGGATGGAAGATGATTGAAGCCTTGATAAAACGACAACTCATACTCGACGGCTCCGGCATGATTCCATCTCAGACCGGACTGCGGCCCCTCAGGAAAGATAGCGCCCGCATCTCGGAGTGTTATGCCGGGCGGCAGCTCCGGCAACACGGCCCATCGCTGATTGGGTAAAGGAATGCGGCTCGGCGTGAAGCGCGGCGACCAGACGGCTTCGATCGTGTTTGTCCCTTTCTCGAAATTAAATCGTGCGGCTGTGACGGCAAGAAAGTCATTATCCACTACTGTCAGAAAGTCACGAGGCGCAAAACGATCGGTTGGGGTGACGATGTCCGTTTTTCCCCAACGGATAAAGTGCTTCCCAATTTCGACCGTTACTGGCCCTCTGTGATATGTCGCGCTCAGCCGCCGGACCTCTCCAACTGGCCGCCGAATTTCCCGATCCTGCCATGACAGCTTGAAGTCACGGCCGACCTGCAGATGCGTGTCGATACGAAAGTCCAAGGCGCCGGCAAGTTGGACAGAACCCGAAGGATTGAAAAATCCTTCGTATCGGAATAGCGATTCACCGACAGCATGCGCGCGGTCGTTCGGCGCCTCTAGCGGATAAAGGGTACTTTGGCTCTCGAGAAACCCACGCTGAGTGTAGGTTTGGGAGTAGCAATTTGATGCTGCCAGCAGTACAAAGAGCAACAACGCGAGACCGCAAACATTCCTCTCCTCGCAGAGGAGGGGTGGCCGCGAAGCGGCCGGGGTGGTCGGCTCGGCTAATATGTTTCGCCGGTCTGACCACCCCGTCTGCGCCTTCGGCGCATCCACCCCTCCTCTGCGAGGAGGGGAATGGTGTATCCCCACCATCAAGATTCGCGACTCAGTGCCTCTCGCGTGAACGCGTCGCCGTTCATCGGCACGTTGTACTGAAGTTTTTCGATCGTCAGAATGGTGTGGCTGTTGCGTCGCAAATCGTGCATGTCGATCTGATGCGCCGTCCAGATCCCCTGGTCGTTGCGAATATCGGAATAATGGGCGCGCCTCACCAAATGGTCTTTATCGTAGTTTTCAATTTGGGCGAAGGCGTAATTGTCCTTGCGTATCCACAGATAGGAATGCGTGTATTGTGAAACCTTCGCCTGCCTGGGCGTCGACTGGACCTTCCAACAAACTGCGCTGTCGAGCGATTCTTCGCCGAGAAGCTTGAAATCGAATTGGTTCGTATCGCGCTCCTCGAGGTCTTCGAAGCTGAAGTCGGTACCGAAGAACCGGGTCGAGCGATCTTGCAATGCGATTCGCCGGTCTCGATTGAGCGCGGGCGTCCACATCCATTGATCCGAAGAGCGATCCGGATGATTGAGGACTAACAATGCAACGCCTTTGACTTCCGGTGGAGCAGTAAATCGCAGTACGGCCTTGCTCGAGCCATGCGAGCCGATCCTGTCGTACTGCCAACGTTTTTCCGTAACCTTATTTCTCGCGTCGATCACTCTCAGTGTTCCTTCGTACCGCTGCGATTGAGTCGTCGTTCGGCGCTGAGCTTCCTCGACGATTTGGCGCGGGTCCACTTGCAAGAGCACGAAGAAAGTGCTGAAAGCGGAGGTGAGAACCCTACTCATATTCCAGCGCCTCTACCAGGCTGCCGCGGACTGCGGCTTCTGCAGGGCCAAGAGCCGCGATCCATGCCGCTCCGAGGATGATCGGCACCATCAAGATCATAAATGCTGAGGGAAAGATGTAGTCGAGACCGATTCCTCCCAAATCACGCTTGATCATACCTAACGTGTAATACAGATTGACCGCGCCGAGGCAAGTACCGAGTATGAGACCGATGACACCGATCGTGAGCGCCTCGATCCATACGGTCCACCGGATCTGCTTCCGAAGCCCGCCGACAGCCTGCATGACACCCAACTCACGTTTTCTATCTGTTATCGAAACGGTCAGCGTATTCACGATTCCCAGGACCGCTACAAGCACAGCGACGACAATCTGGTTGTACGTCATGGCGAACCACTGATCGAGCAGCTTCATGATCCAGTCGCGAACCTCGCGGTTTGTGAGAACCAACAGGCGGTACTGCGACGACAACGTATTGATCACGCGCTGCCGCACCGCTTCAACGTTCTCGCCTTTTTTTACGTAAACACGAGCGATGTTCGCGGTGTCGTCCTTCCACCAATCCCGATACACCGATCGATCAATAAAGAGGGACCCTCGCAAATCCGAGTAGTCGCGAATAATACCGACAATGGGCAGTTTCAGGAGGCCTGACGGAGTTGGCAATTCCACAACATCGCCCATTTTTGTTTTAAGGTTTGTGGCGAATGATTCCGAGACGAACAAGCCTTTCCCTTCTGCGGTGAGACGGTTCATTTCCTCCAATGAGCCGGCGACGGGTGTCCGATGAACTGTGCTGGCGACTTTTTCGGTTTCGATCGAAATCACCATGACAGGGACGTCGTGGTACGTGACGCGCGCATCGCGGACGACTTGAACCTGATCGACTCCGTCAACACGCTCGATGACCGAGCTGATCTCGGCCGGAAATGTGAGACTCCGTGTCGCGAGGTTCTCGCTGGGCGCAACGAAGAAGTCGGGGTTGAGGGCATTGTCCATCCATTCCTGGATGGAACTGTAGAAGGAATGTGCGAATCCACCGAAACCGACCACCATCGCCAGCGAAAGCATGAGTGCCGATACAGTTGCGGAAGTCCGCCGAGGTGCTTCGACGAGGCTATCGGCCGCGAGAGTTCCTTCAGCGGGAAGGATGCGCTTCAAAATTGGCCGTAATGTCTTGGACAATAGCAGTGTTAAAGCAGGGGCCAGGAGCAGGCCTGCACCTATCATCAGAACGTAACCGGTGTAGAAGAACGGCTTTGAATAGGAAAAGAAGAGGCACACCGACGCAATCAGGAAGGCTGCGAGCGCTATCCATCGCCGACGGCGGTTTTCACCGACCGAGAGAACCTGATATTTGCCTTTTTGCAACGCTTGAACCGGATCGACGCGAGCCGCATTTCTTGCCGGAATCCACGCAGCCAGCACGCTCGTTCCTGTACCGGCAACGATTGCCAGGGCAATCAGGCTCGCATCGACTTGTAATTCGCTGACGCGCTGCGCCACGCCTCCCGCGGTTTCCAACACGCGGCTGATCCACCGGGCGATACCCAGCGCCGCGGCGATTCCAACTACGGCGCCAACAACGGATCCCAATGTTCCCGCTACGATGCTTTCCAGCAGAAACAGGCGCTGGATTTGACCCCGTGTCGCGCCCAGCGCGCGCAAGATTCCGATTTCCGCTCGCCTATGCGTGACGGCGATAGCAAAGGAGTTGTAGATAATGAACATTCCGACCATGAGCGCGAACAAGCTGGAGATCATCATGGCGGTCGAATAACTCTGCAGCAAAGCTTCAAAATGCCGGCCGCGGGCCGAAGGAGGATCTACATCGAAGCTCGGCCCCAGCGTGGCTTTCAAAGCCGCCTGACATTCATCGATGGTAATACCGTCTTTCGCCCGTACGTCGATGCGGTCAAATCGGCGGCCTCGGCCGAGTACCTGTTGAGCGGCGTAAATGTCCATGACGGCAAAGTTGCCGCCAAATGCGCGTGTCATTCCGGTCGAACTCATGATTCCGCGCACAGTGAATTGTTGGATCCCCTCGATGGTCGAGAGTGGAATCTTGCTGTTGACCGTTAGGTTATTGCGGCCGGCGAACTCTTGGGTGACCATCAACGAATCCGGTTGCGCCAGAAAGACCAGTGGGTCATCCATGATCGCCTCATCCGCATCCTTCAATTCGTAGTCGCGAAGATTGCGATCGCCTGTCATATCGATTCCAAGAATCAGGATGCTGCCTTGCCCTGGAATGTTTGTGTCCACCGTGGCCTCGATCACCGGGACGGCAATTCCGACCTCTCGTACCGATTGCACGCGTTCAAGAACGGACTCGTCAAATCCGAATTCACCGGCTGACACCTGCAATTGGGTGGAGCCGGCAATCTGATCGACTGTTCTATCGAAGGCGCTGAAGATCGACCGGTTGGCCGTATGCATGGCGACGAACACGCCGACGCCTAAAACGATGCCCGCAACTGTGAGGATCCATCGCACCAGGTGACGCCGTAGATAAGGCCAGCTCAGCAGACGAAACAGCATCATCGGCGGCGGTCCTCCACAATGCGGCCGTCGCGCAAAGCCACAGTACGAGAGCAGCGTTCCGCAACTTCCAAATCGTGTGTCACAATCAGAACCGTCGAACCCAGCCGGGAGTGCAGATCATCGATAAGCTTCAAGATCTCCCGCCCTGTCGCTGTATCCAAATTTCCAGTCGGTTCGTCGGCAAGCAGTATTGGCGGGTAAACGGAAAGCGCACGCGCGATCGCCACACGCTGTCGCTCGCCGCCGGAGAGTTCATCGGGCAAATGTTCCAATCGGTGGTCGAGCTGTACAAGATTCAGCAACTCTTTGGCGCGGTCCTCAATTTTTTTTCGCGGCCATTTCCGCAAGTGCAACGGTAATGCCACGTTCTCGAGGGAATTCAGAGTCGGTAGCAAATTGAAAAATTGGAAAACAAAGCCGATTTTGTCGCGGCGAACGCGGGTGCGATCATCATCCGAAAGTTCACTCAGGTTTTCTCCGTCAACTCGAATGTCTCCGGAACTCGGCCGGTCCAAACCGCCGATCAAGTTCAGTAGTGTGGACTTACCTGACCCCGAAGGTCCCATGATCGAGACTACGTTCCCCTTCTCAATGTGCAGGTCGATATTTTCCAGAGCAGTCGCCTTGCGCTTTCCATCGAAAATCTTTGAGACGTGCGTCAGAGAAATCATCTAAAACCGATCATAGCAGAGCGCAAGAATTCCCTTCCTCTGGGCTTTGCACAGAAAGTCGAGTATGGCCACTGTAGCGGCGGTCTATGACCGCCGGCGATCTCGCAAATTGCTGTATTGTCGGCGGTCATAGACCGCCGCTACAGCGAGACAGCACGACATCATGCACTTTTTGTGCAAAGCCCCTCCTCTGCGAGGAGGGGAATGGCTAGTGCTACAATTCACGCTTTAATGATGAACAGACGCATTCTGAACTTTTCGCGAGTTTTCCTGCTTCTCCTCTGCGCCACTGCCGCCCAGGCTCAGACGAGAATCACCACTCCAAATGAACAATTCGGATTCAATATCGGTGATGACTATGTCCTGGTGAATTACACCCAGTACGTGGATTACCTGAAGAAGCTGAGCCGTGAGTCCGATCGGTTGAAGCTGGAAGAGATCGGCAAGTCATCGGAGGGCCGGACCATCTATCTGGCCATCATTTCGTCGCCTGAAAACCAAAACAATCTCGCGCGATACAAGGAAATCTCCAGACGGCTTGCGGCGGCAGAAGGTCTCGGCGAAGACCAGGCGCGAACGCTGGCCGCCGAAGGAAAAGCCGTCGTATGGATCGATGGCGGGCTGCATGCCACGGAAATCCTCGGCGCGCAGCAGCTCATCGAAAATATTTATCAGCTCGTGAGCCGCACCGATCCTGAGACGCTGCGTTTCTTGAATGATGTCATCGTTCTCAACTGCCTCGTGAATCCCGATGGTATGGAATTGGTGTCGAACTGGTACATGAAAACGGACGACCCCGCAAGGCGTTCAATCACGGATATTCCGCGTCTCTACAACAAGTATGCGGGACACGATGATAATCGAGACTTCTACATGACGGCGCTGGCGGAAACCGAAGCTATTAACCGGGTTCTGTTCCGCGAGTGGTTTCCGCAGATTGTCTACGACCATCATCAAACCGGACCTCGAGGCGCGGTGATGTTTTCCCCACCGTTTCGCGACCCGTTTAATTATCACCTCGATCCGCTGGTCATTACGCTCTTGGATGAAGTGGGCGCCGCGATGCACAGCCGATTTGCGATGGAGGGAAAGCCCGGCGTCACATCGCGATCAGGAGCGAACTATTCGACCTGGTGGAACGGCGGCTTGCGCACGAGCCCATACTTTCATAATCAGATCGGTCTTTTGACGGAGACGATTGGCAATCCGGCGCCTGTGGATATTCCGTTTGTCGTGGAAAAAGCCCTGCCGCAGAGCGATCTTCCTCTTCCGATAAATCCGCAGAAATGGCACTTCAGGCAATCGATCGAATATTCGATAACCGCAAACCGCGCTGTAATCGATTACGCGTCCCGCAACAAGGACCGCTTACTCTTCGACGTCTACAAAATGGGTCTCAACTCGATCGAGCGCGGCAGCCGCGACACATGGACAACGACGCCGCGCCACGTCCAAGGGGCAAACAGATTCGACGATCTTCGGGATCCCACATTGCGCGATTCTCGCGGTTACATCATTCCGTCGGACCAGAGCGACTTTCTCACAGCAACGAAGTTCGTCAACGCCCTGATCAAGAACGGCGTGACGGTGCATCGCGCGACATCACAATTCATGGCCGGGGGAAGAATGTATCCGGCCGGCTCTTATGTCGTAAAGACTGCACAGGCATTTAGACCGCAGGTTCTCGACATGTTCGAGCCGCAAGATCATCCGAATGACTTTGCATATGCGGGAGCGCCGCCCACTCCTCCATATGACATCGCCGGCTGGACTCTCGCGTATCAAATGGGAGTGAAATTCGATCGCATTCTGGACGCGTTCGATGGTCCTTTCCGAGAGATTCCCGATGAAGTCAGTCCTCCTGCAGGAAACGTGACGGACCTATCCAATCCGGCCGGATATCTCCTCAGTCACGAGGTGAACGACGCGTTCGTGGCGGTCAATCGACTGCTGAACGCGAAGGAAGAAGTCTATTGGTTGAAAAACGCGTTTACGGAAAACACGAAAACATACCCGCCCGGCACACAATTCATTCCAGCGAAACCGGGAACGCGCGCAAAGCTGCTGAAGATTGCAGATGAGATCGGAGTCTCATTTGATGCTATTGCCAAAACACCAGCGGGCGAAGCGTTCATGCTGAAACAGCCACGAATCGGTCTTTGGGATCGCTACGGAGGTTCCATGGCTTCCGGTTGGACACGTTATGTCCTCGACAAGTTCGAGTTTCCATACACTGTCGTTTCTGAGGACGCCTTCACGCAAGGCGATCTTGCGCGGAGTTTCGATGTGCTGATCTTCGTGAACGACACGGTCACAAGTTCGGTCGCGGCTGTGCGCGCGTTTTTGCAAGACGGGGGGACGTTACTCGCGATCGGACGCTCGACCGACATTGGATCGCGGCTGGAGCTTCCGATCAGCAATCCCTTAGCCGGGCTTAACCGCCGCGACTTCTACGTGCCAGGATCACTTTTGCAGGCGTCGGTCGATAATCGAAACCCCTTGGCGTACGGGATGCCCGATCGGGCGGACTTCTTCTTCGATAACAGCCCGGCATTTCGGATCAATCCTTCCAACAAGGACCTCAAGGTTGTGGCCTGGTACGACTCTGCAGCTCCGCTTCGTAGCGGCTGGGCATGGGGTCAACAACACCTGAATGGGAGCGGAGCAGTCGTGGAAGCCTCAGCAGGCAAGGGGAAGCTCTTTCTCTTTGGCCCTGAGATCCTGTTCCGTTCACAGCCGCATGGTACCTATAAATTCCTCTTTAACGGGATCTATTATGGCCCTGCCGAAAGGGTATTCCTCAATTAATGGTAGAGCATCAGATAGACCACCACGCCGGTGACCGACACATACATCCATGCCGGAAAGGTCCATTTCGCAATGCGGACATGATTGCGAAACCGGCCTTTGAACGCGAGAAAAGCTGTTCGCAGAACCATCGGCAAAATCAGCGCGGCCAGAATAGTGTGCGAGATCAGGAGTGGGAAATAAACGTTGCGAATCCAGCCTTCTTTTGTGAAGCGGATGTTTCCCACGTTGTAGTGATAGGTCAGATAGGACGTGAGGAAGAGACTCGAGACGCCAAGAGCGGCTACCATACAGGCCTTATGTGCCGGAATGTTCTTGCGCTTGATGAAATAGACCCCGGCGCTGATGAGAATTGCGGCGGCGGCATTCAAGGCAGCATTGACGGTGGGAAGATCCGAAATACTGATCATGAAAGTCTTTTTGCGTCCATCGCGAGCCGCTTCAGCTCGTCTTCTTCGGTTCCGCTGTAATAACCGCGGATCTCGCCCTGCTTATCCACAAGAACGAAACGCGAGCTGTGAGTAATCGGCTCAGCGGGAGTTCCGTTCTCCGTGTCGAGCGGAAGTTTGAAGCCCTTAACGCAAAGGTCATAAAGAGCCTGTTCGTCGCCGGTTAAAAACAGCCACCGCTCGTTCGTCGCCCCATGCTCCTGGGCGTAAGCGGCAAGAACTCTCGGTGTGTCGCGTGTGGGATCGACTGTAAATGAGACCAGTCGAATCTCCGGCGGAAGCGCGTCCTGCAACTTGCGCATCTCTTGCGTCATCAAAGGACAGGTTCCGCCGCAACTCGTAAAGATGAAATCCGCAACCCAGACTTTGCCGGTGAGATCGTGGAGTGTAACGGCTTTACCGGTTTGATCCGTGAGAGAAAATTCCGGTAAGGGATAGTAGCTGGGAATATCGGGCGAGCGATGACAGGCAGCCCATAAGCCCGCAAACAAGGAAATCCATACGACGCGTTTCATGACGTCCCCTATACCTTATCAACCATCATGAGCACGAGAAGAGCCGGCAAATACAAAACGGAGATACGAAGCAAGCGGTGCGCGTGCGTGTTGGATCGGAAAAGCGCAACTGCAAAACCGTAACCAAGATAGATGAAGCCCAACAGAACCGCACCGACGAAGTAAGTCATACCGGTTAATCCAAAAAACGTGGGAAGGATGCTGACTGGTATCAACGCGCTGCAAAAGAAGATAATTTGCCGGCCGGTCTTCTCGCCGCTGACGTGGATCGAAAAACCGGCGCGCGTATAGTCTTCGGTGAAAATCCATGCGATGGCGAAGAAATGGGGCATCTGCCACAAAAAAAGTATTGCGAATAACGAGAGCGCGACAACGTCGATTCGACCGCTAGCCGCCGTCCAGCCCATCACCGGCGGCGCAGCGCCAGGAAAGGCTCCGATCAGCGTACAAAGCGCGGTGCGCGTCTTCAATGGCGTGTATACGAGAATATATCCCGCCAACGTTACAGCTCCGAGCGCAGCCGTCAGTGCATTCACGAAGTAGAGCAGGTAGGCGACCCCGGCAGCAGAAATGGCTGCCGAAAAAATCAAGGCTTCTGCCGGCAAGAGCCGTCCGTCCGGCAAAGGACGATTTCGCGTACGGGTCATTCGCGCGTCGAGATCGCGTTCAAGATATTCATTCAAGGCGCTCGCCCCGCTTGCCACAAGCGCGGTGCCGAGAATCGTATGGAACAAGAGCAGAAGGTCTATGCCGTCACGCGATGCCATATAGAAGCCGACGAGCGTAGTCACAAGCACGAGGAGGGTGATGCGGGGCTTCGTCAGTTCCATCAGATCCGCGACTCGTGTCTTACTGTAGCGACGGTCATTTATTGAGGCGGCGCACTGGCGTGCTTGCGCTTCGCGGACCGCCGGTTGTTGGGCGCTCATAGAGCGCCCCTACAGTTAGCTAACTTCACGGTCAACATCGCGTAAGCTCTTAAGGCGAGAAGAAATGACGTACTCAACAGCAACGCGCCTGTCAGAACATGCGCAGTGGTGGGAATGATACTCTTCGCACTCCACACAGTAAGGGCGCCTAACGCCAACTGAATTCCAACGAGAACCATCATGGTGAGCGCCGGTCTGAAAAGCAGAGAATAGTCGGAATAAGAGCGAGCAACACGGATGAAAGTCCACACGATTAGTGTGGTTACGACCACCGCGCCTACCCGATGGGCAAAATGAATCATGACTTTATTCGATGTAAACGGCGGAATGATATGCCCTAACGCAAGTGGAAAATCCGGAATCGCCAAGCCGGCGGCGGTGTGCCGCATGAGCGCGCCCAATATCAGTTGAACGTAAACCGCCGCCGTTGTCGCGGCGCAGAGTGCCGGAAGCGAAACGCTTTCCGCACGTGACCTGACTAACGGCAATCCGCTTTTCCACTGGGGAGAAGTAAACACGGCGATTGCAATGACCAAACAAAAAAATGTTTGTGCAAGACATGCGTGGAGTGTGGAAATCGGAGCCGGCAACAAGAACAGGACCGTGATGCCACCCAGCACCCCCTGAAGAATGACGGCGGTGAGCGCTGCCGCGCTAAGCCATCGCAGCCACGCGCGTTTCTCTTCAAGCCAGGTCCAAACCGTGAGGATGACGGTCAGAAACCCGACGAACGACGCCACGATACGGTGGGTGTGTTCGTAAAAGATGCCGCCCACCCACTTCGAGAGTGGAAAGGTGAACATGTTCCATCCGTACGTCGTGGGCCAGTCGGGAACACTCAAACCGGACTCGGTGCTCGTGACGAGCCCGCCCACAAAGATGAGGAATGCAGTGCAGACCGCGGTAAAGAGAGCAAAACGGTGGAGACCGATACACTCACCCGGCGCGCCAGCCATTTGTTGAGGCTTCGCCCTGACAGGCTCGCGCTTCGCCTGGCTGTCACGCCGCCCTCTCGCAGAGGGAGAGGGACTCGCGCTGATTACCTTCATTAGTCGGCAGTGCCTTTGTCGTTCGTGTTGAAGCTGAAGTTGAGTTCCTTTTTGTCGTTGTCGCCGACCTGAACCATCATGGTCTTCTTTCCGAATTTTTCATGCCACGCGGTAACTTCGTAATTGCCTGGCGGCACCTTCAGCTCGAAGCTGCCACCAGATTTCGATACCGTGTGGAACGGATGATCGAAGACGCCAATAAATGCGCCCATCCACTTATGGACATCGCAGCGGACCGGCAAAGGCACTTCCGGATTCTTAAACTTCGTTTCACTCACCATATCCTTCACAGGCTGTCCGACGTTGAACTGGGGGTTCTTTTCAGCCCACGCGTGAATGTTATGCAGCGTCATATCGCTGTTCTTAACTTTCAGCGGCTGATTCGTCATCATCGTGAAGACATGTGGAGTGTAATGGCAATTTTCCTGATTGATCTCGACAGGTGTTGTGGGCGTTGCGTAAGTTGCACCCGCGGACAGCCCGGAGCTGACGAAGACGATGACATTCTCCAAACCACCGTCACTGACCTTCACCGTCTCGGTAGTCGGATTCTGAGCAGCATGCTGCGCACAGTACGGGTCCGCAGACATCTGAATCTTGTCGTTCGGAGGAGGGGTGCCTTCGAAACTGATTTTGCCGGTGATGGTGGCGTTCGCCTTCGACATGTCAAATGTCGTGCCGCCGGGAGCACCAGGTCCCCCAGGAGGAGGTACATTTGTTTCGTTGCTTCCGCCGCCGCAGCCTGCAACGAGCGCAACCATGAGAAGAGAGGCGCAAAGCGGTAACGATCGTTTATGCATGTTAGGATCTCCGAGTTTAAGGTTGGTTATTGGTAGTAGAGTCCAACAATTCAATATATCCCAACTCAATCGATTTTTTTAGCCACAAAAACGCTGTCGCGGCGGTCTATGACCGCCGACAGTCCGCAATAGCGAGATCGTCGGCGGTCGTAGACCGCCGCTACAGTAATTACTTCGTCACGGTCCCGCTACGAGCTGCGCGCCTGCCTCCGCCGACCGTGATGAACAGATGATCGCGAATGGCCTGGATCTGAGCCGTCACATCACCGCCGAGAATATTCGGAAACGGACTGACGGGTACACCTTTGTCGTTGGGCGGGAAAAATGTCGGCATTCGCGTACCAGGGAAAATCTTTTGCGGATCTCTTACCCACTGCAGCACCCAATCGGGCCGCAGACGTTCGTGAGCCAGCTGGAGATTCGGCGCGAGATCCTCAGGCGATTTCCCCGGCGGAATCGCATTGCTTGTGGGATGGCAGCTCGTGCACTGGAGTTTCATGAAAAGGTCGGCGCCAACACTCAATCTCTGCGTGTCCGTCTCGACATCGGTAGAAATAAACGGATAGTCGACCCGATCCAACGCCGAAAAATAACGTTCGATCGTGGCTGCCTGTTGTTCCGTGAAGTGGAACGTTGGCATTCGAGCCGTTAACCAGGGCCGCAGTTTCACGCTGCCCGGGTCCTTCAGGAATGAATGCAACCAGAGTGGCTGTGTCTTGAACCCCTCGGTATTCAAATTGGGCGGCCATTGTGCTTGTTCCTTGGTCGGCCGAATGTCCCCTCCGACACCCTCGATAAGATGACACCCTCTGCAATTCTTCTCGGCGATGAACTGCCGTCCATCGGCGACGGCTTGAGGAGTCTTGTCACGCATCTCCAGTGGTACTGGATCCTTCACCAAGCTGACAAGCACGCCCGAAACTGCCTCCACATCTTTGTCGCTAAACCGGAAGTTCGGCATTTTCAAGAGTTCTTCCGGTCTCTTGACCCGGCCCACATCGAAAATGCGGGGATCTTTCAGCTTCTGTTCGTACCAGGCACGGCGCGAATGCTCAATGGGCAGGAATCCGAAGTCGAGCTGAGAAATCAATTTGCTTCCTGCTTCCGTCAATTCCGTTCCGATGGGCTGCGCTTTTTCAAATCCAGGAACGTTGTGGCATCCGAAGCAACCATAGCGGCTGATCAGGCGTTCGCCGGCAAACAGATTTTTCTGTTCCGCCGTCATGTCTTTGAGCTTTTCATGGGCTTCGATATCGGTGGAGTTCGTCCGCAACAACTCCAGGGTAACGTCATCGAGGGCGGCCTGATCGATTTCCGGAAGCGGCCTTTGTTCCCATTCGGGGTTTTTCAGGGATGACAAGTAAGCGGCCACATTCGCAGCTTCTTCGTCGGTCAATCGCAGGCTGGGCATCTTGGTTTCCGGCCAAACTTGGGTGGGATCCTTCACCCAGTTGTAGATCCAGCTCTGACTAACTTTGCTTCCCTGATTCTCGAGGTTAAATCCGTGTCTGCGGCGGATCTGAGTCTGGTTGGCCGCCTCCTGGATCGGACCAATCGCGTGGCAGCCGAAACATCCGACGGTTTCGACAATCTGCTTGCCGGCTACTGCATTGCCGTTCGTCCGTCCCGGGGGCAACTGCTTCGGTTTCGATTTCGACCAGAGATACTCGGCAATGGCATTGATCTCGGCGGCATTCCTCTTGTCCCAGTTAGTATTTCCCGTACTGCCGCTGTTATTCGAGTTCCACCAGAATTGCGGCATGCGCGCCTGCGACTTGAAGTCTTTCGGATTGGCCAACCATTTCCGTACCCATTCCTTCGTGAGTTTTCCCGAAACGGTCGAAAGATCGGGACCAACCTTGCGGATATTTTCGTAGCCGGGAAGTTTGTGGCAGCCGAAACAGCCATAGATGCGGATCAGATCGCGCCCGCTGTTGAAGGCAGCCGCTTGAGGGACTTCGGGACTGGCGTTATGGCACTTGTAGCAGCCGGCTTGAATGTCATTCGTCGTCAGCATCGGCGTCTCGAGAAATTCCTGTTCGTGCCAGTTGTATTTCTTCTGCCATTCCTTACGTTGTTCCTCGCTGTGCGGCATATGTCCGGCGTTCTGGAAGCTTGTTGCACGATCCAGGCCGGCGTGACATGTCGTACAGCCGAACGATTCCATTGGATGCGGTGATGACGATGCAAGATAGAGATCCAGATTCGGGTGTGTCGTGAATGGTTGCGCCGCATCCTGATAAGTCTTCTGATCGATACCTAAATGGCACGTCGTGCAACGATCCACACGCGGAATCGCCTTGAACGGCTGATCGTTGTAAAGGTTATTGACGATGATCTGGTTGATGCGCTCGGACGGATTCATGAAATCGAATACCGGCGCATTCCGGAACGACGTCACAATCACACCCGGATTCAACGTATTCAAACGAGTCTGCAGCCGGGTGTAATCCGCCAGCATGGTTTCCATGTCCTTCTGGATCTCGTTCCGCTTGCCAACATACTTGTCCAACTCTGTGTTCGAAGCGCGTATGTCGAGTGTCAGTTTCTCCGACTGCGCCTTGTAATCGTTCATCCGCTTCTCGGTTTCCTTCAACTTTTCGGCAAGCTTTGGCGCATTCGAACGTTTGGTGGCAACCGCTTCTTCATATTCGTACTTGTCGCTGTCGTAGACGGCCTTCGCGAAGCGGTAATTTTCATCGGCCGCATAGTACTTCGCGTTCAGATCGTTCAATTGTTTCTGGATTTTGTCGATCTGGGCTTCGTTCTGCTGCTGTTGGGCACGAGTCTGCTGAAGCTGTTGTTGGAGTTGCTGAAATTTGGCGCGATCCAAAGAAGACGAAACCTGCTGCATGTCCCTCTGTGTGCGCTGGATCTGCAGCCGGACGAATTCACGCTGATACCTCTTCCATTCGCGCGAATAGTCGACCATTACCATGGCAACAGTGAACCCGAAAAGTAGAAGGCTCGAAATCGCGAACCACTTATGCAAGTAAATGACTTCGTACAGGCGGTCGCCGCGTTTGTCGATGTTTAGCGCGGGAATTTTCTTTGCGGGTGTAGGTATGGGCGGTTTCTTGTGCCCGCCCTCATTGGGAGTTTCGCTGCTCACAATTTGCTCCGTTAGATTAGCGTCGGGCCCACCGTCCGGATCTCTTCGGTACGCCGTTATTAACGCTGCGCCCTATCGGGCTTGCGCTTCGCGGCGGCCTCTTTACTTCCGGCCGGTCCCCCCACGCCATAGCTACCCTCAGATGTTGAAGAAGTACTCGGGAATTCCGATGATGTACTTCAAGTTGAAAAGCCATCGCAGCACCATCTTGATGGGCAGTGCCGTCATTGCTAACAAAAGAAACGTCATCACATGGAAGCGAATCGGTCCGAGTGTTTGATAGAAGCGTTTGAGCCACGTCTTCGCGAGCAGTGGCGGAATCAGGAGAAAGTACCCTAGAACGACCAAGAACCCGAAAATCTCGCGGATGATCGGATTCTTCGGCAAACCCATGCCAAGGCCTTTAACCCAGATGTACTCGGACAGGTTGACATTTACGAGTGCTTCGAGCTTGTGAATATCCCAGAACTCGTAAGGGCCGAAGAAATTCCAGTTGGGACCACGAAGAAAGGTCCCGAGAATCACCAGCAGAATCCAAAGAATCAAGAATCCAAACAAGAATGTCGTAATTTCCCATCGGCGCTCTCTAAGAGTGAAGTACCCGTTTCCTTTTGGATTCGTGTCGATGTACGGAATGGCCATCAACCCCACGATGATGAGTCCAGGGAAAACGACACCTGCCAACCACGGATCGAAGTACACGAGCATTTCCTGCAATCCAAGGAAATACCAGGGCGCCTTCGATGGATTCGGCGAGCTGGATGGATTTGCCGGCTCTTCAAGAGGGGCCTGCAGCGCCATCGACCAACCGATCAAGACAACCGTTAGAACGACCATGCAGATCAATTCGGTGTAGACCAGGTCCGGCCACGTCAGCACTTTGTCTGCGGTTTCTTCCTGTTCGACGAGCGGCTTGCCTTCCGCGATCCGTTTGTCGTTTCTTACCGCCTCACGCAACGCGAACCAGGTGAAAAACGGCACAAGAAAAAGCATGCCGACAATCGGCACGTTGTCGGCCTTTGTCACAATCAACCGGAAGTTCGGGTCCAGTACGCTGATCCCGAGGAAACCGAACATGCACGCGAACACGATAGCTCCCGATTTGCTCGTGTAGAACTTGTCCGGATATTTCAGCGAAACCAGAAGCAGAATGGCCGCGGCCGTGATCAGAAAATACGGGGCAGTAATCGCATTGATGAAGTCTTTAATGAACATTTTCGTTCTTTCTATAGTGGTCCGGAAATACCGCCATCACGCCTGATGCGCCAGAAGTGGATGGCCATCAAGAACCCCGCCACTAACGGCAATCCAACACAGTGAAGAACGTAAAAACGGAGCAGCGCCGCTTCACCGACGAAGCGTCCACCAAGCAAAGCAAATCGCATATCGCTCTGGTTGTTGACGAAAGCGATGTCGCCCAATTTCAAGAGAGCGGAACCGGGCCCTTCGTGTCCTGCGAAAGGTGTGGCCCGGGCCATATTGCTGCCCACAGTGATCGCCCAGATGGCGAGTTGGTCCCAGGGAAGCAAATAGCCCGTAAAACTCAACAGCAGCGTCAGAACCAGAAGGATCACGCCGACGTTCCAGTTGAATTCACGAGGCGGTTTGTAGGAGCCCGTCATGAACACGCGATACATGTGCAGCCAGACGGCGATTACCATCGCATGGGCGCCCCACCGATGGATCTCCCGCATAATGCCGAGGGGAACCTGTTCGCGAAGATCGCGGATATCGACGTAGGCGTACTCCAACGTGGGACGGTAGTAGAACATCAGCAACAGTCCAGTGAACGTCAGCGAGAGAAAGAGGAAAAAGGTGATACCGCCCATGCACCACGTGTAGCGCATACGAATGCCGGATTTGCGCACCTTCACCGGATGTAGATGAAGAAACACGTTGCCCAGCATCACCAGCATCCGTTTGCGGTCCGAATCCGGCACACCAACGCGGAAGATGGATCGATAGACCTGACTTTCCTGGATGTATTCGCCAACGCGCGCAGGCGACAGAGCTTTGAAAGTCTCTTTGAGCCAATCTTTGAAATTAGCCATATGTTTGAAAAATGGTTACAGTTTTAAAAACGCTGCAGGATTGGTCCACTCACCTTTTTCCTCCTGGAACTTCCTGCTTTTGTCCACGAGAATCTGCCCATCATCAGCAAGCGAGATTGCATATCGTTCCAGCGGCCGCGGCGTCGGACCTTCGAAATTAACTCCAGTCTTGTAATAACCGCTGCCATGGCATGGACACTTGAATTTTTGTTCCGCTTCCAGCCAATTTGGCGTGCAGCCCAGGTGCGTACACACGGTTGACAGCGCATAGATGCCGCTCGCCATTCCCCACTCGTCGTAAGCGGTACGCACCAGCCAAACGGCAAAGCGCTGCTTGAATCGTTCGTCAACTTGACCAATTTGAATTTCGTTCGGAAAACCCGCTTTAAAAGTCGGTGGCGGTTCGAAAAGGACATTGGGAAACATAAACCGCGCTGTCGCTGTTAAT